>NZ_JAPDPH010000161.1 GCF_026013475.1 Micromonospora yasonensis | reverse complement strand
GCTCATGCGGGTGGGACCGGTGGGGGCGGAGAAGCCCGTGCTGTACGCCGACGGCCGCCACTTCGATCTGTCGTCGGTCACCGCCGATCTCGACCCGGCGTTCTTCGCCTCCGACGGGTTGCGGCGCGTAGGCGATGCGATGGGTCTGCCCGAGATCGACATCGCGGGCCAGCGGATCGGGGCCCCGATCGTACGCCCCGGCGTGATCCTGTGCATCGGCCAGAACTACGCCGCCCACGCGGCCGAGTCCGGATCGGAGCCGCCCATCACCCCGATCGTCTTCTACAAGGCACCGAACACCGTCGTCGGGCCGTTCGACGACGTGCTGATCCCGCGCGGATCGACGAAGACCGACTGGGAGGTGGAACTGGGTGTGGTGATCGCTCGGCGTGCCCGGTACCTGTCCTCGCCTGAGGACGCGCTTGCGCACATCGCCGGTTTCGTGCTGTCCAACGATGTGTCGGAGCGGGACTTCCAGCTCGCCCAGTCCGGCGGGCAGTGGTCGAAGGGGAAGTCGTGTGAGACCTTCCAGCCGCTCGGGCCGTGGCTGGTCACGCCTGACGAGATCACCGACCCGCAGGCACTGGGGCTGCGCTCCTGGGTCAACGGCGAGGTCCGGCAGGACTCCTCCACCAAGGACATGATCTTCAGCGTGGCGTTGCTGGTGTGGCACCTGTCCCAGTACACCGTCCTCGACCCGGGGGACCTCATCAACACCGGTACGCCGCAGGGTGTGGCGTTGTCGGGCCGGTTCCCGTACCTGGCGCCGGGCGACGTGATGGAGGTCGAAATCGATGGCCTCGGGCGGCAGCGTTCGGTCCTGAGGAGCGCCTGATGGCCGTGATCGTCGCGGTCGACACCTTCGACGTGCGGTTTCCAACGTCGCGTGAGCTGGACGGCTCCGACGCGATGAACCCCGACCCGGACTACTCGGCCGCCTACGTCATCCTGCGCACCGACGAAGGGCCGGAGGGGCACGGGTTCACGTTCACCATCGGCCGCGGCAACGACATCTGCCGGATGGCGATCGAGACGCTCGCCCCGTTCGTTGTCGGCGTCGATCCCGATGCCGTCGACCTCGGCGCATTCGCTCGCGAGCTCACCCACGACTCGCAACTGCGCTGGCTGGGGCCGGAGAAGGGGGTAGTGCACCTCGCCGCCGCAGCGCTCATCAACGCGATGTGGGACCTGGTCGCCAAGCGCGCCGGTAAGCCGGTCTGGCGTTATCTCGCCGATCTCACCCCGGAGCAGATCGTCGACCTCGTCGACTGGCGCTACCTCACCGACGCGCTCACCCCCGAGGAGGCGTTGCGGATCCTGCGGGCCGCCGAGCCCGGCCGGGCCGGGCGGATCGCCGCCCTGCGGGCCCGCGGCTATCCCGCCTACACCACCTCACCGGGCTGGCTCGGGTACGACGACGAGAAGTTGGCCAGGCTGGCGAAGCAGGCCGTGGTCGACGGGTTCACCCAGATCAAGCTGAAGGTCGGCGCCGATCTGTCCGACGACGTCCACCGTTTCCAGGTGGCTCGGGAGGCCGTCGGCCCGGGCATCCGGATCGCGGTCGACGCCAACCAACGTTGGGACGTCGGCGTGGCGGTCGAATGGATGCGGGCGCTGGCCCCGTACGACCCGTGGTGGATCGAGGAGCCCACCAGCCCCGACGACGTGCTCGCCCACGCCGCGATCCGCACCGCCCTGGCCACTGCTGCGCCGAACGGGGGACCGATCCGGGTCGCGACCGGCGAACACGTGCAGAACCGGATCGTGTTCAAACAACTGCTGCAGGCCGGCGCGGTCGACTTCGTGCAGATCGACGCGTGCCGGGTCGGTGGGGTCAACGAAAACGTCGCGATCCTCCTGCTGGCCGCGAAGTACGGTGTGCCGGTGTGCCCGCACGCCGGGGGCGTCGGCTTGTGCGAACTCGTCCAGCACCTGTCGATGTTCGACTTCGTCGCGGTGTCGGGCACCACCGAGAAGCGGGTCATCGAGTTCGTCGACCACCTGCACGAGCACTTCCTCGCGCCGGCGGTCGTCCGCGACGGCTACTACGTCGCACCGACCGAGCCCGGCTTCTCGGCCGAGATGAGCGCGGACAGCATCGCCGCCTACTCCTACCCTGACGGGCCGGCATGGGCATAGTCGACGTCGACCTGGCGACCGGTCGGGTGCGGATCCGGCCGGTCGAGGGGTACGGCGGCCCGACACAGGCGCTGCGCCTGCTCCTCGACGCGCTGCCCGACCGGGGCGACGTCCCGCCCGGCGCACCGGACGCAGCGCTGCGCCTCGCCGCCGACGCGCCAAGTGCGCTGGTCGCCTCCACCATCGCCGGGGTCGCCGCACCCGGGCTCGCCCGGATCGCCGCGGTCGGGGTGTCGCCGCTGTCCGGCACGGTCGCGGAGACCCGCGCCGAGGGGCCGTTCGCCGCCGGCCTGCGGGCCGCCGGCAGCACCGGGGTGGTCCTGCGCGGTCGCGCCGAACACCCGGTGTACGTCCTGGTCACCGCCGGCTCCGCGAGCCTGCGCGACGCCGCCGACCTGTGGGGCAGCGACACCTGGACGGTCACCGAGGCGCTCGTCGCCCGGCACGGCCCGAACGCCGCCGTCGCGGTGATCGGCCCGGCGGGGGAGGCGGGCACACCGTACGCGTCAGTGGTCACCTGTCGCCAGCATCCGCTGCCGCGCCTGGGCTTCGGCGCGGTGTGGGGCGCGAAGAACGTCAAAGCGGTCGTCTGCGTCGGCATCGCCCGCCCGCCGGTCGCCGACCCGGTCGCCGTCACCCAGATCAGCGACTGGTACGTCGAGCAGGCCGCACACAACCCGCTCGCCGTCTGGCAGCACACCGCGCCCGGCTTCGGCGTGGGGCCCGCGGTCGGGCCTGACGCGGTGATGACACCGCCGCCGGCCCCCGACGGCGTGGCCCCCTGCCCCGGCTGCCCGACGGACTGCATCAAGATTTTCCGGGGTGCCGGGCTGCATCAGGAGGCCCTCTTGGCGCTCGGCCGCGACCTCGGCGTCAGCGACACCGATGCCGTCCTTGAGGCCAACGCCCAGTGCCTGCGCCAGGGCGTCGATCCCGTGTCGTACGCAGAGGCGCTGCGCGCCGCCGGCCGCACGCCATTCGACGGCAGGGCCTACCCGCCGCCCGGCCCCGACACCGTCAAGCGGGTGGCGCTGCCTCCGTTCGACCCCCGGGACCAGCCGAACCTCGGTCTCGGCTACGCGGTCGCGCCCTTCGGCCCGCGCTACGACGTGTGCGAACACGACCTCGACTTCGACCCCGAGCACGGCCTGCCACACGCCTATCCGGAGGTGCGCCGGCTGGGGGCGCGGGTGCCCCGACCGGCGGGCGAGATCGATGTGGAACGGACCGCAGTGCTGATGGCCCTGTGGTCGGGCCTGGACGCGCTGGGCGTGTGTGTGTTCGCTTCCACCCCGACCCGGCCACTGTCCCTGGACCGGGTGGGTGACCTCGTCGAGGCGGTCACCGGCGACCGGCCCGACGTGCTCGCTCTCGGCTACCAGCGGCTACGGCTCATGGCCGAGGTCAATGCGCGTCTGGGCGTACCGCCCGCGGCCGACACCCTGCCCGACCGGTACTTCGACACTCTCGACCGCGCGGCCTTCCAGACCGCGGTCTACCAGCTTCGACGGCGACTCGGATTGATGGAGAGGATTCTTGATGTTTGACGGTTTGGTGGCTGTGGTGACTGGTGGCGGCTCGGGGATCGGGCGCGCCTGTATGGAGGCGCTGCTCGCCGGTGGCGCCCGGGTCGGGGTGCTTGACCTGGATCCGGCGGGCGCACCAGAGGACCCGCGCGTCCACGGGGTACGGGCCGACGTGGCAGACCGCGCCTCGCTCACCGCCGCGATGGAGTCGGTCGCGAACGCGTTCGGTGGGGTGGACATCTTGGTCAACAACGCGGGCATCTCCGCGGTTGGCACCGTCGAGGACAACGACGACGGGCAATGGGCACGCGTCCTGGACGTGAACGTTACCGGGGTCGCCCGGACCACCGCCGCGGCCCTGCCCTACCTGCGCCGGTCCCGCGCCGCGGCGATCGTCAACATCTCCTCGATCGCGGCCACTGCCGGCCTGCCCAAGCGGGCGCTGTACTCGGCGACGAAGGGCGCGGTGCACGCGTTGACGCTCGCCATGGCCGCCGACCTGGTGGGTGCGGGTATCCGGGTCAACTGCGTCGCGCCCGGCACGGTCGACACACCGTGGGTGGCGCGGCTGCTCGCCAACGCCGCCGACCCGCAGGCCGAGAAGCGCCAGCTTGCTGCCCGCCAGCCCACCGGTCGCCTGGTCACCGCGCAGGAGGTGGCGGCGGCGGTGGTGTATTTGGCGTCGCCGGCCGCCGGGGCGGTGACGGGCACCTCTCTCGCCGTCGACGGCGGCATGTCGGGTCTGCGCCTGCCGGCCCGCGGCTGACCGGCCGTGCATCCTCCGCGGGGCTGCGCCGCACCCCGAGAAACGTCCGAGCAAGGTCAGGAGAGCCCGTGCCGAAGGCAAGGGCACCGCACGGGATCTTCCCACTATCGATTTCCTGTCGACTCCCCTACGGTCGGCGCCAAGCGGTGCGGCATTGATCGCCGTGCCTCAGGTAGGGGAGGCATACAGATGGCACTGAAGACCCAGCGGGTGCGCCGCTCGGGCGCGATCCTCGCTTCGACGTTGCTCTCGGCCGGCGGCCTGATGGCGATCGCGCCCGTGTCGGTGGCAACCGCCAGCGCTTCGTGCGCGGGCACGAACGTCGACGCGACGGCTCGCCAGCGGCCGGGCGCCGCAGGCAGCGAGCGGGGGAACTGACCCCCGCGTAGGCTGCCGCCCACGAGATCAACACCCAGCTGCGCCTAGCGGCCGAGGCGGCTGCCAGCGGATCCGCACCGTCTCGCCACCGGGAAGCCGTGGTTCATTGTCGCAGATCCACTGGCGGCATCCCAACGGCTGACGGCCGGCCAACTCAGGTGACTGGTCTCTGCTTGTCGGCGCCGGCCCGGCTGCGCCCCAGCGCGTCGATCCGCCCCCACCGGCCGGGGATGTCCATCAGCTCGATGCGGCCCAGCCCTTCTGGCGGCGCGGGATCGATCATCAGGTGCCCGTCGAGCGGTTGCAGTCCGAGCATCGTGCGGAGCAGCAGCAGGGGTGCCCCGGCGGACCAGGCCTGCGGGCTGCACGCGGTTGGATACGGCACCGGGTACCTGGTCAGGGCGCGGTCGTAACCGGCGAACGCCTCCGGCAGCCGGCCCCCGAAG
This sequence comes from Micromonospora yasonensis, assembly GCF_026013475.1. GTDB lineage: Bacteria > Actinomycetota > Actinomycetes > Mycobacteriales > Micromonosporaceae > Micromonospora > Micromonospora yasonensis. Next base: position 10,866 of record NZ_JAPDPH010000161.1, on the reverse strand, counting down.
TGCTCAGCCGCGTCGAGCATCGCCTGGGAGATCCGCGCGGCCTCCTCGTGGAAGCCGTACCGGCGCAGGCCCCAGGCGATGAACGAGTTGTCGAACGGCCAGACCGTGCCCACGTGGTAGCCGACCGGGTTGAACCGGGTCTGGTCCGTCGCCAGCGTCCGCACCCCCCACCCGGAGAACAACCGTGGGCTCATCAGCAGTTCGGCCACCCGCGCCGCCCGCGAGTCGTCGACGATCCCGCTCCACAGCAGGTGACCCATGTTCGAAGCGAGCGCGTCGACCTGGGAGCCGTCCGCGTCGAGGGCCAACGCGTAGTACTCCCCGTTGGCTACCCAGAAGTCCCGGTTGAACCGTTCCTTCAGCTCCGCCGCGTCGCGTTCCAGCCGGTCGGCGTACCCTGGGTCGCCCCAGAACTCCCGCGCCAGCCGGGCGGCCCGGATCTTCGCGTCGTAGGCGTAACCCTGCAGCTCGCAGGTGGCCCGGGGAAAGCCCGGCAGCCGGCCGTCCCGGTAGGAGATCGCGTCCCAGGAGACCTTCCAGCACTGGTTGGGCGACCCGTGCCGGGTGTTCCGCCGCTGATACCAGACATAGCCGTTGCCGAGCAGGTCGGCGTAGGTGTCGATCCAGTCGAGCGCCGCCCGAACGTTCGACTCCAGGTTTTTCACCAGTTCGACGTCGCCGGACCACCGCTCGTACTCGTCGAGCAGCACCACGAACAGTGCTGTGGTGTCCGCCGCCCCGTAGTACACCGCGTACGGTTCCTCCTCGAAGGCCGCCAGCTCGCCGTACCGGATCTCCTGCATGATCTTGCCCGGGTCCCGTTCCCGGAAGTCGTCCAGCTTGGTGGACTGGTTCGTGGCGAGCACCCGCAGCGTCGGGGCGGCCAGTTCCGGCTTGAACGGCAGCGCCTGCAGGCAGGTGAGGATGCTGTCCCGGCCGAAGAGGGTCATGAACCACGGCGACCCGGCGACCGGCACCGGCTCCCAGAAGAGGAGGGTCCGGTAGCGCAGGGCCGCCAGGTCGACCAGGCTCCGCTGGTACGTCACCATCAACGGCCGCGAGTCGGCGAGCAGGCGGGGTGCCCCGGCGAGCCACTCGTCCAGCTGCTGGCGCATCTGCTTCTGGGTCCGGTTCGCGTAGCTGCGCAGGCTCTCCCGGATGTCCCGGCCGTGCGCCCCGGTCACCACGGCCTCCACCTGCAGGTCGGTGGCCCAGGCACCGTGCGGCTCCACCTGGATGTCGAAGGTCATCCCGCGCTGGTCGATGGTGGCCGGGACCGACGACGAGACGACCGTCGCGCGGGTGAACGTCTCCCGGTCGTACCTCAGGCGCAGTTGGTCGTCGGCGACCTCAGCCGTCGTCCGGCCCGGCTTCGCCGGCACGCCCGTGGCTTCGAACAGGTCCGCGAAGTCGCTTTCGATCTCCATTCGGACCCGTAGCCGCACCGGCTTGGCATCATGGTTGAGCACCGTCACCCGCTCCTGCATGCTCCCGCCCAGCGAGCGGTCCCGGATCACCGTCACCTTGGCATTGACGTATTGCGTCGGTTCGCCGGGGACCAGGAAGAACCGCACCTGGTAGTACTGCAGGTTGTCCACCGAGAGCGAGTGCAGCCGCTCGCCGTCAACGGTCAGCCGCCACACCGACAGGAACCGGGTGTCGAACGAGTACAGCCCGGTCAGATAGTCCGGCGACGGGACGATGTCGCCGTGACCGTCGCTGACCGCGAAGGTGTTGCCGTCGAGGACGCCGAACTGGCGGTGGCGTCTCCTCTTGCTGTCCTCCCTAGCCGTTGTCCGCCGCTGAAAGCGGTCGGTCGGATACTCCGGTGCCGCGGCGGCGGTGGGAGCCAGGACCCGGGGGTCCCGGGCGCCGGGTGGGTCAGGCAGCATCCGCTCCAGCAAGTACAGTTTCGTCGGGTCGCCCTCTAACGTGTAACGGCGCCGCAGCACTGCGGCGTCCAAGTTGGTCCGCCCGGTCAGCAGCGCCTCGAAGAACTCCGGGTCGGCGCGCATGACGCAGTCGGCGGGCCGTTTGTCCCTGCTGACCGTGACGGTTCCATTCGTGACCGTGAAATACCAGTGGTCGGTCCGGCCGTCCGCGCTGGCGTCGAGTCGGATCGTCCCGAAGTCCCGGGCGCGCAGCCTCCTGGAGGCCCGCCTGGTGAATTCGTCGAAAAATTCATCGGTCAGTCCCACCTTCGGGCGCCCCTCCTGCTCTGCGGCCGGCCCGACACCCGGACGCTGGGCACTACCCGGTTTCCCGGCGATCACACGTATCCTTGCCGGTTGGGTCGACAGCCGGGCGGTGCATTGGGGGGACTTCGGCGGCCTACGCCGAGGCCTGGCTGGCCGCCGCGTATGACGCGCTCCACGTCTGGGCCGTCTCCGACTTTGCCCGGCCTGCTCGTCCATCAAACCGGCCCGCCAGGCGCTCCACGCCGAGTGGTCGTGGTGCTCTCGGGGCCGCCGCGGTGGTCCGTCCGTTCAGGCGTCCTGGCTGAAGAGCAACCCGGCAGCCAAGGGCGCCAGCCCGGCTCTGGCCAGCGGCTGTTCGGGGTCAGGCGGCGTGTCCGCGGTCCGGTAGCTGCTCGGCGGAATCCCATAGCTGTGGCGGAAGCGCCGGGAGAAGTGGAAGGCGCTCACGAAGCCGCAGGCGGAGCCGACGTCCTCGATGCGAAGGTTGCTGTGTCGCAGCAACACGGCGGCTCGGGCCATCCTGATCATTTCCAGTGCAGCAGCGGGGCCGACCTGGTATCGCGCCCGGAACAACCGTGCCAGGTGGCCCGCGGAAACGCCGGCAGCGGCGGCCAGTTCCGCCACCGGCACCGGGCGCGCCACGCCGTCTCTCCACCGGCCAGCGACGTGCTCGACCAGCCGCCTGAGGTACGGGTCCAGGGCACGTTCGCCACGGGGATCGGCGACCAACGGGTCGGCGAACAGTTCGAGCAGCCAGCCGAGCACGGCACGTTGGCGCACCGCGGACGCCGGTGACGGGTCGGCGCCGAGCCGGAGCAGGTAGCGGCACAGCGCAGCCAGTGGGTCGCCCGGTGACAGCGTTCGGCAGTCGGGCCAGGCGGCGGCGTCGCCCCCGCCAGCGTCGAGGCTGAAGTGCACGTAGGCGTGCGCCGACGGTGCTTCGGCATCCCAGCTGAACTGGTGGGTTGTCCCTGGGCGGGTCAGCAGGAGCATTCCCGGTCGAAGCTGCAGCCGCCGCTGGCCGGACTGCCAGACGGACGTGCCGGAGAGCAGCCAGACGAACTCGAAGTCGTGCAACGTGACCGGCCCGTAGGTGGACCCCGGCGGGTAGTGCGCGACCCGCGTTCCACCGCACGCAACGACTTCCGGTGTCACGATCAGGCATGCTATCCGCTTGTACTGGGCATGGCTTCTGCGTCCCACGCATGCCACCGTCGAGGCGACACGCCTGACCGAGAAGGTGACATGACTACTTTGGCCCCCCGATCCCAGACCGGGACATCCCCGCCCGACGAAATACCGGATGCGCTGATCGCGCAGGTGAAGGCGAACGGCTACGGCGTTCTGCCGGATGCCCTGACCGCCGACGAGGTCGCCGCGCTCAACACCGAAGCGGCCCAGATCTGCCGGGCCCAGCTGCGCCTCGATCGGCAACCCACGCACGGACTCGCCGACATCGACGTGATGCGGCGCTTCCTGTGCTTGCACCAGCCGCACAAGGCGTCGGCGATCTTCACTGCGGCGCTGGCGCATCCCCGCCTGGTGGCCGTGCTGACGAAGCTGATCGGTCCGAACGTGAAGTCGATGCAGTCGATGCTGTTCGTCAAGTCCGCGGGCAAGCCCGGCCAGGCATGGCACCAGGACGAGTTCTTCATCCCGACCCGGGACCGGTCACTGTACGCGGCCTGGATCGCGCTCGACGCCGCCACCGTCGACAACGGCTGTCTGTGGGTGCTTCCCGAGTCCCATCGGACCGGGGTGCTCTACCCCGACCGGGACCACGCCGATCCGCGCTTCGACTGCACGGTCGAGGCCTACAACTTCCCTTTCTCTGATGGGGAGGCGGTACCCGTCGAGGTGCCGGCTGGCGCGGCGGTGTTCTTCCACGGATACCTGCTGCACCGGTCCCTGCCCAACACGGCCGACTGCGGATTCCGCCGCGCGTTCGTGGGCCACTACATGTCCGCCGAATCGCTCTTGCCGTGGGGGCCACTGCCCAGCGATTGCCACATCGGCAAGCACGACTTCCGCGACATCGTCATGGTTGCGGGGGAGGACCCCTACGCGTGGCGGGGTGTCGAGGATGTCGTCGGCCTGCACGTACGGCCTGACGGCGACGGAGGCTGCGACCGATGACGCGCGCCGCGCTCGTCGTTCGTGGCGGTTGGGAGGGCCATGCGCCCGTCGCCGCCACGGACCTGTTCATCCCGGGTCTGCGCGCGAACGGCTACGCAGTCGACGTCGCCGACTCACCCGCCGTCTACGCCGACGGCGAGTACCTGGCCGGTGTCGACCTGATCCTGCAGTGCTACACGATGGGCAGCATCGAACCGCAGCAGTTCGCGGCGCTGGAAGCGGCGGTGCGGGCGGGGACCGGATTCGCCGGCTGGCACGGCGGGATCATCGATGCCTACCGCAACACTCCCGCCTACTGCCAGATGGTGGGCGGGCAGTTCGCCTGCCACCCGGCCAAGGCTCCCGACGAGTGCGAAGGCGTGCCGGACGACGTCTTCCTGCCACACCGGATCACCATGCTGCCGGCCGCGCACGAGCACCCGATCACCGCCGGCATCGACGACTTCGACCTGGTCACGGAACAGTACTGGGTGCTCACCGACCCGTACAACGACGTGCTGGCCACGACGACGGTCCCGGCCCGCACCGGGGACCCCTGGCGGCGCCCGGTGACCTCACCGGCGATCTGGACCCGGCGCTGGGGAGCCGGGAAGATCTTCGTCGTCACCGCCGGGCACAGCCTGGACGTACTGGAGCACCCGAGCGTGCGGACCGTCATCGAAAGGGGCTTGCTGTGGGCGAGCCGGTGAACGTCGGAATCATCGGCTGCGGCAACATCGCGTCGCAGTACCTGGAGACGCTGACCCGCCTTCCCCAACTGAGCCTGGTCGCCGTCGCCGACCTCGATGCCGAGCGCGCCCGCGCGCTGGCCGGCACCGGGTCCGAGGTCCGCGCGGTGAGCGTCGCCGAGTTGCTGGCCGCCGATGACGTCGAGGCGGTGCTGAATCTCACCGTTCCTGCCGCCCACGCCGAGGTGTCCCTTGCGGCGATAGCGGCGGGCAAGCGCGTATACAGCGAAAAGCCCCTCGCCGCGACCACCGAGCAGGCCAGCGCGATCCTGGCCGCGGCCAACGCCCGCGGCATCGCCCTCGGCTGTGCCCCGGACACCGTGCTCGGCACCGGCATCCAGACCGCCCGCAAGGCCATCGACGACGGCTTGATCGGACCGCCCGTCGCGGCCACCGCGACCATGGTCACCGCCGGCCACGAACGCTGGCACCCCAACCCCGACTTCTACTACCTGCCGGGGGGCGGGCCACTGTACGACATGGGGCCGTACTACATCAGCGCGCTGGTCACCCTGCTCGGTCCGGTCACCACCGTCCTCGGCGCCGCGCGCCGTAGCCGACCCACCCGCACCATCGGCTCCGGTCCCCGCGCAGGCGAAGCCATCGCCGTCGAGGTCGACACCCACGTCACCGGCGTCCTCCAGCACGCGAACGGCGTCCTGTCTACCCTGGTCATGAGCTTCGACTGCCTCGCTACCACGGCGGCGAGCATCGAAGTCCATGGGACACATGGATCACTGGTGGTTCCCGATCCGAACGCGTTCGGCGGTGATCCGCTCGTTCGTACGGACTCCGACTCCGGGTGGCGTCGCCTGCCGGTGAGCGCCGGGTACGAGAAAGCCAGCCGCGGCTACGGCCTCGCCGACCTCGTGTGCACACCGCCGGGGCAGACGCTGCGCGCGAGCGGAGAGTTGGGTTTCCACGTACTGGATGTGATGCAGTCGCTGCTGCTCGCCGCACATGCCGGGAGTGGCGTCGTGGTGGCGAGCCGATGTGTGCGCCCACGACCGGTGGAACTCACCGATCTCCTCGCGGGCGGCTGACCCCCGCCGACCCGATCACGTGATGGCCGTAGGCCAGTCTGGCCAGCGCGGCCATGCGTATGTGCTCCGGCCAGAGCTGCGCGTAGCCGGGAGGTCTATCCCTCCCGGCTACGAGATCTCAGCGGTTGTCGGCGGGCTGCAGGTGCACCGCGACAACACCGAGCCGGGGTATCGCGGTGACGACCTCGTCGCCGTCGATCGTGGCGGGCCCGGTGGGGTCGCCCAGGTAGGTGGCGCGGGCCGCGGCGGCGACCGGGAAGCCGCAGCGCAGCCGGACGTCGAGTTGTTCGGTGGCGAAGGATTGCAGCCGGACGAGGAGGCCAGCGGGCGTGCCGGCGGCCTCTGAGGCGGGCAGCGGGATCACGCCGAGCACGGCGACACGTGGATCGTCCACCGAGAGCAGGGCCACCTCGGCGGGTGCGTCGAGGTCCGAGCGGCCGTGCGCGGCCACCGCGATCAGCGGATGGTTGATCTCGTTCGCCGTGCGCAGTGCGAGCGCGTCGGCGTGCAGATCCTCGCCGGCTCGCCGTACGCCGATCGCGTACCGGAAGGTCGTGTCGAACGCCTGCTGGGAGGGGAAGTTGGTGTCCCAGATGTTGTTGTGGACCCACGAGTAGAGCGTGGCCGGCTCGCGCGGGGCCGTGCTGTCCGGAAACGGTGTGTAGGGCAGCGCGATGGTCTCCGGCTCGACGAGTGGCGCGTCCCGCGTCACCCAGCAGACCGGGCCGGCCGCGTCCTGCAGCGACACGAACGACCGGACGGCGCGCATGTGCCGCGGTGCGCCGGGCACGTGCGCCAGGTCGTTGCCGGTCAGCGCGCCGGTGATCTCGTAGTGCACGACCGGCCGGTCCAGGCCGAAGGGGAACGCGAAGTAGGCGCTCTCCTTCGTCATGGTCGCCGGCTTGTCGAGGTGGTTGTCGACGACGACGTACGGCGCGTGGTGCCCGAGCTGGATCGTGGTCCGCGCCGAGCGGACGCCGTCGGCCGCGTACTCGTAGGTGAGGCGTTGCTCCAGTGCGTCGTCGGTGCGTTCCAGCAGCACCGCGGGTCGGGCCAGTCGGCGGCTGCCGAGCAGCTCCAGCTCCCCGCTGACCTGGGACTTGCCGCTCTGGTGGTTGACGCCGCCGGCGGTGGCGTAGGTGTCGTAGACGTAGCCGTTGAAGCCGACCACCGCGTTCTGGTTGACCAGTTCCCGGCCGGTCGCCTTCTCGACCAGGCTCGCGATGCAGGCCCGGCGCAGGTCCACCCGTACTCGTAGGTGGTCGTTCTCCAGGACGAGGTCGCGCTCGGTCGGCAGGCCGTCCAGCGTCTGCGGGGGCGCGGTGCTGGCCGCCACGTCGAACGCCGGCGGCATCGCGCCGGCGGGCTGCGGTGCCCGCGGGTTGACGGTCCCGGTCACGTCCAGCCGGACCAGGCCGAACGCCGGCACGTCCGGCACCGTGACCCGCAGCCACCGCCCCGCGTCCCGGTGTACGGGGTTGACCTGGGGTTCCTCCACCGCGGGCAGGCGGGTGCCGTCGCGCCCGTCGGTGACCACAAGCGGCCGGTCCAGCGGGACGCGGCTCTCCCGGACGAACAGTTCGACGGTTGACGTGCGCGCCGTGGGCGTGGTGTTGGCCGCCCAGAAGGTCACGTCCGCGCGGTCGCCGGCCGGCAGCACCGCGCCGAGCGCGGCGGATGCGTGGTCCAGGAGGGTGGCGGCATCGTCGTGGCCGTGCAGGGCATGGGCGTACTTCCAGTGCCACTGCTGCTCACCGGACTGCGTGCCGCTGTCGCCGTGGGTCCACGGATCGGCGGCCCCCCAGGTGTGTTCGTTGAACAGGGACACGGAGTGGTAGACGGCAGCGGCGCCGTCCTGCGCGGCCGGCGCCAGCGCGCCGGACAACGCGGTTCCCCCGATGAGCGCCGCCATGCCGTAGAGGCTCTGCGCGTCGGTCACCGATGCCTGGGCCCGGCGTACCATTGCCTGCGGGCGGGCGCCCGATCCGATTCCGTCGACCCACCAGTCGCCCCAGTCGCCCTCGAACGTGGGAATGCGGTCACCCAGCCGTGCCTCGGCGTCGAGGAAAAAGTCGGTGTTGGTGGACAGCCGCAGCGTCGGGCTGTCCCAGGTCTCGTTCCAGCGGCGCACCGTCTCGGCGAGAATGAGCCGAGGTGGCGCGTTGTCTCCGAAATGGCCCTGGACCCGCAGGTGCAGCACGTCCCCCGGGTACGGCTCGCGGTCCGTCACCGCCGGGCCGTACCAGCCTAACGTCCCGAACGGAAACGGGTACGGCCGCGTCGCCAAGGATGTCAGGTACGCGGGGAGCAGATCGTCGACCACCTCATATGACGTGTCGAAGCCCAACATGGGGCCTTCCATGTAGGCGAAGCCGTGCGGGGTGTCGGTCATCCACACCAGCACCTCGTTGCCCGACGGTGAGCGCCACCGGAACAACCGCGGGAGCTTCGAGCCGCCGGTGAGGTTCGGCACCGACCGGCCGGCCCAGTTGTGCGCCACGGACAGATACCTGATGTCGAGCTGCGCCAGCGCGTCCGGCAGGCCGGCGACGGTGCCGGGCACGTCGGTCTGCATGGCGGACCGGATGGGAACGCCGTAGTCGCGGCGGACCTGCCGGGCGAGACCCAGCAGCTCGTGCAGCTCGTCGGTGGAGCACGCGTCGGTGTGCAGGTTGTACGGCATCGCGGTCAGCTCGATCTGGCCGGCGCGTACGCGGTCGACGAACTCCGCGACTCGCTCGGGCGGCCGAGCCGCAGCCCACTGCTGGAACGACCAGAGTGATTCCACGGCCCAGCGGAACCGGGACTCCTCGGGCCAGCCGTCGGTGACGCGGGTCAGGTCGAGGCAGGAGTCGAGGAAGGCGACGTGCTGGCTGAGCACCGTGCCTTGCGGATCCGTGTAGCCGATGTCGAGGTGCGAATGGTGCACGAGGTGGATTGCCCAGTTACGCGGGGGCTCCAGCGTGAACTCCAGGACGGCGTGCGTGTCGCCGTTGCGTACCTCAAGGCGTACCTCGCGCCGTTCGTCCTCGGCGGGCAGCAGTAGTCGCGGACCGCCACGCGCGGGCAGCACCTCGATCGGGACCGGTCCGCGCCCGGCGATCTCGGCGGTGAACTCCCAACCGGGATACTGATCCGTGGCGGCGACGCTGTCGCCGGAGATCAGGATGCGTACGGCTCGCTGCGGGCCCGCCGAAGTGCGCCGCACGAGGTGCTCCGGCAGGACGCGTAGCTCGGTGCCCGCCATCGAAGCTCTTGCGACGATGGCGAGGTCCATCATGCCCGCGCGGGCCTTCTCTGTCGACCACGGGTGGTCTCTTACCAGGGCGCGAGTGGTCATGGGGGTTTCTCCTCGAAGTGGAGGTGGTAGGCGGATCCGTACCGGACCTGAGCCCAGTCCGCCGATTGGATGTAGGTGCTGGTGCCGCCGCTGTGCCCGGCGGTGTCGATGAATCACCTCTGGTAGGCCGCCGTCATGTACTGGCGTGCCATAGGTGGACCACGTGGTCTGGTGGGTGACTGGGCATGGTGCGCCCAGCCGCCGTTGGGCAGGTACTCAAAGATGTCCAACTCGCTGTAGAGCGGGCCCCGCCAGAGCGCAACGGACTGATGGTGATCGTGTTCCGGCCCGCCTTGAGGGTGACGGCGGGTAGTGTCACCTCCATACAAGGCGCTGACCCGGAATGTTCGGGTCAGCGCCTTGTATCGACTCAAGCTCCGGCGAGGAGGGCCGCGAGCGTGACGGTTTCCGCGTCACCTACCGACCGTTTATGGCCACCTCGAGCAGGTCAATCGTTGACCCGTTTGCTCCGCCATCGAAGACCAACTTGACGTACTGGGCTTGCGCGTTCAACGGGTACTTGTTATAGAACCCGAACCAAGCGGTGCCCGTGGGGCCGTTGATTGTGCTGGCATCACTCCAGCTCACGCCGTCGGCGCTGGTTTGGATCTTGATCGTCTTGGGCGTGCTGAGATACTTCTGATTCAGTGAGTTGAAGTTTATGTCGATATTCGAAATCTCGGACTTTGTCGGAAGCTTGAACTGGATCCAGGACTGTTCGTTCGCCGCTACCGACCACTTCAAACCATCGAAGTGAGTTGCGTCGATCGCCTTCCCATCGGTGAGGTGCTCCATCGCATCTTGCTGATGACTGGCGGTTACTTCAGCCGTCTTCGCAAGGTTGTGGTATGGCAGGAGGTCCAGGAAGACCCTGTTGGTCGTGAAGTTTTTACCGTCCAGAGTCACGTCTGCCCAAACGACGCCTCTCGTAGGCACCGCGATGTCCGGCGTGATGATCTTGTCGTGTTTGAAGGTAAACGTATCTACTTCCCTGATGGCGACCGGCTTGTATTTATCGCCGCCAGCCAGATCGACAATACCGCCATGCCATCTGATCTGTGCCGCGTCCAACCCGATGGAACCGCCCTTGGCCGACCTGCCCTCTATCTCGTAGCGGAGCCCATCGGTCAGGCCGAACTCGCCGTACGCCTCTTTTCCTTCGACCAGCAAGGATGCGCCAATCATGTCCTCGCCGACATAAATGACGCCGCCCTTGACCCTGACCTTCAACGCATCTTCTTTGGTTACGCCCTCATGAGTGCCTTTTACGGTAATGGTCGTCGTGCCGTCCGATACCGGCCTCACGATTCCTGTAGGACGAACGTCCGCTACCTCAGGGTTTGCGCTGCTGTAGGTGACCGCCGAAAGCTTCGCCTTCAAGGCGGGGAACGTCATGTATCCCTCGGCATTGACCTTCAGTA
>NZ_JAPDPH010000160.1 GCF_026013475.1 Micromonospora yasonensis | reverse complement strand
TCATCCCCTGCCCGCCGGCGGGGCTGTGCACGTGGGCGGCGTCCCCGGCGAGCAGCACCCGCCCGGCCCGGTACGCCCCGGCGATCCGGTGGTGGACCCGGAACCGTGAGGTCCAGAGCAGCTCGGTGACCCGGTCCGGCCGGCGGGCGGGGCCCCGCTCGTCGAGCAGCGCCTGGAACCGGGCGGCGTCCGGGTCACGCGGCGCGTCGGCCACCGCGGCGACCAGCCGGACCACGCCGTCGGGCAGCGGCGCCCAGACCAGCGGCCCCTGCCGGGCCAGGAAGAGCACGGTCTCCCCACGGGGCAGCGCGCTGTCCACCCGCACATCCGCGAGCAGGAACGACTCGCCCGGGTCGGCAGGGGCACCGAAGTCGATGCCGGCCAACTCCCGGACCGCGCTGTGCATGCCGTCCGCGCCGATCACCCACCGGGCCCGGACCGTCTCCCCGCCGGCGAAGCGGGCGGTGGCGCCGGCGTCGTCGAGGGCGAGGCCGGTCAGCTGGTACGGCCGGAGCACCCGGCCGCCGAGCGCGGCCAGCCGGTCGGCGAGGACCGCCTCGGTCTCGGACTGGGAAACCATCAGCGCGTACGGGTACCGGGACGGCAGCCGGTCGAAGGGAACGGTGAACAGGACCCGGTCGCGGTCGCGCACGGTGAACCGGGCCGACGGCAGGCCGCGGGCGACGAGCGGGGCGGCGGCCCCGATCCGGTCGAGCACCTCCAGAGTGCCGGCGTGCACCACGGCCGCCCGGGAGGTGACCGGTGGCGCAGTGAGCCGGTCGACGACGGTGGCCGTCACGCCGTGCCCGGCCAGGGCCACGGCCGCGGCCAGGCCGGTCGGACCGGCTCCCACCACGAGGACATCGGTGCGCTCAGGCAACATGACCCACCTCCGCATGCCAACACCTGTTTGCCAACGGTTGTTGACAACGCTAGGCGTGGGTCGACTTCTCTGTCAACGCTTGTTGGCCTACAGTCGTTGACATGACCGACACGGCACCCGGCACCCGCCGCTCGGACGCCACTCGGGCCGCGATCCTGCGCGCCGCCAGGGAACGCTTCGCCGCCGACGGGTACGAACGCGCCACCATCCGGGCCATCGCCGCCGACGCCCGGATCGATCCGTCGATGGTGATGCGCTACTACGGCAGCAAGGAGGGCCTCTTCGCGGCGGCGGCGGAGTTCGACCTACGCCTGCCCGACCTGGGCGAGGTGCCCCGGGAACAGCTCGGCGAGGTGCTCGCGCGGCACTTCCTCAACCGGTGGGAGGGCGACGAGACCCTGGTCGCCCTGTTGCGCGCCGCCAGCACCAACCCGGGTGCGGCCGAACGGATGCGGGGGGTCTTCGCCGATCAGCTCGCCGCCGAGGTGGCCAAGATCGGCACCGACCCGGCGGCCATGGCCCGTCGAGCCGGCCTGGTGGCCAGCCAGGTCCTCGGCCTCGCCTTCACCCGCTACATCGTGCGCCTGCCGCCGATCGTCGGCATGGACGCCGACGAACTGGTCGCCTGGATCGCACCGACCCTCCAGCGTTACCTGGCCGGTCGCTGACCCCCGATGCGGCAAGTCGCGGTCTCCCCGCAGTGGGACACCGCGACTTGCCGCGAAACGCGCGGGCGCCGGATCAGCCGGCGAGGCCCCCCGGCTGGTCGCCCTTCACGACGGGGGCCCGGACCAGGTTGCCCCACTCGGTCCACGAACCGTCGTAGTTGCGGACCTGCGGGTAGCCGAGCAGGTGGTGCAGCACGAACCAGGTGTGGCTGGAGCGCTCGCCGATCCGGCAGTACGCCACCACGTCGTCGGACGGGCTGAGCCCGAGCTGGTCGGCGTAGATCGTGCGCAGTTCGTCGGCGGACTTGAAGGTGCCGTCGTCGTTCGCCGCGGACTTCCACGGCTTGCTCAGCGCGCCCGGGATGTGCCCGCCACGCAGCGCACCCTCCTGCGGATAGTCCGGCATGTGCAGCATCTCGCCGGTGTACTCGCCCGGCGAGCGCACATCGACCAGCGGCCGGCCGGCGGCCACGTGCGCCATGACCTGCTCCCGGTACGCCCGGATCGGCGTGTCGTTCCGCTCCGGCACCGGGTACTCGGCGCGCGGCCGGGTGACCTTCTCCTTGGTCAGCTCCCGCCCCTCGGCGATCCACTTCTGCCGGCCCCCGTCCAGCAGCCGCACGTCCGGGTGACCGAAGAGGGAGAAGACCCAGAGGGCGTACGCGGCCCACCAGTTGAAGTTGTCGCCGTAGAAGACCACCGTGTCGTCCCGGCCGATGCCCTTCGCGGCGCAGAGCTCGGCGAAGCTCTTCGCGTCCAGGTAGTCCCGGGTCACCTGGTCGTTCAGCTCGGTGTGCCAGTCGACCTTCACGGCGCCGGGGATGTGGCCGGTGTCGTAGAGGAGCACGTCCTCGTCGGACTCGACCACCACGAGACCTTCGTCGCCCAGGTGCTCGGCCAGCCACTCCGTGGTGACCAGGCGCTGCGGGTCGGCGTACGACTGGAGTCGGGGATTCGGATCGCTCGGCACAGGCATGATCCCCAAGTTACGCCCGATCCCGGGCCGTCAACCGGTCTGCCGCAAATCGGGTGCAGCGAATGTGGCGGGCCACACGTGACACGGGCGGAACCCGCCGACCACAGAGGAACGCCATGACCGTACGGCAACAGACCGGGCCACCCCGGTCCGTGGCAGCACCGGTGGACTTCACCGACTTCTACCAGGCCCACTTCCACCGGATCGCCGTGCAGCTCTACGCGTACCTAGGCGACCACGCCGAGGCACAGGACCTGACCCAGGAGGCGTTCTGCCGGACGCTGGAACGCTGGACCCGGATCAGCGGGTACGACGACCCGTCGGCGTTCGTCCGCCGGGTGGCATGGAACCTGGCGACCAGCCGGCTGCGCCGGGTGCGTACCACCGTGCGGCACCTGGCCCGACAGCGCGAGGAGCACGTGCCGGGCCCGCAACCCGACCGGGTGGCGCTGACCCGGGCGCTGGCCACCCTGCCCGCCAACCAGCGCCGGGTGATCGTGCTGTACCACCTGGCCCAGCTGAGCGTCGCCGAGATCGCCGAGCTGGTCGGCGCCCCCGAGGGCACGGTCCGGTCCTGGCTCTCCCGGGGCCGCGCCGCGCTGGCCGATTACTTCACCGAGACCGGATCGGAGGACGGCCGTGCCTGAGACCGCTGTCGACGAGATGTTCGCCGAGTTCGAGGCCGCGGCGCGGGACAGCTTCCGGCCGCCGGGCGTACCCGAGGCGCAGCGCCGGGTCCGGGACCGCCGCCGGCGCCGGCGTGGCCTGCTGGCCGGCCTGGCCGCCCTGCTGCTCGCCGGCTCGGCCGGCGGCTACGCGGTCGCCGGCCGGGGCGACCGGTCGGCGCCGTCACCCTCGCCCACCGTCTCCGTGTCCCCGACCGGAAAGGTCACCGAGCGGAAGGTCGCGCTGCCGGGCGTACCGGGCAGTCTGGCCGAGCTGCGTTTCATCAGCGGCGACGACGGCTGGGCGCTCTTCGACACCTGCGAGCCGGGGGACTTCTCCGCCCACGGCTGCCGGCGTACCGTCGCGCGGACCACCGACGGCGGTGCGAGCTGGCAACGGACGGCGCTGACGCCGGCCCCGGATGGCGCCGCGCGGCTGATGCCGGTGGACAACCAGACGCTGATCGTGGTCGTGGGTGACCGCTACCTGATCACCGACGACGGTGGCGACAGCTGGACCAGGCACCCGCTGAGTTCGCCGCCCGAGGCGCTCTGGCGCAGCGTCGCCGCTCCGGACGGTCCGCACCTCGGGTGCCCCGCGTCCCAGGAGGGCGCACAACCTCCCGCCACCTGCGCCGAGCTGAAGGTGGTGCTGCTCGACGGGACGCCGCTGGCGCATCAGCCACCGGTGGCCCTGCGGCCCGGCGGGGAGAACGCCTTCCTTCCCGGTTCGGACGGGCGGTACTGGCTCACCGTCACCGCGGGCGACCGGCTGACGGTCTACACCAGTGACTACGGGGGCGGCCCCTGGCGCAAGCTGCCGGTCATCCCCGCTGCCCGGCACTTCGCCATCTCACCCGACGGCCGCGAGGTCTGGCTGGTGCGGACGGACCGGCCGAACGGGGTGTGGCGGCTGGCCGACGACCGCTGGCGGCCCGGTCCACCCCTGCCCGACGACACGTACGAGGTGGCCGCCGCCGGCGATGGCGTCCTGGTGGTCAGCAGCAGCTACGGCGGGGTGGGCTTCGTGGCGAACGGCCGCTACGTGGACGTTCCCGAGCTGCGCGAGCGGCTGCGCGCCAAGCCGGACGATCAGGCGAGCGTGGCAACCCTGCCCGACGGCACGATCCAGATCCTCTACGGCGAGACGCAGTTCCTCGGCATCGGGCAGGGCGTCGATCGGCACTGGATCCGATACTCCTGACCCTTCGGCAAGCTCTCGCTTGGCACCCGGCACGGTCAGGCGCGGCGGTGCACCAGCCGGCCGGCGATCACGGTGACCAGGCAGGAGCCGTCGTCGGCGAAGACGGCCAGGTCGGCCCGCCCGCCGACGACCAGCGCCGGTGGCCGGGGCCGGGCCAGCACCGCCAGCCCGTTGCGGGCGGCGGCGGCCCGCAGCGCCGGGTCGCTCAGGTGGGCGTCGAGCACCGCACCGACCCCGGCCCGGAACAGGGCGTGCACCCGCTCGCGCGGGGTGGGCGCCGGGGGCAGCGGCCCGTCGTGCACCAGGGCCGGCCCGAGGCTCCCGGCCCACCGCCGCACCCGCACGTCGGGGTACGCCGCCGTCAGCTCGTCCAGGACCGCGATGCGCTCGATCCGGTCGCCGGCCACCAGGACCGCGCCACCGGACATGGGTTCATCGGTCGGGGTGGGCCGCAGCAGGTCGGCGGCGTGGATGGTGCGCACGGTCAGTCGAGGGTGATCGGCCCGAGCGTCGGGCGTTTCGCGGTGACGAAGTCGCCGGAGGAGCGACCGGTGAGCCGCCGCTTGATCCACGGAGCCAGGTGTTGGCCGGCCCAGCGCAGGTCGGCGGCGCGGGCGGCCAGCCACGGGGTCGGCGCCGGGTGCGGCGGCACCATCAGCCACTCCTCGTCGCAGCCCACCCCGAGCGCGGTGAGCACCTGCGCGGCGACCCGCCGGTGCCCGGCCGCCGACAGGTGCAGCCGGTCGGTGCTCCAGAGCAGCGGGTTGAGGTAGGTGTCGTCGGCGTACAGGTCGACCAGGATCGCGCCGTGCCGCTCGGCAATCTCGCCGACGACCCGGTTGAGCAGGGCCACCCGGGGAGCGACCAGCCGCTGGCCGGGCAGCCGGGCCATCACGTCGGCGAACCGGAAGAGGACCACGTCGGCACCGCTCGCCCGCAGCTCGCCGATGACCCCGTCGAAGTGGGGGACGAAGGAGCCCGCGTCGAAGTTACGGCGCAGCACGTCGTTGCCGCCGGCCGCGAAGCTGATCAGATCGGGCTTCATGGCCAGGGCGGCCGGCACCTGCTCGGCGACGATGTTCGGGAAGAGGCGGCCCCGGATCGCCAGGTTGGCGTACCCGAAGTCGGGCCCGGCCTCGGCGGCGAGCCGGGTGGCGACCAGGTCGGCCCAGCCGCGGTAGGTCCCGTCCGGATACGCGTCGTCCATGCCCTCGGTGAAGCTGTCACCCACCGCCACGTAGCTGCGCCAGCGCACTGCGCCTCCCATCGACGTCCCGGCAGAGCTGCGTCGTTCAGTTTGTCACCGCGCCCGGTGGCACCGGCCGGCCCCGGGTGTACGACGTGGCGGAGGTCATCGACGGGGCAGATTCCGTCACACCTTCCCTGGATGATGTTGGCCGGCTGCGCTGACCCGAACAGCGCGCGCAAAAGGGGCGGACCACCCTCGGTGGTCCGCCCCGGTGACTGCAGCTACTCGTAGCAGTTCGGCCCGACAAGCTGCAGGGTGATGGACCGTGCCTTGCCCCGATCGCGGCGACGCCCAGGCGGGTTGACCACCATACGGTGCCCCCTTCGCCCGTCATTTCGGCACGGGCGGGACAGCCCGCAAAGACGCCGTCGAGGCCGAGCGGCCGCCGGCGGTCGCGATGGGGGTGGAGGCGGCTACCGGGCGCGCGGCGTTGCTGGGCACCGGCTTACCGGCATTGCAGGCAGCCAGGCCGGCCATCGCCAACGCGACCAGCGGCAGGGCCAGCGCCCTCCGGAAGGCGGTACGGGTGACGGAGTCGGCGACGAGAGCGTTCACGGGAGCCGGCCCTTCAGATTGGGGGTGACATTGCTTTTAGGCCCTTCCAGACGTCGGTTATCCAGTGCAGGCTTGCCGCCCAGGAAAAAAGTTCCTCGCCGGTACGGAAGAAGGCGGGCCACCCCGGTCGGGTGAAAGTAATGGTCAGCGACTTGCCCGCCGGAATCGCGGAAAGCTCGCACAGCATGACCTTGGGCGGGCCACTGTCGTGCACATATGCCACGTTTTTCACCACGCCCCGCACCTTGGTCAGCGATACCGACGCCGGTAGGGTCAGGTGAATGCCGGGATAATCGGCGGCGATGTTTCCGGTGTTGGTGACCGTTACCACCAGATCACCTTCATAACCGTTGTCCGGCTGCTGCACCAGACTCGCCTGCCCAGCCCTGATCTTCAGGTCGACCGACACCTTCGGGAAGCTCGTCGGGCCGTCGCTCTGGCGGAACCCGTGCCCGCTCCAGCGGTAGACCCGCCACTGGGCGGCGCGGTTGTCACCCATGACCTGGGTGTCCATCCAGTGCACCCGCACGGCGCCGTCGGCGGTGGCCTCCACCTGGGTGATCTCCCCGCCGCCCACCTGGGCGCCGGTGACGGCCACCTGCCCGAGCGTGGCGATCGCGCCGGACTCGGTCCGCTGCAGGGCGATCACCTGCTGCGCCCGTACGGCGAACGGACTGCAGGTGACCAGGACGACCGCGTCGAGGTCGCCGTCCCGGTCGACATCCGCGATCACCGGGTCACCGAGGATGCTGAAGGTACGCGGCGAGTCCTGCAGCGGCTTGTAGACGGAGTTCCCGTCGTTGAACCGGTATGTCCCGGCGGGGCAGAAGTCCGTGCTCCACTTGCCAAGGCGGATGCTGGCGTTGCGTGCCTCGTCCGCCGTCACCGGGGCCATCGGCGCATCGGCCGGCTCGGCCGTCGACGGGCTGGGGCTGGCGCGCTCCGGGGTGGGGGTCGGGGTGGCGGTGACCGAGGTGGCCGGGGCGGGCCCCGACTGCTCGTTGGGCCGGATCGCCAGGGCGGTGCCGGTGGCGGCGGCGATCATCACCAGGGCGGCGGCCGAGGTGGTGACGGCCCGCTGGATGCCGAGCCGGCGGGACGTACGCAGGGCGCGGTCCCGCAGGTCGACCGGGGTGACCTCGTCGGCCAGGTCGGCCAGGTCGAACCGGAGACGGTCCTCGTTCATCGGGCGCTCCCTTCCATGACGTACAGCTCGGTGAGTTCCGGGGCGACGGTGCGCAACTTGGCCAGGGCCTTCGAGGTCTGGCTCTTCACGGTGCCGACGGTCACGCCGAGCAGGTCGGCGGCCTCGGCCTCGGTGCGGTCCTCGAAGAACCGCAGGACCAGCACGGCCCGCTGCTTGGCGGAGAGCTTCGCCAACGCGGCCCGCAGGGCCAGCCGGAGCGTGGTCTGGTGGGCGTGATCGGGGGCCGAGTCGCCTCCGCGCGGCTCGGGCAGATCGCCCGACATCGACTCGGCCACCCGGCGGCGCCGCCACCAAGACACCTGCAGGTGGTACATGATCTTGCGGGTGTACGCCTCGGCGTTGCCGCTCTCGTGCAGCCGGTTCCACGAGCGGTGCGTGCGGGCGAGGGCGGACTGGACGAGGTCCTCGGCCAGGTGCTGGTCACCGGTCAGCAGGTAGGCCGAGCGGAGCAGTGCGGGGGTACGGGTTCGTACGAACAAGTCGAACTCACTCAGGAGAGGGTCCACACGAGCCGATCCTTGGGGTCAGGTGATGCATCAGCGTGACGCCTCCCCAGACGCCACCCCGCCGCGCCATGGTTGCCGATGAGGATCAATGATTTTCGGTGATGCTCTTCCGGTACGGCCCCCAGGCCACGAACCGGTCGAACAGCTCACGCGGAGTCGGCCCGTCGTAGGGGTTCAGCCGGAACAGGTCGTGGGTCGCCTCGTGGTAGAGCCCCGACAGGTAGATGGCCAGGTCGAGCGGGCTGTCACCGTACTCGACCTTGAGCAGCAGCCGGGCCTGGGCGCACGGCCAGGGCGCCCCGCACGCCCGGCACATCCACAGCGGCCGGATCGGCAGGTGCGGCGGGTGGTCGGGCGGATAGGCGCGCGGCCGATCGGGGTACGGCCCGAGCCGCGGCACCGGAAGCATGGCGGCCCACCGCTCGCCGCTCACCACCGGCCGCCGTTGGCCCGCCACTCCTGCCCCCGGGTCAGCCGGCCCGGGCTGCCCGGCCGCACGGTCGGGATGACCCGGGTGGGCTCGCGCATCCAGTCCGGCAGGTTCTCGCCTTTGGCTCGGCGAGGCAGCGGCGGCGGGGGCACGGTGGTGCGGCATCGGAACCAGCGCAGCGGGTTGCGCATCTAGACCTCCTTCACGGGTACGGGCCGGGGCCGCCCCCGGCACCGGGGGGGGAGTCGGGGCGGCCCCGCAGCGGGCCGGACGGGAGGCGGCCCACTGCGTGACAGTCTGCTGAGGACGGCATTACGCTCGGAAGGCATTGACGCCGGCCGGGGCGAGGCCAGGTCGACTGTTCCGTCCACACGAGAGATTCGTGGCGACGCCGGGAGAATCGTGGAGGAAGTGTGGAAGATGAGCCGACCGTCGAGCTGATCCGGGCACAGTTGCGGCGGCTGCGGATGAATGCCGGGCTGAGTCAGGAGGACTTCGGGAAGCTCGTCCACTTCTCGGGTTCGCAGGTGTCCGCCATCGAGCTGGGACAGCGGCCGTTCGACCGGTTCTTCCTCAAGCGCGCCGACGAGGTGCTGAACACGGGCGAGCTGCTGACGTCCCTACTCAAGATGGCGGAGCGTAACGGCCAACCAAACTGGCTACGCCCCTGGCTGGACGCCGAGCGCAACGCTCAACAGCTCCGGTGTTATCACCCGACGCTCGTTCCCGGCCTGCTCCAGACCGAGAACTACGCCCGCGCGGTGATCCGGGCCGACGACATGCTGAGCGACGACGAGGTGGAGAGGCGGGTGGCGGTCCGACTGGATCGACAGGCCGTGCTGAGCCGGCCGCAGCCGCCCAAGCTCGTGGCGGTGATCGAGGAGGCCACTCTCCGCCGAGCCGACGAGAGCTTCCGAGGGATCATGACTCAGCAGGTCGCCCACCTGATCGAGTGCGTCGAGCGTCCGCACATCAGCGTGCACGTCATCCCGGCGGAGGTCAGCACGCACGTCGGACTCGCCGGTCCGTTCACCCTGGCGCGGGGGGACGACGGTGGATGGGTCGGCCATCTGGAGAACCAACTCGGCGGCACGCCGGTCGACAAGGACGAGGACGTGGCTAGTCTGGTCGCGAGATGGGAGAGCGTCCGTAGCGAGGCCCTACCTCAGCGGCAGTCCACGCTGCTGATGAAGGAAGTGAAGACGTCATGGAGCTGATCGGCGCAATCTGGCGCAAGTCCACCCGCAGCGGCAACGGCGAGTGCGTCGAGGTGGCCGACAACCTGACCGGCGTCGTCGGCGTACGCGACAGCAAGGACCCCACCGGCCCGATCCTCACCTTCACTCCGCAGACCTGGCGCACCTTCATCGCCCACACCAAGCGCCACTGACGGACAAAACGCACTCCTCGGCAGTGGATCGGACGCCGCCAACGCTGCCCAGCAGCCATCACCCGAACCGGGGTGGCCGCGTCCAGCACCAAATCGACCGTGAGGCACGACAGGACGATGGATCAGCGGAGCGCGTCGGTCGCGCAGCTCTGGGAAGCGCACCTGCGCGCTCCGTTTCCGTCAGGGCTGGGTGGCACCGAAGTCGAGGGTGTCGACCTGGTGCTGCTCGACGCGGACGCCGCCGGCTGTGTCCGCACCTGGCTCGACAACGGCGGCCACCTCGACGACTGGCGGCGCAGCGTCGTCTCCTCCTGTTCGCACCAACTCGATCTGGTCCTGCCGGTGCTCGCCGACGAGGCGGCCGGCTACTACCGCCGCCTGCGTGACCTCACCGCACTGATCGCCTGATCGACTCCAGGTACCCGATGTTGCGGCATCCCGCCCCCCACGGACACCCCAACGTCGGCGACATGGTGGGCGACCAAGGGCGGCGCGCGGGCGAATAGGATCGCCCCACCCGGTCGGCCGGTCGTACGCTGCGGCCATGCTGCTGCGTACGTCGACTCTGCTGCTCCGGACCCTGCGCGAGGATCCGGCCGACGCGGAGGTGCCGAGCCACCGGCTCCTGCTCCGCGCCGGCTACGTCCGCCGCGCCGCCCCGGGCGGCTACACCTGGCTGCCGCTCGGCAAGCTGGTGCTGGATCGGGTGACCGAGATCGTCCGCGCCGAGATGGTGGCGATCGGCGACCAGGAGGTGCACTTCCCGGCGCTGCTCCCGGCCGAGCCGTACCGGACCAGCGGCCGGTGGACGGAGTACGGCGACGACATCTTCACCTTCGAGGACCGGAAGGGCGCCGCGCACCTGCTCGCCCCGACCCACGAGGAGATGGCCGCGCTGCTGGTGAAGGACCTCTTCACCTCGTACCGGGACTTCCCGGTGACGCTCTTCCAGATCCAGACGAAGTTCCGGGACGAGGCCCGGCCCCGGGCCGGCCTGCTGCGCGGGCGCGAGTTCCTGATGAAGGACGCCTACTCGTTCGACCTGGACGAGGCGGGACTGCAGGAGGCGTACGAGCGGCACCGGGCGGCGTACGAAAAGATCTTCACGAAGCTCGGGCTGGACTTCACCGCGGTGCACGCGATGTCCGGGGCGATGGGCGGCTCGGCGTCGGAGGAGTTCCTGGCCGCGACCCCGGTCGGCGAGGACAGCTTCGTCGGCTGCACCGCCTGCGACTACGCCGCCAACACCGAGGCGGTGGTGACCCGCGCGCCGGCCGCCGGCGACCCGGACGCACACCCGGCCACCGAGGTGCACGACACCCCGGAGACCCCGACCATCGCGTCCCTGGTCGAGCTGGCGAACGCCCGCGCGCTCGCCGGCCGCACCGACTGGGCCGCCGCCGACACCCTGAAGAACGTGGTGCTGACCGTCCGCCGACCGGGGGCCGAGCAGGCGGAGCTGCTGGTCATCGGCCTGCCCGGCGACCGCGAGGTGGACCTGAAGCGGGTCGAGGCGGCGCTGGCCCCGGCCACCGTGGCGGTCTTCGACGACTGGCCGGCCCACCCCGAGCTGGTCCGCGGCTATCTCGGGCCGCAGATCCTCGCCAAGCACGGCGTCCGCTACCTGGTCGACCCCCGCGTGGTCGCCGGCACCAGCTGGCTGACCGGCGCCAACGAGCCGGGCCGGCACGCCACCAACGTGGTCTGCGGCCGGGACTTCACCCCGGACGGCACGATCGAGGCGGCCGAGGTGCGCGCCGGCGACCCCTGCCCGGCCTGTAGTGCCGGTGCGCTGACCATGCGCCGGGGCATCGAGGTGGGGCACATCTTCCAGCTCGGTCGCCGGTACACCGACGCGTTCGCGGTCGACGTGCTCGGCCCCGAGGGCAAGCCGGTCCGGCCCACCATGGGCTGCTACGGCATCGGCGTCTCCCGGCTGGTCGCCTCGATCGCCGAGCAGCACCACGACGACCGGGGGCTGGTCTGGCCGGCGGCGGTCGCGCCGTGCGACGTACACCTGATCGCCGCCGGCAAGGGGCCGCAGCTCGACGCGGCGCTCGACCTCGGCGAACGCCTCTCCGCCGCCGGCCTGCGGGTGCTGGTCGACGACCGGACCAACGTCTCCGCCGGGGTGAAGTTCACCGACGCCGAGCTGATCGGCATCCCGCGCGCCGTGGTGGTCGGCCGCCGGCTGGCCGAAGGGTACGTAGAGTTGCGCGACCGGGCCTCCGGCGAGCGGATCGAGCTGCCGGTGGCGGGCCTTGTCGAGCGCCTGCGCGACGAGGTGGGCGCGACGCGCCACGGCCGGGTGTAGCAAACGTGTCAGGGGGTACCGCCCCGGGATCGACCGAAGGTGTTCGGAGGCTCTCATGTACCGGGTCAGCGACGTGATGACCAAGCAGGTGATCTACCTGCCGGCGGAGACCCCGCTGGACGAGGCGGCCAGGGTGATGAAGGAGTCGGACATCGGCGACGTGGTGGTCACCGACGGAGCGACGCTCGCCGGCATGCTGACCGACCGCGACATCGTGGTCCGGGCGGTGGCCGAGCGGGCCGATCCGGCGAAGACCACGATCGGCTCGATCATCACCCGCGAGGTGGTGATGATCGAGCAGCACTCGACCGCGAGCGAGGCGGCCGCGCTGATGCGCGAGCGCAACATCCGGCGGGTGCTGGTCTGCGACAGCGACCGCAAGCTGGTGGGCATCGTCTCGCTGGGCGACCTGGCCATGCAGTTGGACCCGAACTCCGCGCTGAGCGACATCAGCGAGGCCGCCCCGAACATGTGATCGGCTCGACCCGGTGTCCGCTCCTTTGATCCGGCAGGGCACCGGGTCCCCGCCGGTAGCCTGGCGGTCATGCCCGAGATGCCGAGCAAGCTGGCCGAGATCGTCGACGAGTTCGCCGCCGCGCCGCGTGACGTGGTGCTGGAGATGCTGCTGGAGTTCGCCGACGTGATCCCGCCCCTGCCCGAGGGGGTGGACCGGGCCGAGCTGGAGCAGGTCCCGGAGTGCCAGACGGCGTTCTTCCTGCGCGCCGAGGTCAACCCGGACAAGACGGTGACGACGATCTTCGACTGCCCGCCCGAGGCGCCCACCACCCGCGCGTTCGCCGGCATCCTGGCCGAGGGCCTGGCCGGGGCGAGCGCCGAGGAGGTGCTGGCCGTGCCGGACGACCTCTACCAGCGGATGGGGCTGGCGCAGGCGATCAGCCCGCTGCGGGTACGCGGCGGCACGGCGATCCTGGCCCGGCTGAAGCGCCAGGTCCGGGAACAGATTTCCTGATCAACGGGTTGTCGCTGGTCATGGAGATCGAGATCTACGCCGACGTGGTGTGCCCCTGGTGCTGGATCGGCAAGCGCCGGCTGGAGCAGGCGCTGGAGTCGTACGACGGCGAGGTGACCGTCCGGTACCGGCCGTTCCAGCTCGACCCGACGCCGGTGGCCGAGCCACAGCCGCTGATCGAGGCGCTGGGCGCGAAGTTCGGCGGCCGGGACAAGGCCGAGGGGATGGCCGCCCACGTCACCCAGGTCGCCGCCGCGGCGGGGATCGAGATGCACTTCGACCGGGCGGTGGCCGCCAACACCTTCGAGGCGCACCGCCTCGTCCGGTTCGCCACCGAGCGCGGCCGCGCCGCCGAACTGGTGGAGCGGCTCTACCGGGCGCATTTCCAGGACGGGATCGACGTCGGCTCGAAGGACGCGCTGGTCAAGCTCGCGACCGAGGTCGGCCTGGACGAGACCGAGGCCCGGGAGTACCTGGAGTCGAACCTCGGCCGGCGCGAGGTGGCCGCCGACCTATCGGCCGCGCACCAGCTCGGCGTCTCCAGCGTGCCGACCTTCGTGCTCGCCGGGAAGTACGCCGTCACCGGCGCCCAGGAGCCGGCGACCCTGCTCGCCGCCCTGCGTGAGGTCGAGCAGCGCGAGTCCGCCAACTGACCTTCATCGATCTTGTTCCACGTGAAACAGGATCGATGACCTTGACTACCTAGGCGGGCCTGGCCAGGTCCTCCACCACCGTTGCCCCGGGCAGCGCGCCGAGCGCGGGCCCGGGCAACGCGATCTTGCTGTGCCGTACGCCGGACCCGATGATCACGTGCGGCGTGGCGACCACCCGCGAGTCGACCAGGATCGGCCACTCCTCCGGCAGCCCGATCGGGGTGATCCCGCCGTACTCCATCCCGGTCAGCTCGACCGCGTCGGCCATCGGCGCGAAGCTCGCCTTGCGCACGTCGAGCATCCGGCGGACCATGCCGTTCACGTCGGCCCGGGTGGTGGCGAGCACGATGCACGCCGCGTATCGAACGTCGCCACCTCGCTTGCCAGCGACCACCACGCAGTTCGCCGACTCCTCCAGCCCCACCTCGTACGCCGCGCAGAACGCCGCCGTGTCGGCCAACTCCGCGTCGATCGGGGCGACCAGCACGTCGTCCACGTCCACCGGCGCCTCGTCCGGCCACCGCTCGATCGCGGCGGCGACCGGCGGGGCCAGCAGGTCCAGTCGGGTACGGGCGGGCTCGGTCTTCAGCGTCCCCATCACGGCTGCGATCCTCGCACCCCCGGCCGACTTCCGCTCGTCGGCATGCCACCCCGGTCCGGCAGACGGAAGGGCCGGCGGGCGCCCCGGCTCAGTTCTTGTTGGACAGGAAGGCGTTCTCGCGGTTGAACTCGAAGTCGTGAGCGGCGGCGAGCTGTGCCCGGCGCAACGCCTCGGGGCGGTTCGCCTCGGCGTCCTCGAGGCCGTGCCGGACACCCAGCCGGATCACGCCGTAGAGGAAGACGAAGCCGGCAACGTACAGGATCACCGTGGTGACGAGAACCAGCATGCGGTCACGGTAGGACGGCCCGGAACCGCAGAAGCTTTCATCTCCGGCCGGTTCCCCCGTACGTGTCGGCGAGGTGGTCGGCCCAGGTCCGGGTGCCGGTCGGGGTGGCCGTGGTGGTGAGCCCACCGGCGCGCAGCGTCCGGCCGAGCCGCCCCGGGATCCGTACCGGCAGCAGGGGGCGGTGCGAGTGCCGGGCCGTACGCCAGGCGCGTACGGCCTCGTCGAAGCAGAGCACCTGCGGGCCGCCGAACTCCTCGACCCGGCACGACGGGCCGGCGGCCAGCATCGCGACCAGCCGCGCCGCCACCTCGCCCGGGTCGACCGGCTGGGCGAGCACGGCCCGGTCCCCGATCGTCGGGCCGAACCGGCTGGCCCGGCGCAGCAGGTCCGCCAGGAACTCCAGGAACTGGGTCGCCCGCAGCACGCTCCACGGCACCTGCCCGGCCGCCACGACCTGCTCGGCCGCGAGCTTGTGCCGGTAGTAGCCGAACGGCACCCGGTCCACCCCGACGATCGAGACGTACACCAGGTGCCGCACGCCGGCGTGGCCGGCGGCGACGACCAGCCGGCGGGTACCGAGCACGTCGATCCGGTGGGTCTGCCGGGTCGGCGAGGACGCCAGGTGCAGCACCGCGTCGACGTCGGCCACCGCCTCGGCCAGCCCCTCGCCGGTGGCCAGGTCGACCACCACCCACTCCACCGTGGCGTCCGCCCGGGGCCGGCGGCTGACCGCCCGTACGGTCCAGCCCGCGTCCCGCAGTCGGGGCACCGCCACCCGCCCGAGCCGTCCCGTCGCCCCGGTCACCAGCACCCGCATCGGCCATTCCCCTCCCGAGTCCCCGGACACGACGAGACCGCGCCCCGGTTCGTGACGGCCCACCGCCGATCATCACCGCACGGGACGGCGTCGCGGGCGGAACCCGGCTGACCGGGCCCGGTCAGCCGGCCGCCGGGCGGACCACCACCCGTCCCGCCAGCAGCAGGCCGAGCAGCGCGCAGCCAGCGGCCACGGCCAGGGTGACCGCGTAGTTCGCCGGGCCGGGAGCCGCCCCGGCGGCCAGCACCGCGCCGGTCAGCGCCAGCACGGTGGCGACGGCGAGCGAGTCGCCGAGTTGCAGCGCGGAGCTGTTCCGACCCTGCTCATCAGGGGCGGACAGGGCCAGGGTGAGCACCGACAGTGAGGGGAAGAGCAGCCCCATGCCGAGGCCCGCCACCACCCACGAGAGCACGGCGAGGACCACCGGCACGCTGGGCAGCACGGCCAGCGTGACGCCCGCCGTACCGGTGGCGACGCAGGCCAGCCCGGCCCGGGGCAGGGTGGCAGTGGAGCGCGGCGCGTCGAGCCGGCCCTGGATCCAGGAGCCCACCGACCAGGAGAGCGCCCCGACGGTGAGGACCAGGCCGGCGGCGGTCGGCGAGAAGCCCCGCTCCCGGGACAACATCAGCGGGATCACCACCTCCGCCCCGGCGAACGCCGCCGAGCCGAGGCCCCGCAGGCCGATCACCGTGGGCAGCCCCCGGGCGGCGCGCAGGAAGCCCGGCGGCAGCAGATGCGGCACGCAGATCAGCAGCCCGGCCAGCGCCACCGCGGCCAGGCCGGCCGCGAGCACGCCGCGCTGCTGCCCCCCGTAGTGCAGCAGTGCGG
>NZ_JAPDPH010000016.1 GCF_026013475.1 Micromonospora yasonensis | reverse complement strand
GCCGGCGTTGCCGCGGCCGCCGCCGGCATTGTGGCGCCAGCCGCCGGCCCGCCACCGCTGGGCCGGGGTCAGGTTGCCGGCCCGGCCGGGGGCCATGGTGGGGAAGACCTGGGTGGCCGCGTTCTCCCAGGCCGGGCGGGGACGCGGGACGCGGGGCGGGGGTGGGACGGGGTCACGACGCCGGAACCGGAACAACGGGAGCCTCCTCGACGGTCGGTGGAAGGGCCGCCCGGACGCCGTTGTCCGGGCGGCCCGCGGTCCCACCGCCGGTTCGGGCCACGGCGGCGGTCCCGCTGATCGAAATGCTTCCGCGCGTCGCGAGACGGTCACACCGCGTGGCGATAGGGTCGGCGGACGTCCGGGACGTCCTCAATGGAGGCGGGTGTGAACGACGCGCTGCGGGTCGCGATGGCCGAGGCGGGAGAGACGGCGGAGTCCCTTGCCGACCGGGTGGGGGTGGATCCGAAGACGGCCGCCCGCTGGGTGACGCCGGGACGAGTCCCGCATCCCCGGCACCGGGCGGCGGTGTCCCAGGCGCTCGGCCGGGAGGTCGGCGAACTCTGGCCGGAGGTGGTCCGCCGCCGCGAGCCGGCCTGGTTCCGGCCGTGGGCGGAGGTGGAGCGGGAGGCCGCCGCGCTCCGCTCGTGGGAGACGTCGGTGCTGCCCGGCCTGCTCCAGACCGAGGCGTACGCGCACGCGGTGCTGACCAGCGGCCCCCTCGCGGACGAGGAGGTGGAGGGCTACGTGGCCGCCCGGATCGCCCGCCAGGCGGCCGTCTTCGACCGGCCCCGCCCGCCGCTGACCGTCTTCGTGGTCGACGAGGCCGCGCTGCGCCGGGGCGAACCGGAGATCATGCAGCCGCAGCTCGACCACCTGGTGGTCATGGCGCAGCGACCCCGGGTGCTGCTGCACGTGCTGCCGCTGCGCGCCGGTTTCCACCCCGGGCAGGCCGGCCCGTTCGTCATCGCCAGCATGGACGGCGGCGAGGACGTGGCCTATCTGGACGACCAGGCCGCCGGGCGGACGACAAAGGACGTTGCCGCCCTGTGGCAGGTCTGGGACACTCTCAGGTCGGTGGCGCTGCCGCGCGACCAGACGATCCAGCTCCTGAAGGCGCGACCATGGCTGACCTGACCGGCGCCCGCTGGCGCACCAGCACCCGCAGCAGCTCCAACGGCGGCAACTGCGTCGAGGTCGCCGACAACCTGCCCGGCGTCGTGCTGGTCCGCGACTCCAAGGACCGCACCGGTGGCACGCTCACCTTCCCCCCGGCCGCCTGGCGGGCGTTCGTCCACGGCCTGCGCGGCTCCGGGCACGCCTGACCCGCGCCCCGGTACGGTCCCTGGATGGCGTACCTGCTCCTGCTGGGGGCGATCACTGCCGAGGTGATCGGGACCAGCCTGCTCAAGGCGACCGACGGCTTCACCCGGCTCTGGCCCACGCTCGGCGTGGCGGTGGCGTACCTGTCGTCGTTCGGGCTGCTCGCCCTGACGGTCAGGGACATCCCGGTCGGCGTGGCGTACGCGATCTGGTCCGGGCTCGGCACCGCGGCCATCATGGCGATCGGCGCGGCCTTCCTGGGCGAGCCGCTGAGCGTCGCGAAGGTGGTCGGCGCCGGCCTGGTCATCGCCGGGGTCGTCGTGCTCAACCTCGACGGGGCCCACTGAGCCGAAACCCGGTGGACGCTGGCGGAGGGCGTACGCGATGGTGACGGCATGGACGGCGAGTGGAGCTGTCCTTCAGTCATGGAGGGCCGGTGGGCGCGCTGGTGGTGCAGCGGATCGTGGTCCGCTGGTCCAGCCGCGACGCCGCCGCGGGCACCGTCCGGGGCCGGCTCCGCCGGCAGTACGCGCTGCCGCCCTTGCCGAGCGACGTGCTCGCGGTGCACGAGCTGCTGCTCGACGAGGCGACCGGCTACCGACCGGCGGAACAGCTCCGGGAGGGCGCGGCGGCGGCGCGGGACGCGGGACTGTGGGTGGAGTGGCGCGACGGCAGGGCGCTGGTCGACCGACTTCCGAGCCGCGCCTCGTTTCCGGTCCGGCGGGTCGGCACCCGGTTGTTCTCCCTCGCACCGGG
This sequence comes from Micromonospora yasonensis, assembly GCF_026013475.1. Taxonomy (GTDB): domain Bacteria; phylum Actinomycetota; class Actinomycetes; order Mycobacteriales; family Micromonosporaceae; genus Micromonospora; species Micromonospora yasonensis. The sequence goes on along the minus strand of NZ_JAPDPH010000016.1, from coordinate 56,409 downwards.
TCAGCTCGGCCGGTGGCGGGCGAACTTCCGGTTCACCGGCTGCCACTGCTCCGCCCGCTGGTGGTACGAGGAGTGGACCGTGCACGTCGCGCACGCTCCCGCCCACCCCGGCCTCTTCCACGACGGCCGGTGGACCCGCGACCGCGACGAGCGGGTGCACCTGTACGGCGGCCCACGTCCCGGACGCCGCTGACCCTCACCCGACCGGCCGGCGCAGGAGCGCTCGATCGAGGAAGTAGTCGCCTCCTGATCCGGCGGAGGCCACTACTTCCGCGTTCGAGCGCGATCTTCGCGAGCGCGGGTTCAGCCGACCGGCCGGCGCATGGCGATCCGGTCGGCCGGGTCCAGGCCGAGCGCCGCCTCGGCCGCCAGCAGCTCCGCCAGCCCCGGAGTCACCTCCGCCCCGGCCAGCTCCCGGAACCCGCAGCGCGCGTAGTACGGCCCGTTCCACGGCACGCTCCGGAACGTGGTCAGCGTCAGCGCCGGCAGCCCCTGCCCGACCGCCCAACCCGCCACGTCGTCGAGCAGCCGCCGCCCGATGCCCCGCCGGGCGTACGGCGGGTCGACGCTGAGCTGCTGGACGTGCGCGCAACCGTCCACCAGTTCAACGACCACGAAGGCGACCGGCCGGTCGGCGGCGTCGACCGTCACGAAAAGCCGCCCGGCCTCCTGGGCCGCGGCCAGCACCTCCAGCGGCAGCGGTGGCATGTCGGCCACCTCGGTCATGCCGATCTCCCGGAACGGCACCCCGGAGGCCACCTCGATCCGCTGCACCTCGGTCAACTCGTCGGCCCGGGCCACCCTGCTCCGTTTCACGGCTGCCGACCCTGTCAGACCGGGGACGCGCGGGGCCAGCCGATTTCGGTTGCGTACCCTGCACCGGTGGCCCTGACCTTGCCGACCGGCGACTTCCGCGCGTACCTGTTCGACTGCGACGGCACCATCGTCGACTCGATGCCTGTGCACTACGCCGCCTGGCGCTCCGCGCTGGACGAGTGGGGTTGCGAGTTCCCCGAGGAGCAGTTCTACGCCTGGGGCGGCCGGCCGGTCGCCGACATCATCGCCGACCTGAACGAGCGCCACGGGCTGGCCATGCCGGTCGACATGGTGGCGTACCGCCAGGAGGACCACTACCGACGGTCGCTGCCCGATTTGACCGCCGTGCCGGAGGTGCTGGCGCACATCGAGGACGCCCACGGGCGGGTGCCGTTCGCGGTCGTCTCCGGCAGCACCCGCGAGTCGGTCACCGCGTCGCTCACCGCGCTGGGCCTGCTCGACCGGTTCGAGACGCTGGTCTGCGCCGGCGACTACGCGCGGGCCAAGCCCGATCCGGAGTGCTTCCTGCTCGCCGCCCGCCGGCTCGGCGTGGCTCCGGCGGACTGCCTGGTCTTCGAGGACACCGAGCTCGGCGTACAGGCCGCGGCCGCGGCGGGCATGGCTGCGGTGCGCGTACCTCAGCCGTGGGAACGAGTCGCGGGAAGAAGGTAGGCGTCCATCCGATGTGACCCTCGTCGCGCCCGGTGGGCCCTCCGGCACTCGCGTTCACGCCTAGGTTCGGTGGCATGGCCGTCAACGAGGACGCCGCAGCCCGGCGAGGGTGGCGAGGACTGCTCGGCGCGTCGCCGATCCCGCCGCCGGGCCGGCTGCGCACCCTCTCCCTGGCCACCCTGGCCAACACGGTCGGCTCCGGGCTCTGGCTGGCCGGCGCGGCGCTCTACCTGACCCGGGACGTGGGGCTCTCCCCCGCCTCGGTCGGCGCCGGTCTCACCCTCGCCGGGCTGGTCGGGCTCACCGCCAGCGTGCCGCTGGGCGGCCTGGCGGACCGGCGCGATCCGCGCACGCTGCGCGCCCTGCTCCAGGTGTGCCAGGCGGTCGTGGCGGCGGCGTACCTGCTGGTCGACTCGTTCCCGGTCTTCCTCGCGGTGGCGGTGCTGGACGCGCTGCTCACCTCCGGCAACCTGGCGGTGCGGGCCGCACTGGTCGCCGCGGTCGCCGGCCCGCAGGGTCGGGTGCACGCCTTCGCCACCCTGCGCGCGGTCGCCAACCTGGGCATCGCAGTCGGCACGGCGCTGGCCGGGCTCGCGTTGGCCGCAGACACCCACCGGGCGTACCAGGTGCTGGTGGTCGGGGATGCCGCCACCTACCTGCTGTCCGCGGCGTTGCTCCTGAGACTGCCGGCCTACCCGCCGACGACCGGCGGCGGCCGACGGGCCGGACCGGCCACGTTCCGGCGCGGCGGCGCGCTGCGCGACGGGCGGTTCCTCGCGGTGAGCGCGGCGTCGGCGGTGCCGGCCCTGCACCTGACGACGCTCACGCTCGTGGTGCCGCTGTGGACGGTGACCCGGGCCGGCGCGCCGCCGCCGGTGGTGTCGGCGGTGCTGCTGACCAACACGGTGCTCACCGTGCTGCTGGCGGTACGGCTCAGCCGGGGTGCGGACACCGCCGCCCCGGCGGCCCGACAGTTGCGCCGGGCCGGTCTCGTGCTGGCGGCGGCGACGCCGCTCTACGCGGCCACCGGGGGCCTGTCCACCGTGCCGGCGGTCGCGCTGCTGCTGGTCGCCACGGCCGTCTGGACCCTCGGTGACCTGTGGCACGGCTCCGCCGCGGCGGGCCTCGCCTACGACCTCGCCCCGCCGGACGCGCTCGGCGCGTATCAGGGGGCGGACGGGCTGCTCGCCGGCCTGGCCCGGGCGGTCGGCCCGGCGCTGCTCACCCTGCTGGTGCTCGACGGCGGGGTGCCGGGCTGGCTGGCCCTCGGCGTGCTGTTCGCGGGCGTCGGCCTGGCCGCTCCGGCGCTGACCGGGTGGGCGCTGGCCAACCGGGCGGCCGACGAGCCGGCGGTGGCCGATGATCGACCGACCGCCGCCGTGTAGCAGCATGACGGCATGACCGACCAGCAGACCCTCGCCGTCCGTCCGGGCGGCCCGGACGACGCCCTCACCGTGCTGCGGCTGCTCGACACCGCCACCGCCTGGCTGGTGGCGAGGGGCCGGACCGGGCAGTGGGGCACCGAGCCGGCGTCGACCGATCCGCGCCGGATCGCCCAGGCCGACGCGTGGGCCACCGGTGGCGGCCTGTACCTGGCGATGCTCGGCGACGTGGCGGTGGGCGCGCTGGTCGTGGGCGAGGCCACCGAGTACGTCCCGCCGGCCACCGAACCGGAACTGTACGTGAACCTGTTGGTCACCGACCGGGCGTACGCGGGCCACGGGATCGGGGCGCGGCTGCTGGCGTACGCGGCGGACCTCGCCCGTGAGCGTGGCCTGGGGCTGCTGCGGGTGGACTGCTACGGCGGCGACGACCGGGCGTTGGTCCGCTTCTACGAGGGCTGCGGATTCACCGCCACCGACCCGTTCACGGTCGAGCGTCCGGGCCGGGTGCCGTGGCCCGGCCAGGTCCTCGCCCGCCGGCTCGGCTGACCGGTCAGCCGATCTCCTCGTCGACGAAGCACCAGCGCCACGACTCGCCGGGTTGGATCGAGCGCATCACCGGGTGCCCGGTGTCCGCGAAGTGCTTGCTGGCGTGCTGGTACGGCGACGAGTCGCAGCAGCCGACGTGCCCGCAGGCCAGGCAGGACCGCAGGTGCACCCAGTCGTCGTTGCCGACGGCGACGCAGTCGGGGCACTCGGTCATGGTCTGCGGCTCGGCGTCGCCCGCCTCGGCCAGGTGCTGGCAGCTCATTCCTTGTCCTCCTGTCGCAGCAACGACTCCTCCAGGTCCAGGTCACGGTAGGCGCGGACCAGCACCTCCTCCGGGATCCGCCCGGAGTCGCGGGCGGCCCGGAACACCTCCCGCTCGGCGTCGATCATCTCCTGCCGCAGCCGACCGTACGCCTGGGAGGGGGTCTCCCGCTCGGTGCCGCCGAGCCGTTCCCAGGCCAGGTTGGTCCGGCTCTGCACCAGCCCGCGCAGCCGCTCGACGACCGCGGCGGGCGCCCCCTCGGCCAGTCCCTCCAGGCGTTCCCGGGCCGCCCGGCTGGCCTGCTGCTGCACGCCGGCGGCGGAGAGCGCGTCCTGCACCGGGTCGTCCGGGGGCAGTTTCACCGCCCGGGCCACCGCGGGCAGGGTGGCGCCCTGCGCGACCAGGGTCACCACGATCACCGCGAACGCCAGCCAGATGAACAGCTGTCGTGGGTACGCCCGGCCGTCGGCCAGGGTGAACGGCAGGGCGAGCGCGGCGGCGAGGGTGACCACGCCGCGCATCCCGGCCCAGCCGATGACGAGGGGGAACCGCACCGACGGCGGCTGGTCCCGGCGGCGGCCGCGGGGCACCAGCCGGGCCAGGTAGGTGGCCGGGAAGAGCCAGACGAACCGGGTCAGCACGACGGCGAGCAGCACCGCGGCGGTGATCCCGACCAGCCGGCCGAACGGCTCGTTCAGATCCCGGACGACCTCCCGCAGTTGCAGGCCGACCAGCAGGAAGACCAGCCCTTCCAGCAGGAACTGGATCAGCCGCCAGAACGCGCCCACCTGGAGCCGGGAGGCGGCGGACATCAGCAGCGGCTGTTTGTGGCCGATGCCCAGACCGGTCACCACCACGGCGACCACCCCGGAGGCGTGGATCTCCTCGGCGGCGAAGACCACCGCGAACGGCACGATCAGCGACAGCGCGTTGTCCAGCACCGCGTCGGTGATCCGCTTGTGCAGGTAGCCGAAGACAACCACGCCGAGCAGGCCGATGAGGATGCCACCGCCGGCGGCGACCAGCACCTCACGGGCCACCTCGCCGAACCCGACGTGGCCGCCGGCCACCGTGGCCGCGGCGACCGCCACCCGCAGCAGCACCAGCGCGGTGGCGTCGTTGACCAGGCTCTCGCCCTCCAGGATGGTGACGATCCGCCGGGGCAGGCCGACCTTGCGGGCCACCGCGGTGGCGGCGACCGCGTCGGGCGGCGCCACCACCGCGCCCAGCGCCAGGCAGATCGCGTACGGCACGTCGGGCAGCAGCAGGTGCACGACGGTGCCCACCACGAACGCGGTGAAGAGCACCAGCCCGACGGCGAGCAGCAGGATCGGCCGGATGTTGAGCCGGAACGCCGGCACCGAGGTCTTCAGCGCCGCCACGTACAGCAGCGGCGGCAGGATGCCGACCAGCACCAGGTTCGGGTCCAGCCGCACCTGTGGGAACCCGGGCACGAAGGACAGCACGAGGCCGAGCACGACCAGCAGGATCGGCGCGAGCAGGCCCAGCCGCCGGGCCAGCGCCGCACCGAACGTCGCGATCGCGAGGAAGAAGACGACCTCGAACAGAGCCTCCATGGGGTACGAGCCTAGGCGGGCAAGCCCGGGCCCCTTCCTGACGCCTTCGGTATGGGAAGGGCCCCGGTCAACACCCGCTACTCGGAGTGCGCCCCGGCGCCGGGTCCGGCCTCGCCTTCGCCGACCCAGACGGTCTTGGTGTTGCAGAACTCCCGCATCCCGAGGGCGGACAGCTCGCGCCCGTAGCCCGAGTTCTTCACGCCGCCGAACGGCAACTCGGGATAGGACGTGGTCATGCCGTTGATGAAGACGTTGCCGGCGTCCAGATCGGTGGCGAACCGCTCCTGCTCGGCCGGGTCGGTGGTCCAGGCGTTCGAGCCGAGGCCGAAGTTGGTGCCGTTGGCGATCTCGATCGCCTCCTCGTACGAGGACGCCCGGAAGAGGCCGGCGACCGGCCCGAACACCTCCTCGGACCACATCCGCATCCCCGGCCGCAGGTCGGTGACCACGGTCGGCGGGTAGTACCAGCCGTCACCGGCGGGCTTCTCGCCGCCGCACAGGATGGTGGCGCCGTTGTCGGCGGCGTCCCGCACCTGCTCGTGCACCTCGTTCCGGCCACGGTCGGTGGCCAGCGGGCCGACGTCGGTGTTCGCGTCCATCGGGTCCCCGACCCGCAGCGCCGACATCCGGGCGGCGAACTTCTCGGCGAAGGCGTCGAACACGTCGGTGTGCACGATGAACCGCTTGGCGGCGATGCAGGACTGGCCGTTGTTCTGGCAGCGGGCGGTGGTGGCCACCTCGGCGGCCTTGTCCAGGTCGGCCGAGGGCATCACCACGAACGGGTCGCTGCCGCCGAGTTCCAGCACGGTCTTCTTCAACTCCCGGCCGGCGCTCTGCGCGATCGAGCGGCCGGCGCCCTCGCTGCCGGTGAGGGTGGCGGCCCGGACCCGGGAGTCGCTGAGGATCCGGTCGACCGCGTCCGAGCCGACCAGCAGGGTGGTGAACGCACCCTCGGGGAAGCCGGCCCGGCGGAACAGGTCCTCCAGGTAGAGGGCGGTCTGCGGCACGTTGGAGGCGTGCTTGAGCAGGCCGGTGTTGCCGGCCATCAGGGCCGGCGCGGCGAACCGCATGACCTGCCAGAGCGGGAAGTTCCACGGCATCACCGCGAGCACCGGGCCGAGCGGCTGGTAGCGGACGAAGGCCCGCTTCGCCTTGACGGCGGCGGCGTCAGCGGGCTCGTCGGCGAGCATCCGCTCCGCGTTGGCGGCGTAGAAGCGGCAGGCGGTGGCGCACTTGGTCACCTCGGCCTTGGCCGCCGCGTACGTCTTGCCCATCTCGGTGGTCATCAGCCGGGCGGTCTCGTCGCGCTCGGCCTCCAGCAGGTCGGCGGCCCGGATGAGCCATTGCCCGCGCTGGGCGGCGGTGGTGCCGTGCAACTGCCGGAAGGCCTGGTCGGCCCGCTCGATGGCGGCATCGACCTGCTCGTCCGACATCGGGTCGTACGTCTTGAGCACCTGTCCGGTGGCGGGATTGGTGGTGGCGATGGGCATCTCGTACTCCTGTCACTCGAACAGTGAGTGCCGCACACCCGGCTCCTCGCGACGACGGGCAGCGCGGCGGCGCTGGATGACGACCAGGTCGACCACGGCCACCAGGGCGAGGACGGCGCAGACCACGCCGAGCCAGACCAGGTGCACCCAGAAGGCGACCACCGCGAAGAGAGTCATGGTGACCAGGCCGAAGGTGGCGAGCACGAGCCGCAGGTTCAGCGCGCTGTACGCGGCGTTGACCCGGCGGCGAGGCTGTGATCGGGTCATTCCTTCGGGCTACCCCGGCACGGAGCGCCCTAACCGGTTGCCGCTGGGTCGACGACTGACGGTGCGCTCAGGGCCGGCGCTGCTGCGGCAGGTTGCCGCGACCACCCCGGTAGAGGGCCCGGGCCCGCTCGGCCAGATCCCTGGTGGCCGAGGAGTTGGCCCAGGTGCCGAGGATGATCGCGGCCCCGGGCACCACCTTGGCGAAGATCCGCTTGGCGGCGCGTACCCCGGCCATCTGGGCCAGCCGGATGCCGAGCTGCACCATCACCCGCCCCAGCGGGCGCTCCCCGGCCATGCCGAAGAGCGCACCGGCGCGTTCCCGCCCGGCGGCCACCCCGAGGGCGAGCCGGGCGGTCTCGGCGACCTTGTGCACCTTCTGCAGCACCAGCAGGTCGGCGGCGCGGTCGGGGTGCACCGGGTCGACGCCGTACGCGGCAGCCACGTGCAGCACCAGCCGGGCCTGGGTCCAGGCCAGCACCCCGATGTCGATCACCGCGCCGGGCAGCCCGGCCGCCCCCGAGACCGCCCCGGAGAGCCGGGCGTGGTTGACGAACTTGCGGACCGCCTGGTCGGCCAGCTCCTCACCCGGGATCTCGGGCCGCTGCGCCCGCTCCCGGGCGGCCCACTGCGCCGCCTCGGGTCCGAGCCGCCGCACCGCCTCCAACGCCAGGTGCTCCGGGGCGTACTGCGGGTCGTCCCGCATCCGGTCCCAGAGGGTGGCCGGCGGCGCCTCAGGGGCGTCCTGGGGCGCCGCCGGCCGCGGGGGGACGGTGTTCTCGCCGTCGACGGGGGCGGAGTCGGTCACGAGAGGCTCCCGGGGTTCGGATCTGCGGGGCGTACGGGTCAGCGCCGGCGGCTGGACAGCCGGGTGGCGAGTTGCCTGAGCCGTTGCTGGTTCTCCGGCTTGGCCAGCTCCCGCCGGCCGCGTTCGACCAGCTGCTGGCCGCGCGGCGACCGCAGGAACGTGCGGATCCGTTGCATCAGTGACATGTCGTCCTCCCGTCCGCGGTCCCCCTCATGTGTACCCGGGACCGGCAATCCCCCGGTACCCGGACCGAACTTCGGACAACCGTCCACACCGGACGAGGGCGATCAGGCGAGGATCGCGTCGACGACCTCGGTGGCCCGCCACTCGTGCTGGGCGTACGCCCAGGGAAACGCGGAAACCTGCACGGCCTGGGCGGCATCGGTGAGCGCCATGTCCTGCCAACCGGGGATCTGCACCAGGACCGAGAGGAACGCCTTGGTGGCGTACTTCGGGTTCATCAGGTCGGCGACGGAGCCCCAGCCGCTGCTCGGCCGCTGCTGGAACAGCCCGACCGAGTCGTGGTCCCAGCCGATGGCCTGGTGCGGGTAGTTCTGCGACTCGGGCAGCACGCCGCTCGCGTAGTTGTAGAGGTTGCTCTCCTGCATCGCGGTGGCCACCGCGATCACCAGGGCGCGGCGCGGCACGCCCATCTCCTTGCCGGCCTGCACGATCCTCTTGGCGTTGTCCATCTGGGCCTGGTCCAGCCCGGCCACCGGGACGATCCGCTTCGGCGTGGGCTTCGTCGTGGGCTTGGGCTTCGGCTTCTTCGTCTCGGTCGGGGTGGCGGTGGGCGTGGGGGTGGAGGTGGCGGTGGGGGCGGCCGTCGGGGTCGCCGGAACCGACGTCTGGCGCTCCATCGCCCGGGAGGCGGCGTCGAGGGCCGCCCGCTGGGCGATCTCCTCCTTCGCCGGCGCGGGATTCGCCGAGCCGCCGATCGCGCCGGCGCCGATCTGGCTGAAGCCGACCAGGCCGAGGCAGCAGACCGCGCCGGTGGCGACCGCCAGCTTCGTCCGGCCGGGCCGGGCGGCGAGCGGGTTAGCGAGGCCGCTCAGGCGGGTAAGCAGGGAACGTCGAGGGGTGGGTGCCTCCACGGATTCGGTTGACCGGACGGTGGAGTGGGTATCGTCCGAACGGTCAATCGCGCCGTCGAGCCCGTACTGGTCATCGAGGGTGCCGTCGTCACGCATTCGACGAGGCTAGGCAAAAGGATCGCCCGCCACAGAGGGTGATCATGTGGCCCTTGCCACAATTTGCCCCCCATAATCCGGGCAAGCGTGCCCAAAAAGCTGCGGAGCCGGATGCACCTCGCCAACCGGGCGAACCTCCGGTCCACCTCGAGGCGCGCCGCCACGGGTAGGAACGGGGCAGCCGACGGCGGGCCGCCTCAAGGTCCACTAACTCGGCCGTTCGGTGGATTCACCCTTAGGTCGTTCACCCGAGGACCCGAGCAAGATCAACGTATTCGCCCCGATCTGCACCCCACCTCCACCAGGCCGTGATCGACCGCCGACCCCCGAACCGGGCCGTAACGGAATGGACCAGGATGGCCGGTACGTTGGCCCCACGGGGTGCCGTGCGCGCACGGCCCGCCGCACGCGCGTTTCCAGGGAGGTCCCGACCAGTGCTCGACCCACACGAGCTCTACGAACTCAGTGACGAGCTGCCCGAACTCGGCCAGCCGGTGCTGATCCAGGCGCTCACCGGCTTCGTCGACGCCGGCAGCGCCACCCGGCTGGCCCGGGAGCAGTTGCTCACCTCCCTGGAGGCGCGGCTCGTCGCCCGGTTCGACGTCGACCAGCTCTTCGACTACCGCTCCCGCCGGCCGGTGATGACCTTCGTGGAGGACCACTGGGCCGACTACGACGCGCCGGCGCTGGAGCTGCACCTGCTGCACGACGACGACGAGAACCCGTTCCTGCTGCTCACCGGGCCCGAGCCGGACCTGCAGTGGGAACGCTTCGTGGCCGCGGTCGCCGGGCTCGCCAAGCGGCTCGACGTGCGGCTCACCGTGGGGCTCAACTCGATCCCGATGGCGGTCCCGCACAGCCGGCCCAGCGGGGTGACCGCGCACGCCACCCGGCCGGAGCTGATCGCCGGGTACGAGCCCTGGCTGCAGCGGGTCCAGGTGCCCGGCAGCGCCGGCCACCTGCTGGAGTACCGCCTCGGCGAGCAGGGCCGGGACGCCCTCGGCTTCGCCGCGCACGTACCGCACTACGTCGCCCAGACCGAGTACCCGGCCGCCGCCGAGGCGCTGCTCGCCGCGGTCTCCCGCAGCACCGGGCTGCTGCTGCCCCGCGACGGCCTGCGCAGCGCCGCCGAGGTGGTCCGGGTGGAGATCGACCGCCAGGTCGCCCAGACCGAGGAGGCGGCAACCCTGGTGCAGGCCCTGGAGGAGCAGTACGACGCGTTCGCCCGGGGCCGCGGCCAGAAGAACCTGCTGGCCACGGAGACCGGCCCGCTGCCCACCGCCGACGAACTCGGCGCCGAGCTGGAACGCTTCCTCGCCGAGCAGACCCGCCCGGGCGACACCCCGGAGCGCTGACCACGGCGAACCGGCGCGGGGCTGACCAGGCAGGCGACGACGGGATGCGGCAGGCTGGGGGCATGCGCCTGGCGACCTGGAACGTCAACTCGGTGAAGGCCCGCCTGCCCCGGCTGCTCGACTGGCTGGCCGCCACGAAGCCCGACGTCGTCTGCCTGCAGGAGACCAAGTGCCCCGACGGGGCCTTCCCGGTCGCCGAGGTCAGCGAACTCGGCTACGAGTCGGCCAGCCACAGCGACGGCCGGTGGAACGGGGTGGCCATCCTGTCCCGGGTCGGTTTGGCCGACGTGGCGGTCGGCTTCCCCGGCGAGCCGGGCTTCCCCGAGCCGGAGGCGCGGGCCATCTCCGCCACCTGCGACGGGGTGCGGGTCTGGTCCGTGTACGTACCCAACGGCCGGGCCCCCGACGACCCGCACTACGCGTACAAGCTGGCCTGGCTCGCGGCGCTGCGCGACGCCCTGGATCCGGAGCTGGCCACCGGGCTGCCCCTGGCGGTCTGCGGGGACTTCAACGTCGCCCCGACCGACGCCGACGTCTGGGACCCGGCGCTCTTCGTCGCCTCCACCCACGTCACCCCGGCCGAGCGGGCGGCGCTGGCCGCGCTGCGTGACCTCGGGCTCAGCGACGTGGTGCCGACCCCGATGAAGGGGCCGCACCCGTTCACCTACTGGGACTACCGGGCCGGCATGTTCCATCAGAACAAGGGCATGCGGATCGACCTGGTGTACGCCTCCGCGCCGTTCGCCCGCGTGGTCCGCTCCGCGTACGTGGACCGGGAGGCGCGCAAGGGCAAGGCCCCGTCGGACCACGCCCCGATCGTGGTCGACGCCGAGCTGGTGCCGGCCGTCGAGGGCTTCTGAACCCGTAGGGTGGGACGCATGGCAGTCGTGAAGATCAACGCGATCGACGTCCCACCCGGCGCGGGCGAGGAGCTGGAGAAGCGGTTCGCGGCCCGGGCCGGCGCGGTGGAGAACTCCCCCGGCTTCCTCGGCTTCGAGCTGCTCCGCCCGGTCGCCGGGGACAACCGCTACTTCGTCTACACGAAGTGGGAGTCCGAGGAGGCGTACCAGGCGTGGGCGCAGGGACCGTCCCGAGCCGCGCACGCCGGCGGCGAGGGCGGCGAGCCACGCAAGCCGGTCGCCACCGGGGCCACGCTGCTGGAGTTCGAGGTGGTCCAGCAGGTCCCCGGCAAGGGCTGAGTCACGCCTGGCGGATGCCGGCCAGCGAGGCGAACACGATCACGTTGTCCTGGTAGCCGGTCCGCCCGCCGACCCAACTGCCGCCACAGGTGATGAGGCGCAGCTGCGGCGGGCCGGAATCGCCGTACACCCGGTCGGCGGGGAGGTCGGCCTTGTCGGAGTACTCGACGGTGTCGACCGTGAAGGTCACCACGCTCCGGTCGGACCGGGTCACCTCGATCCGGTCCCCTGGCTTCAGCTCCCGCAGGTGGTAGAAGACCGCCGGGCCGCTCTTGGTGTCGACGTGCCCGACGATGATGGCCCGGCCCGGCTCCCCGGGGACTGCGCCCCGGTCGTACCAGCCGGTCTGGTTGTGCTGGGTCAGCGGCGGCACGTCCACCGAACCGTCCTTGGCCTGGCCGACCGGGGTGATCGGCGCGGTCACCTTGATCGCCGGTACGGCGAGGGTCACCGGCCGGCTGGCCGGCGTCCGGCCCGCGGCCGACGCGGACGAGCGCGACGTAGTGCCGGTCGACGCGTCGGCCCAGTCGAACGGGCCGGCGGTACGGCCCAGTCCGGCCCCGGTGGCGAAGACCCCGACCAGCACCAGCAGTACGGCGAGCGGGGTCGACCACGGGCTGCGCCCACGGGCCGCCTGGGTGGACGGCGGGGAAACGGGCGGCGCGGTCATGGCGGGAGTCAGCGGCGGGCGGCGCCGCGGACGGTACGGGGCCGACGGGATGCCGCCACGCCGACGACCGCCCCGGCCACGGTCAGCGCCAGCCCGACCGGCACCAGCAGCCGGCCCGGTCCGTGCCCGCCGGCGGTGCCGCCGAAGCCGGTCGCCGGGCCGCGGCTCGGCCACGGGCTCCGGGGCGGGTCCGTCCCCACCTGCTTCACCACCTGGAGCATGGTCGACGCGGTCTGCCCGCTGGGGCACTCCAGCTTGACCCGGTAGTTGCCCGGCCGGGTGCGCTCGTTGACCATCGGCGAGGCGGTGAGCAGGCCGCGCTGCGGCTGCACCTGCACCCGACCGAACGCGTCGGAGACCACGATCGCCGGGATTGAGTTGTCCCGGCAGCTGGCCCGGACGCCGACCAGGAACCCGGGCTGGACGGTGCTCGGGGTGACCTCCGCGAAGATCAGGTCACCGGGCGGCGGCGGCTCGGTGCTCGGCGCCGGCTCGGCGAACGGCCGGGCGGCCGCAGCGTGACCGGCAGGCGGGCGGGCGGCGGAACGCGGGAGGGCCAGCGCGGGTGCCGCCCCGACCAGCGGGGCGCAGGCGGCGACCGTGATCAGCAGCGCCGCGCGTCGCGTGACTGACACCATGCCCCCTTCCGGCGCCGCCGCTGTCCGGCAACTCCAGCTCGGCGCAGCGGCCTCGGAGCCGTCGTCCGGGCGGCGGGCCACCCGTCCTGCCGTACGGGATGAATCCTCTCACCCCGGACCGCACATCACATCCGATCCGCCCCGACGGTCGCGTACGCTCGGGTCGCTGTGACCTCCACCGACCTCAACGCCGCCCCGCCGGCCCACCCCGCCGGCATCCGTACCTTCCATCCGCGTCGCGGCCGGATGAGCGACCGACAGCGTGACGCGCTGGCCCGGCTCTGGCCCACGTACGGGCTGGAGATCGCCGGCCTCGACGGGCCGTTCGATCCGGCGGCGCTGTTCGACCGGCGGGCGCCGCTGGTGCTGGAGATCGGCTCCGGCATGGGCGACGCCACCGCCGCGATGGCGGGGGCCGACCCGGACCGACACTATCTGGCGGTCGAGGTGCATACGCCCGGAATCGCCAACCTCCTCGGCCTGGTGGAACGGCACGGACTGGACAACGTCCGGGTGGCCGAGGGCGACGCGCTGGACCTGGTCCGGGCGATGCCGGAGGGCTGCCTCGACGCGGTGCACGTCTTCTTTCCCGACCCCTGGCCGAAGTCCCGCCACCACAAGCGGCGGATCATCCAGCCGGCGCACGTGGCGCTGCTGCGCTCCCGGCTGGTCCCCGGCGGGACGCTGCACTGCGCCACCGACTGGGCCGAGTACGCCGGGTCGATGCGCGAGACGCTGACCGCCGACCCGGAACTGGTCGACGTGCACGGCGGCTACGCGCCCCGCCCCCCGCACCGCCCGGTGACCAAGTTCGAGCGCCGCGCCCTGACCGCCGGCCGGGAGATCTTCGACCTCGTCCACGTGAAAGCAGGGGCCCCTTCTTAACGCCTGGTGCGGGTAAAGGGCCCCCTCCTAACATCGACGGCACAGCGACGGCAGCAGGCCCGGTTGGCGCGGCGGCCCATGATCCAGGCACGATGGGAGCCGCCATGACTCTCACCGCCGCGCTGCCGAAGAGCGCCGACCCCGACACCCTCTACGACGCGTTCGCCGGCTGGGCGTCCGAGCGCGGTCTCGACCTCTACCCCCACCAGGAGGAGGCGGTCATCGAGATCGTCTCCGGCGCGAACGTGATCATGAATACGCCGACCGGCTCCGGCAAGAGCCTGGTGGCGGTCGCGGCGCACTTCGCGGCCCTGGCAGACGACCGGACCACCTTCTACACCGCGCCGATCAAGGCCCTCGTGTCGGAGAAGTTCTTCGCCCTCTGCGAGGTCTTCGGCGCGGAGAACGTCGGCATGCTCACCGGCGACGCCAGCGTCAACGCCGACGCCCCGATCATCTGCTGCACCGCGGAGATCCTGGCCAACCTCGCGCTGCGCGAGGGCGCCCGGGCCGACGTCGGCCAGGTGATCATGGACGAGTTCCACTTCTACGCCGAGCCGGACCGGGGCTGGGCCTGGCAGGTGCCGCTGATCGAGCTGCCGCAGGCGCAGTTCGTCCTGATGTCCGCCACGCTCGGCGACACCACCCGGTTCGTCGACGACCTGACCCGGCGTACCGGGCGGCCGACCGCCGTCGTCCGCTCGGCCGAGCGGCCGGTCCCGCTCCTGTTCTCGTACGCGATGACCCCGCTGCACGAGACGCTCGAGGAGCTGCTGGAGACCAAGCAGGCCCCGGTGTACGTCGTGCACTTCACCCAGGCCGCCGCGCTGGAGCGGGCCCAGGCGCTGATGAGCGTCAACGTCTGCACCCGGGCCGAGAAGGACATGATCGCCACCGCGATCGGGAACTTCCGGTTCACCTCCGGTTTCGGCAAGACGCTGTCCCGGCTGGTCCGGCACGGCATCGGCGTGCACCACGCCGGCATGCTGCCCAAGTACCGCCGCCTGGTGGAGACCCTCGCCCAGGCCGGGCTGCTCAAGGTCATCTGCGGCACCGACACCCTCGGCGTCGGCATCAACGTGCCGATCCGCACCGTGCTCTTCACCGGCCTGTCGAAGTACGACGGCACCCGTACCCGGCTGCTCAAGGCCCGCGAGTTCCACCAGATCGCCGGCCGGGCCGGCCGGGCCGGGTTCGACACCCTGGGCCGGGTGGTGGTGCAGGCCCCCGAGCACGTCATCGAGAACGAGAAGGCCCTCGCGAAGGCGGGCGACGACCCGAAGAAGCGCCGCAAGGTGGTCAAGAAAAAGCCCCCGGAGGGGTCGATCGGGTGGGGGAAGCCCACCTTCGACCGGCTGGTCGAGGCCGAGCCGGAGCCGCTCACCTCCAGCTTCCAGGTCAGCCACTCGATGCTGCTCAACGTGATCGGCCGCCCCGGCGACGCGTTCGCCTCGATGCGGCACCTGCTCACCGACAACCACGAGGACCGGGCCGCCCAGCGCCGGCACATCCGCCGGGCCATCGCGATCTACCGGGCGCTGCGGGCCGGCGGTGTGGTCGAGGAGCTGCCCGAGCCGGACGAGCAGGGCCGACGGGTGCGGCTCACCGTCGACCTCCAGCTCGACTTCGCGCTCAACCAGCCGCTGTCGCCGCTCGCCCTGGCCGCCATCGAGCTGCTCGACCGGGAATCCCCCGCGTACGCCCTGGACGTGCTGAGCGTGATCGAGTCGATCCTGGACGATCCGCGCCAGGTGCTCTCCGCGCAGCAGTTCAAGGCCCGCGGCGAGGCGGTCGCCGCGATGAAGGCCGAGGGCATCGAGTACGAGGCCCGCCTGGAACTGCTCGACGAGGTGACCTGGCCGAAGCCGCTCGCGGAGCTGCTGGAGTCGGCGTACGAGATGTACCGCCAGGGCCACCCCTGGGTCGCCGACCACCAGCTCTCCCCCAAGTCCGTGGTCCGCGACATGTACGAGCGGGCGATGACCTTCCCCGAGTACGTGCAGTTCTACGGGCTGTCCCGGTCCGAGGGCCTGGTCCTGCGCTACCTCGCGGACGCGTACAAGACGCTGCGGCAGACCGTCCCCGAGGACGCCAAGACCGAGGAGCTGGTCGACCTCATCGAGTGGCTGGGCGAGCTGGTCCGGCAGGTCGACTCCAGCCTCATCGACGAGTGGGAGCGGCTGCGCAACCCGTCCGACGTCGAGGCGGTCGCGGCGTCGCTGGACGAGCGCCCGCCGGCGGTCACCCGCAACGCCCGGGCGTTCCGGGTGCTGGTCCGCAACGCGCTGTTCCGCCGGGTCGAGCTGGCCGCCCTGCGGCGCTGGGATCTCCTCGGGGAACTGGACGCGGAGCACGGCTGGAACGCCGACACGTGGGCGGACGCGCTGGAGCCGTACTTCGAGGCGTACGACGGGATCGGGGTCGGGCCGGACGCCCGCGGGCCGGCGCTGCTCATGATCGAGCAGGGCCGGGAGAAGTGGACCGTACGCCAGATCCTGGACGACCCGGACGGCGACCACGACTGGGGCATCAGCGCCGAGGTCGACCTCGCGGCGTCCGACGAGACGGGGGTCGCGGTCGTCCGGATCACCGGCGTCGGACAGCTGTAGAACATTTGTTCGAAGGGCCGCCCGGAATGTCCGGGCGGCCCTTTTCGTGCCCTGGGCGATGTCAGCCTCGTCGATTAGAATGTGTGTACTAATCGAGCTGTTGACCTGGGAGGATGCTCGTGACCGCGCCCACCTCCAGCACCCCGCTCACCCCCTACGCCACGCTCCTCGGCTTCACCCGGTACGTGGACCGCACCGGGCCGACGAAGGCCACCTTCGTCGGGGGCCTGCGCAAGCAGCGGGCGAGCCGGCACGGCTTCAACCCGCACGGCCAGTTCGTCAAGGCGCTCAAGGCCGACATCGCCTTCCACACCGGCGGCACCCACCTGGCCCAGGTCGCCGACGTGGTCAAGCCGCGCTGGCGCCCGCTCTACGAGGCCCTCGTCCCCGGCGCGGCGACCTGGCTGCACTCGCTCGGCGAGCCGATGGGCATCGACCTGGCCCAGACCCGCGACGCCCTGGCCATGCTGGGCGACCTCCCCGTCAAGATCAACCCCCACTTCGGCGTCCGGTACGCCGACGGCCACGCCGAGGCGGTCCGGCTGCACTTCGACGAGGCCCCGCCGAGCGAGGAGGCCACCCTGGCGACGCTGCACCTGATGGCCCGGCACATGGACGCGGTCCTCCCGCACGCCGAGCCGGTCCTGGTCGACGTCCGTCGCGGCGAGTCCCACCGGATGCCCGCCGACACCAGGCCCGACCAGGTCGAGCAGTGGCTGGCCGGCGAAGCCGCCGCCTTCCGCGTCATCTGGTCCACCGCCGCCTGACCCACCCCACCCCGCCAAGGTCCGCGCAACTTCCGGGAAGTTGCTGCCACCTCGTCGATTGAGGCAGCAGGTTCCCCGATGTTGCGCGGATCTTGAACGGCGGAGGCGTCAGGCGGACAGGTACTGTTCGAGGTCGTCGAGGATCTTGTTGGCGGCGGTGACGCCGATGCCGGTCATCCAGGTCTCGTCGGAGACGACGTGGGCCTTGCCGGCCTTGACCGCGGACAGGCCCTGCCACAGGGTGCCGGCGGTGACCTTGACCTGCTCGGCGGCGGCCTTCTCGCCGTACGCGGTCACGAAGATGACGTCGCCGTCGACCTCGTCGACCCGCTCGGGGCTGACCAGGTCGAACCGCTTGTCGTCCTTGCCGTCGAGGCGCTGCCGCTCGGGGCGGCCCAGCCCGGTGTCACCCACCACGATGCCGGAGAACGACTCGGGGCCGTACACCCGGATGTTGCCGGGGACGAAGCGCACGATGGAGATCTTCCGGGCGGCGGCGTCGCCGAGCCTGGCGCCGAACTCCTTGGCCCGCTTCTCGTACGCGGCCAGCAGATCGCGAGCCTGCTGCTCCTTGCCGAGCGCCCTGCCGTCGAGGAGGAAGTTCTCCTTCCAGGTCACCCCCACCTTCTCGGTGAAGACGGTCGGCGCGATGGCGGACAACTCGTCGTAGAACTTCTCCTGGCGGAACTTGCTGCCGAGGATCAGGTCCGGCTTGAGCGCGGTGATCGCCTCCAGGTCCGGCTCGGTGAGCACGCCGACCTCCTTGATGCCGGCGAGCTTCTCGGCGCCGAAGTAGGTGGGCCAGCTCTTCGCCTCGCCGGCGGTCGCCGCGCCGACCGGGGTGACGCCCAGGGAGAGCGCAGTGTCGATCTTGTCGGTGTCGAGCACCACCACGCGCTTCGGCTCGGCGGGCACCTTGGTGGTGCCCATCGCGTGGGTGATCTCCCGGGTCTGGCCGGTGGCGGTGCCGGCGACGGGATCGCTCTCACCGCAGGCGGTGAGGCCGACGCCGAGGGCGAGGGCCGCGGTGAGGGCGGCGGCGAGTCGACGCATCAGGGTCCTTTCCTAACGGTACGGGTCGACGCGCGCTCAGGCGTCGCCGACGGAGGGGCCGGCGGGCGCCGGCACGGCGGCCGGAGCGGCCGAGGTGTGGGTGCGGGCGGGCACGACGAGCGGGGCGCCGGTGACCGGGCAGGGCACGACCACGCAGTCGAGCCCGAAGACGTCCCGGACCAGGTCGGCGGTGAGGATCTCGTGGGGCGGGCCGGCGGCGACCACCGCGCCGGCCCGCATGGCGACCAGGTGGTCGGCGTACCGGGCGGCCTGGTTGAGGTCGTGCAGCACGGCGACCACGGTCCGGCCGCGCTCCGCCCGCAGCCGGTGCAGCAGATCGAGGACCTCCACCTGGTGGGCCAGGTCGAGGAACGTGGTCGGCTCGTCCAGCAGCAGCGCCTCGGTGTCCTGGGCGAGGGTCATCGCGATCCAGACCCGCTGGCGCTGGCCGCCGGAGAGGGTGTCCACCGGCCGGTCGGCGAGCCCGGCGACGTCGGCCAGCGTCATCGCCTGCTCGACCGCCCGGCCGTCCTCCGCGGACCACTGCCGCCACCAGCGCTGGTACGGCTGCCGTCCCCGGCCGACGAGGTCCGCCACGGTGATCCCCTCGGGCACGAGCGGGCTCTGCGGCAGCACGCCCAGGCGCCGGGCCACCTCGCGGGTGGGCAGATCGCGGATCGCCGTACCGTCGAGCAGCACGGCGCCGTGGCGCGGGGTGAGCAGCCGGGCCATGGTCCGCAGCAGGGTGGACTTGCCGCAGGCGTTCGGCCCGACGATGACGGTGAACGCGTCGGCGGGCAGGTCGAGGTCGAGCCCGTCCAGGACGGTCCGGCCCTCGTAGCCGACGACCAGGTCACGGGTGGACAGCAGCGCGGTCACGACCGCCTCCCTCGGGTCCGCAGCAGCAGGAACATCAGGTACGGCCCGCCGATGGCGGCGGTGAGCACGCCGGCCGGCAGTTGGGTGGGGGCGAGCAGCCGCCGGCCGGCGAGGTCGGCCAGCACCAGCAGCAACGCCCCGAGCAGGGCCGCGCAGAGCAGCGGTGGCCGTTCGGCCCGGACCAGCCGCCGGGCCACCTGCGGGGCGACCAGCGCGACGAAGTCCACCGCGCCCACCTGGGCGGTGACCGTGGCGGCGACGAGCACGCCGGTGCCGGCCAGACCGATCCGGCGGGCCACCGGGCGCAGGCCGATGCTCCGGGCGGTGTCGTCGTCCAGCGCCGCGCTGTGCAGCGCCCAGCCGGCCCAGAGCAGCACCGGCAGCAGCACGGCGAGGGTCGCCGCGATCCAGGCGGCCTCGGTCCAGCCCTTGCCGGCCAGGGTGCCGATCAGCCAGACCTGGGCGCGCAGCCCGTCGATCGGGTCGGCGGCGAGCATGACGACCTCGGTGAGCGCCCGGAAGGCGAAGGCCATCGCCACGCCGGCCAGGACGAAGCGTTGCGCGGCCAGGCCGTGCCGGGCCCCGAGGGCGAACACCAGCACGGCCGCGAGCAGCCCGCCGAGCAGGGCGGCCGGCGCGACCAGGATCGCCGCCGCGCCGCCGGTGAGCGCCACCGTGGCAGCCAGCCCGGCGCCCTGGGTGACGCCGATGACGTCGGGGCTGGCGAGCGGGTTGCGCGCCACGCTCTGGATCAGGGTGCCGGCCACGCCGAACGCCGCCCCGGCCAGCGCCGCGAGCACCGCGCGGGGCAGCCGCAGGTCGAGCACGACCAGGTCGTACGGGGTGCCCGCCCCGGAGAGCGCGCGCAGCACGTCGGCCGGGGCCACGTACGGGGTGCCGAGGCAGAGGCTGAGCACCATGGCGGCGGCGAGGAGCAGGAGCAGGGCCGTGGCGACCAGCACCGGCCGGCGGCGGACCCGTACGGCCACCGGCCCGAGCCGCAGCAGCGACCGCCCGGGCAGGACCGTAGTCGACGCGCTCATGCCGTCACCACGCGGGCGCGGCGGACCAGGAAGGCGAGCAGCGGGGCGCCGATCAGCGCGGTGATGATCCCGGCGGGGACCTCCCCGGGCGGCGCGACCAGCCGGCCGACGACGTCGGCGGCGAGCAGCAGGGCCGGGCCGAGCAGCCCGGCGACCAGCAGGGTCCACCGGTGGTCGGCGCCGACCATGGCGCGGGCCAGGTGCGGCACGGCCAGCCCGACGAAGGCGATCGGTCCGGCGGCGGCGACCGCGGCGCCGGTGAGCAGCACACCGGCGACGCCGGCGCCGAGGCGTACCAGGGCGGTGCGGTGGCCCAGGCCGGTGGCGACGTCGTCGCCGAGGGCGAGCGCGTCGAGGCCCCGGGCGACCAGGGCGGCCAGCACGGTGCCGGCGAGGACGAACGGGAGCACCTGCCCGGCCACGCCGGCGTCCCGGCCGGTCAGCCCGCCGACCACCCAGAAGCGGTACTCCTCGAAGGTGCGGGCGTCGATGCTGAGCAGCGCGTACACGATGGCCCCGAGACTGGCGTCGAGGGCCGCGCCGACCAGCGCGAGGGTGACCGGGCTGGCGCCGTCGCGGGTGCGGTTGGCGACGGCGAAGACCAGCAGCCCGGCCAGGAGCGCGCCGGCGACGCCGAACCAGACGTACCCGGTGAGCGTGCCGACCCCGAAGACCGCGATGGCCAGCACCACGCCGAAGGACGCGCCGGCGCTGACACCGAGGATGCGCGGCTCGGCGAGGGGGTTTCGGGTGACGGCCTGGAAGAGCACCCCGGCGAGGGCGAGCGCGAGGCCGACGACCAGGCCCAGCACGGTACGCGGCAGCCGCAGTTCCCGGACGATCGTGGTGGCCTGGCCGCCGTCCGGGGCGGTGAGCGCTCCCCACACCTCGCCGACGGCGAGCGGGCGGCTGCCGAGCGCCAGGCTGGCCAGCAGGACGGCGACGAGCAGCAGCGCCGCCGCCAGGGCGACCGCGAGGCGGCGACGGGCGTCTCGGCGGCGCGGCGGGCCGGCCCGCTCGGGCCGGACGGCGACGGTGGTCAAGGGTTCTCCCGTCCCTCTGATTAGGGTCGCCTTACCTTAGCGGAGCGGGTTAGGCATACCTAACTCGGGCTCGTCGATCTTCGGCCGGAGTTGCACCTCCCCCTGGTGGAGCAGCGAGGGTGGGGGCATGAACGGCGAGCCGCGCTACTCGATCGGCGACCTGGCCCGACGGACCGGGCTGACGGTCAAAACCATCCGGTTCTGGTCCGACCGCGGCATCGTGCCGCCGACCGACCGCGGCCCGACCGGCCGCCGCCGCTACGGGGTCGAGGCCGTCGCCCGCCTGGACCTGGTCCGCACCCTGCGCGACCTGGGCCTGGACCTGGCCACCATCCGGACGGTGGTGGACCGGGAGGTGCCGCTCGCCGAGGTCGCCGCGGCGCACGCCGAGGCACTGGCGACGCAGATCCGGGTGCTGCGGCTGCGCCGCGCGGTGCTGACCGCGGTCGCCCGACGCGGGTCCACCCCCGAGGAGATGGAGCTCATGCACAAACTGGCCCGGCTCTCCGCCGACGAGCGGCGGCGAATGATCGACGAGTTCCTCGACGCCGCCTTCGCCGGCCTGAACGCCGACCCCGGGTTGGCCGGGATCCGGCGCTCCCTGACCCCCGAACTGCCCGACAATCCCGAGGCCGAGCAGGTCGAGGCGTGGGTGGAACTGGCCGAACTGTCCCAGGACCCGGACTTCCGCGCCGGCCTGCGCCGGATCGCGGCGCAACACGCGGCCGACCGCGCGGAGCACACCGGTGTCCGGCGCGACGCGGTCGCCATCGTCCGGGACGAGGTCGAGCCGGCCCTGGCCGCCGGCGTGGACCCGCTCTCCCCCGCCGCCGACCCGGCCGTCGCGGCGGCCACCGCCCGGTACGCGCAGCTCTGCGGCCGGCCCGACGACGCCGACCTGCGGCGGCGGCTGCTGGCGCGGCTGGAGTCCGCGAACGACCCGCGCCGGGAGCGGTACCTGCACCTGCTCGCCGTGATCAACGGCTGGCCGGCCGGCGAGAGCCTGGCGCCGGTGCTCGACTGGTCGATCCGCGCGTTGCGGGCCCGGACCGCCGAGTAGCCCGGTTCCGCCCGATTCCGGCCCTACCCTGGCAGCATGCGATTCGACCAGCACACCGTGGTCCTCCTGGCGCGTCCGGACGACCCGCCCGCGCTGCCCCGGGACGCGGCCGACCGGTTGCGGCACGCGCACCTGGCGCACCAGGCCGGGCTGGTGGAGCAGGGCGCGGTCCTGGCCGCCGGCCCGTTCCTCGGCGGCGACGACGCGCGGATCCGCGGTTTCGTCGTGCTCTCGGTGGACCCGCAGATGGCCCGCGAGCTGTACGCCAACGATCCCGCGGTGCGTGCGGGGCAACTGGTCGCCCAGGTGATGAGCTGGATGGTGCCCGAGGGCGTGCTCCGCTTCGAGGACGTCCCGGTGCCCACCTCCATGCTGGAGATGGCCGCCGGGGACTGACCCGGTCCCCGGCCGGTCGCCTTCGGCGCCTGGTTCAGTCCTCCGCGGCCTGGCGGCTGCCCGGCACCACCGGCATCGGCCACACCCCGGTACGCGGCGCCGTCGGCAGCTCCACCTGGTGGTCCGACCAGACGTACGTCTCGGGCAGCAGGTCGGTCACCGGGACCGCCCGCAGCCCGTCCGGCGGGCCGACGATCACCTTGATCGACGGGAAGTAGTCGAGCAGCACCTGCCGGCAGCGGCCGCACGGCGGGATGACGCCCCGACCCCGGTCGCCCACCGCGACGATGGCCTCCAGGTCGCCGGCGCCCGCGGTGGCGGCGGCGCCGATGGCCACCACCTCGGCACAGGGGCCCCCGGTGAAGTGGTAGACGTTCACCCCGCTGAAGACCCGACCGTCGGCGGTCCGCGCGGCGGCCGCGACGGTGTGGTTGTCGCTGCGGCAGCGCAGCTTGGCCACGGCGGTGGCGGCCTGCACGAGTGCCCGGTCGATGTCCCGCATGATCATCCCGTCCCCTCGTCGACCCTGGTCGGCGGAAACTCTAGCCGGGCGTGCCACCCGGACCGGTTAGGCACGCGCGCCGGGTGGCCCGGGCCGCGGCGGTAACCCGGGAGCGCCGCGGCGCGCGCCTGCCTATCCTTGGCGACGACATGCAGAATCCAGCCGCACCCGCCGTACCCGAGACCGCCCGCGACCTGCACCGCCGTCTCTCCCCCCTGATGTTCCGCGACCAGCGCCGGCTGCAGCGACGGCTGGACGGGGTACGGAAGCTGCGGGACCCGCAGCGGCGGGACGCGGCGCTCGCCGAGATCGCGGCCGAGGTGGCCCGGGCGGAGTCGCGGCTGGTCGCCCGGCGGGCCGCCGTGCCGGCCATCACCTACCCGGCGCAGCTGCCGGTCAGCGAGCGCAAGGACGACATCGCCGCCGCGATCCGCGACCACCAGGTGGTGATCGTGGCCGGTGAGACCGGGTCCGGCAAGACCACCCAGCTACCCAAGATCTGCCTGGAGCTGGGCCGCGGCATCAACGGGCTGATCGGGCACACCCAGCCGCGCCGGCTGGCCGCGCGCACCGTCGCGGACCGGATCGCCGAGGAACTCGGCACCGAGCTGGGTGACGTGGTCGGCTACAAGGTCCGCTTCACCGACCAGGTCGGCGAGCACAGCCTGGTCAAGCTGATGACCGACGGCATCCTGCTGGCCGAGCTGCAGACCGACCGGATGCTGCGCCAGTACGACACGCTGATCATCGACGAGGCGCACGAGCGCAGCCTCAACATCGACTTCATCCTCGGCTACCTGAGGCAGCTCCTCCCCCGCCGCCCCGACCTCAAGGTGGTCATCACCTCCGCCACCATCGAGACCGACCGGTTCGCCCGGCACTTCGCCGACGCCGAGGGCAACCCCGCGCCGATCGTCGAGGTGTCCGGCCGGACCTACCCGGTGGAGGTGCGCTACCGGCCGCTGGTCGAGGTCACCGAGGCCGACCAGGAAGACGAGGCCGACGAGGAGAACGTCCGGGACCAGATCCAGGCCATCGGCGACGCGGTCGAGGAACTGGCCGCCGAGGGGCCCGGCGACATCCTGGTGTTCCTCAGCGGCGAGCGCGAGATCCGGGACACCGCCGAGGCGCTCGGCAAGCTGGTGCAGAAGAAGCGCGCCCTGCTGCGCACCGAGATCCTCCCGCTGTACGCCCGGCTGTCCACCGCCGAGCAGCACCGGGTCTTCGCCCCGCACGCCGGACGCCGGGTGGTGCTCGCCACCAACGTCGCGGAGACCTCGCTGACCGTCCCCGGCATCAAGTACGTGGTGGACCCCGGCACCGCCCGGATCTCGCGCTACTCCAGCCGGCTCAAGGTGCAGCGGCTGCCGATCGAGCCGGTGTCGCAGGCCTCGGCCAACCAGCGCAAGGGCCGCTGCGGGCGTACCTCGGACGGCATCTGCATCCGCCTCTACGACGAGCCGGACTTCGAGTCCCGGCCGGAGTTCACCGACCCGGAGATCCTGCGCACCAACCTGGCCTCGGTCATCCTGCAGATGACCTCGATCGGCCTCGGCGACATCGGCGCGTTCCCGTTCATCGACCCGCCCGACCGCCGCAACATCACCGACGGCGTGAACCTGCTGCACGAGCTGGGCGCGCTGGACCCGGCCGAGACCGACCCGGCGAAGCGGCTCACCCCGCTGGGCCGGCGGCTGGCCCAGCTCCCGGTCGACCCGCGGCTGGCCCGGATGGTCCTCGAGGGCGATCGCAACGGCTGCGCCACCGAGGTGGTCGTGATCGCCGCCGCGCTCTCCATCCAGGACCCACGGGAGCGGCCCGTCGACAAACAGGCCCAGGCCGACCAGGCGCACGCCCGGTTCGCCGACAAGGAGTCGGACTTCGTCGCGTACCTCAACCTGTGGCGGTACCTGCGCGAGCAGCAGCGGGCGCTGTCCTCCAGCGCCTTCCGCCGGATGTGCAAGGCGGAGTACCTCAACTACCTGCGGGTACGCGAGTGGCAGGACATCGTCAGCCAGCTGCGCCAGGTGCTGCGTACCGCGGACAAGAGTGACGGCCGGCGCGGGGCCGGCGCCGACCTACCGGAGGAGATCGACACCCCGAAGGTGCACCAGTCCCTGCTGCCCGGCCTGCTCTCGCACGTCGGGCTCAAGGACGCCCAGAAAAACGAGTACCTGGGGGCGCGCGGCGCGAAGTTCGGGATCTTCCCCGGCTCGGCGCTGTTCCGTAAGCCGCCGCGCTGGGTGATGGCCGCCGAGCTGGTGGAGACCTCCCGGCTCTGGGGCCGGGTGGCCGGCCGGGTCGAACCCGAGTGGGTGGAGCCCCTCGCGCAGCACCTGGTCAAGCGCAGCTACAGCGAGCCGCACTGGGAGAAGAAGCAGGCCGCCGTGATGGCCTACGAGAAGGTCACCCTGTACGGCATCCCGATCGTCACCTCCCGCAAGGTCAATTTCGGTCGGATCGACCCCGTACTGAGCCGCGAGCTGTTCATCCGGCACGCCCTCGTGGAGGGCGACTGGCAGACCCACCACCAGTTCTGGCGGGACAACCAGCGGCTGCTGGCCGAGGTGGAGGAGTTGGAGAACCGGGCCCGGCGGCGGGACATCCTGGTCGACGACGAGACCATCTTCCACTTCTACGACCAGCGGATCCCCGCCGACGTGGTCTCCGGCCGGCACTTCGACACCTGGTGGAAGAAGACCCGGCGCGAGCGCCCGGACCTGCTCACCTTCACCCGCGAGCTGCTGGTCAACTCCGGTCGCGGCGGGGTGGACGAGACCGACTACCCGGACGAGTGGCGGGCCGACGGGGTGGCCCTGCCGCTGACCTACACCTTCGACCCGGGCACCCCGACCGACGGCGTCACCGTGGACATCCCGCTGCCGCTGCTCAACCAGGTGCCGGCGGAAAGCTTCGACTGGCAGGTGCCGGGCCTGCGCGAGGAGCTGGTGGTCGCGCTCATCCGGTCGCTGCCCAAGGCGGTCCGGCGCAACTTCGTCCCGGTGCCCGACTTCGCCCGGGCCGCCCTCGCGGCGATCACCCCCGGCGAGGAGCCGCTGCTCGACGCGCTCACCCGGCAGCTGCGCCGGATGACCGGGGTGACGGTCCCCGCCGAGGCCTGGGACCTGGCGAAGCTGCCACCGCACCTGCGGGTCACCTTCCGGGTGCTCGGCGAGGACGACAAGCCGGTCGCCGAGGGCAAGGACCTGCCGGCCCTGCAACGCGAACTCCGCCAGGAGGTACGCCAGGTCGTCGCGGCCGCCGCACCGGACGTGGCCCGGTCCGGGCTGACCGAATGGAGCATCGGCACCCTGCCGCACACCATCGAGCAGGTCCGCGCCGGGTACGCGGTGACCGCGTACCCGGCCCTGGTCGACGAGGGCACCACCGTCGGGGTGAAGGTGTTCGACTCCCCCGCCGAGCAGGAGGCCGCGCACTGGGCCGGCACCCGCCGGCTGCTCCGGCTCACCGTGCCCGCCCCGGCGAAGTTCCTCCAGGGGCGGCTGAGCAACGAGGCCAAGCTGGCGCTGTCCCGCAACCCGCACGGCGGGGTGCAGGCGCTGATCGAGGACGCGACCGGCGCCGCGATCGACAAGCTGATGGCGGACGCGGGCGGCCCGGCCTGGGACGCCGAGGGCTTCGCCGCGCTGCGCGACAAGGTCCGCGCCGATCTGGTCGACACCGTGGTGGACGTGATGAACCGGGTCCGCCAGGTGCTCGCCGCCGCGTACGCGGTGGAGCAGCGGCTCGGCGCGACGAAGAACCTGGCCGTGGTGGCCGCCCTGGCCGACATCCGCAACCAGCTCACCGGCCTGGTGCACGCCGGGTTCATCACCGAGGCCGGGTACGCCCGACTGTCCGACCTGCTGCGCTACCTGACCGCGATCGAGCGCCGGCTGGACCGGCTGCCCGGCAACCCGCAGCGGGACAAGCAGCAGCAGGACCGGATCGCCGTGGTGCAGCAGGAGTACCAGGACATGCTGGCCGCGCTGCCGGTGGCGAAGCGGCAGGCGGCGGCGGCCCGGCAGATCCGCTGGATGATCGAGGAGCTGCGGGTGAACGTGTTCGCCCAGGCGCTCGGCACCCCGTACCCGGTTTCCGAGCAGCGCATCTACCGGGCGATGGACGACGCCGAGGGGCGCTGAGGGGTCAGAGCGGTTCCACGCCGGCCGGGAGCTGGTCGCCCGCGGTGGCGTCGTGGACGTACTCGAGCAGGATCCGGCGCAGCTCGCGGCCGGCGTGGGTGGGTACCACGTCCCGGCGGCGGGCAACCGCGATGGTCCGGCGTACGCCCGGCGGGGCGAGCCGGGTGACCCGGATGCCGGGCCGCCGGGTCACCGCGATGCCGGGTACCAGGGCGACGCCGAGCCCCGCCTCGACGAAGCTGAGCACGGCGTCCAGCTCGCCGCCGTCCACCGAGAGCCGCGGCTCGAAGCCGGCCTCCCGGCAGGCCTGGAGGGTGGCGTCGCGCAGGTCGTAGCCCTCGCGGAACATCACCAGCGGTTCGTCGCGCAGGTCGGTGATGCGCAGCTCGCCGGTGACCGGGTCGGCGGGTAGCGGCTCCACCGAGGCGACCACCAGGCTCTCCCGCAGGATCGGGTCGGCGCGCAGCCCCGGGTCGGTGCCGCCCGACGGCATGATGATCAGCGCCAGGTCGAGGTCGCCGCGGAGCAGGTCGCGGACCAGGTCCTGCGAGCCGCCCTCCTCCACCCGCAGGTCGACGGTGGGGTGGGCGTCGCGGAACCGGCGCAGCACCGGGGGCGCGAGCGAGGTGGCCAGGCTGGGCGTGGCGCCGAGCCGGACCCGCCCCCGGCGCAGCCCCACCAGCTCCTGGACCTCGCGGGTGGCGGTGTCCACGTCGGCGAGGATCCGCTTGGCCAGCGGCAGCAGCACCTCGCCGGCCGCGGTGAGGGCGATGTTGCCCCTTACCCGTTCGAAGAGCGGGGCCCCGAGGTCGGTCTCCAGGGCGTGAATTTGCTTACTCAACGAGGGCTGGGTGATGCCCACCAGATCGGCTGCTTGGGTGAAATGTCGTACTTCTGCGACCGCCACGAAGTACCGGAGTTGATGGAGCTGCATCTAGATAGCTTATGGCTATCAAGACTACGAGGTCGATGCATTGGACGACTGATCGAACTGCTCCTAGCGTCGGCCACGTGGTACTCACGAAAACTCGGTCGCCCATCCGCTCGAACGTCGGCCTCAAGGCTGTCATGGCGGTAACGGGCATCATCCTTGTGCTGTTCCTGATCCTGCACATGCTCGGGAACCTGAAGATCTTCACGGGCGAGACCTCGTTCGACCACTACGCGCACTGGCTCCGCGAGATCGGGACGCCGCTGCTGCCGTCGACCTGGTACCTGTGGATCCAGCGCACCGTGCTCGTCGTCGCGGTGCTGGCCCACATCACGTCGGCCACCGTGCTGGCGATGCGGGCCCGGGCCGCCCGGCCGGTGCCCTACGCACACCGCAAGAAGATCCACGTGAACTACGCGGCCCGCACCATGCGCTGGGGCGGCGTCATCATCCTGCTCTTCGTGATCTACCACATCCTGGACCTGACCACCGGTCACCTGAACCCGCAGGGCGACCCGGCCAACCCGTACGGCAACGTGGTCGCCGACTTCGCCCCGGAGCGCTGGTACGTCACCCTCTTCTACGTCCTGGCCGTCGTCACCATCGGCTTCCACCTGCGCCACGGCGCGTTCAGCGCCTTCCGCAGCCTCGGGCAGCAGACGCCGCAGGGTGAGCGCCGGGCCAGGACCGCCGCGCTGGTCTTCGCCGTCGTGCTGACCGCCGGCTACCTGGTGGTCCCGTTCGCCGTACTCACCGGATTGGTGGCCTGACATGGATCTCTACACCGAAGGCGACCCGATCGCCGACACCAAGGCCCCGGACGGCCCGATCGAGACCCGGTGGGAGCGCCACCGGTTCGAGGGGAAGCTGGTCAACCCGGCCAATCGCCGGAAGCTCACCGTGATCGTGGTGGGCACCGGCCTGGCCGGCGGCTCGGCCGCGGCGACCCTGGCCGAGCAGGGCTACCACGTGAAGTCGTACTGCTACCAGGACAGCCCGCGCCGGGCCCACTCGATCGCCGCCCAGGGTGGCATCAACGCCGCGAAGAACTACCGCAACGACGGCGACTCGGTGCACCGGCTCTTCTACGACACGGTCAAGGGCGGCGACTTCCGCTCCCGGGAGTCGAACGTGCACCGGCTGGCCGAGGTCTCGGTCAACATCATCGACCAGTGCGTCGCCCAGGGCGTCCCGTTCGCCCGCGAGTACGGCGGCCTGCTGGACACCCGCTCCTTCGGCGGCGCGCAGGTACAGCGCACCTTCTACGCCCGGGGCCAGACGGGCCAGCAGCTGCTGCTCGGCGCGTACCAGGCGCTCGAGCGGCAGATCGGCCTGGGCAACGTGGAGATGAACGCCCGCCACGAGATGCTCGAGCTGGTCGTCGTCGACGGCCGGGCCCGCGGCATCGTGGTGCGGGACCTGGTCACCGGTGAGATCAGCACCGAGATGGCCGACGCGGTCGTGCTCGCCTCCGGCGGCTACGGCAACGTCTTCTACCTCTCCACCAACGCCAAGGGCTGCAACGTCACCGCCTCCTGGCGGGCGCACCGCAAGGGCGCGTACTTCGCCAACCCCTGCTACACGCAGATCCACCCGACCTGCATCCCGGTCTCCGGCGACCACCAGTCGAAGCTGACCCTGATGAGCGAGTCGCTGCGCAACGACGGCCGGGTGTGGGTGCCGAAGGCCAAGGGCGACAACCGCAACCCGAAGGACATCCCCGAGGACGAGCGGGACTACTACCTGGAGCGGATCTACCCCTCCTTCGGCAACCTGGTCCCCCGGGACATCGCCTCCCGGGCCGCCAAGAACGTCTGCGACGAGGGCCGCGGCGTCGGCCCCAGCGGGCTCGGCGTCTACCTGGACTTCGCCGACGCCATCCAGCGGCTCGGCCGCAAGGCGATCGAGGCGAAGTACGGCAACCTCTTCGAGATGTACGAGCGGATCACCGGCGAGGACCCGTACGAGGTCCCGATGCGGATCTATCCCGCCGTGCACTACACGATGGGTGGTCTCTGGGTCGACTACGACCTGCAGTCGAGCATCCCGGGCCTGTTCGTGATCGGTGAGGCCAACTTCTCCGACCACGGCGCGAACCGGCTCGGCGCCTCCGCGCTGATGCAGGGCCTGGCGGACGGCTACTTCGTGCTGCCGAACACCCTGCCCAACTACCTGGCGAACGCCGGCTCTTTCGGGAAGGTCGACGCCAGCCACCCGCAGGCGGTGGCGGCCCGCACGGCGGTCGAGGAGCGGATCCAGAAGCTGCTCTCGATCAACGGCGACCGGACCGTGGACTCGTTCCACCGGGAGCTGGGCCAGATCATGTGGGAGCACTGCGGCATGGAGCGCAGCGAGGCCGGGCTGCGCAAGGCGATCGACGAGATCCGCACCCTGCGCGACGAGTTCTGGCAGCGGGTCCGCGTCCCGGGCGACGGCGAGGGGCTCAACCAGTCGCTGGAGAAGGCCGGCCGGGTGGCCGACTTCTTCGAGCTGGCCGAGCTCATGTGCATCGACGCCCTGCACCGCGAGGAATCCTGCGGCGGCCACTTCCGGGCCGAGCACCAGACCCCGGACGGCGAGGCGCAGCGCGACGACGACCGGTTCGCCTACGTGGCGGCCTGGGAGTACACCGGCACCGGCCAGCCCGTGCTGCACAAGGAAGACCTGAAGTTCGAATACGTCCACCCGACGCAGCGGAGCTACAAGTGAATCTGACCCTGCGCATCTGGCGCCAGAAGGGCCCTGAGGACAAGGGTCAGATGGTGACCTACCAGGTGCCGGACGTGTCCCCGGACATGTCCTTCCTGGAGATGCTCGACGTGCTCAACGAGCGGCTGATCCTCGAGGGCGAGGAGCCGGTCGCGTTCGACCACGACTGCCGTGAGGGCATCTGCGGCATGTGCAGCCTCATGATCAACGGTGAGGCGCACGGGCCGCAGCGCGGCACCACCGCCTGCCAGCTGCACATGCGGCAGTTCTCCGACGGCGACACCATCGACATCGAGCCGTGGCGCGCCCGGGCCTTCCCGGTCGTCAAGGACCTGGTGGTCAACCGGAGCGCCTTCGACAAGATCATCGAGGCCGGAGGGTACATCACCGCGCCGACCGGCAGCGCCCCCGAGGCGCACTCCGCCCCGGTGGCCAAGGCCAACGCGGACGCCGCCTTCGAGTCGGCCGCCTGCATCGGCTGCGGCGCCTGCGTGGCCGCCTGCCCGAACGGCTCCGGCATGCTGTTCACCGCCGCCAAGATCACCCAGCTGTCGCTGCTGCCGCAGGGCCAGCCCGAGCGGTACACCCGGGTGATCGGCATGGTGGACGCGCACGACGAGGCCGGCTTCGGCGGCTGCACCAACATCGGCGAGTGCGCGGCGGCCTGCCCGAAGGGCATCCCGCTGAACACCATCGGCCGGCTCAACCGGGACTTCCTCAAGGCGACGACCAAGCGCGCCGGCACCCCGGGCTCCTGAGCCCCGCGGCGGGCTAACCGCCGTCCGACCCACCCGACCGCCGCGCCCCGCACCGGGGGCGCGGCGGTCGCCCCTTTCCGGGGTACCCGGCCCCGTCGCCCCGACCGGGACGTCCGGGCCGCCGGCGGCCGACCACGACATGGTCCGGGACCTCCTGTCGAGCTGAATCGTCTGTGACGTCAGGCCACCGAAAGGTCTATGGGCTCCCAGCCCCCACGCGGTGCGGGCCGACCCCGGAACGCCTGAATCGTCTACGACATCAGCTCGAAAGGAGCCCTACACCTCTCGCCGGACCCGGGCGCCCGCACCGGGCGGGAGCGAGCCCGGCGGTGGGCGGGCCGGCCGGTTCAAGTCCGCCCGCACGGGTAGCAGTCCCATGGACGGCACCGAGGAGGGGACCCCGGTATGAAGGCGACTCCGGCCTGCACCGCTGGCTGCGTCAAGGTCGTGCTCACGCCGTGAGCCGGACGGTGCCGGCCGGCGGGACCGGCCGGACGCCGGGCTGAGGCGGGAAGCGAACCCGGCGACCGGGTGGATACGGTGTACTGCGGGAGACAGCGGAGGGACGGATCATGCGGGCACCGGCGGAGCGGGAACTGGACCGGGCACTCGGCAGGCGGATGTGGCGGATGACCGGGCTGGCCGCGGTGGCCGGCCTGGCCTGGGCGGCCCGGGACGTGCCCGTCCAGCTCGGCGGCCGGCTCACCGGCTCCCGGGCGGAGCGCGCCGCCCGCTCCCCGCAGTACCGGGACGGCACCTTCCACAACCCGGCGGGCACCCGCACCATGGTCGCCGACCCCGGCCGCAACCTGCTCAAGGAGCTGATCTTCGGCAAGCAGAAGCGGCGGCCCACCGCAGCCGTCCCGCTGCTGCGCCCGGCCGACCCGGCCCCCGGCGACACCGAGCGGGAACTGGGCATCGTCTGGTACGGCCACGCCTCGACGCTGGTCGAGATCGAGGGGCACCGGGTGCTGCTCGACCCGGTCTGGAGCGACCGCTGCTCCCCCTCGGCCCTGATCGGCCCGCGCCGCATCCACCAGCCGCCGGTACGCCTCGACGAGCTGCCCCGCCTCGACGCCATCCTCATCTCGCACGACCACTACGACCACCTGGACATGGCCACGGTGCGCGGGCTGCTCGCCCACCAGTCCGCGCCGTTCCTGGTCCCGCTCGGCGTCGGCGCCCACCTCGACCGGTGGGGCGTACCGGAGGAGCGGATCGTCGAGCTGGACTGGTCGGAGCAGCACCGGATCGGTGGGCTGACCATCACCGCCACCGCCGCGCAGCACTTCTCCGGCCGGGGGCTGCGCCGCGACGGCACGCTCTGGAGCTCCTGGGTGGTCGCCGGGGCGCACCGGAAGGTCTTCTACACCGGCGACTCCGGCTACTTCGACGGCTACGGCGGGATCGGCGCCGAGCACGGGCCGTTCGACGTCACGCTGATGCAGATCGGGGCGTACGACCGGGCCTGGCCGAGCATCCACATGTTCCCCGAGGAGGCGGTCGCCGCCCACCTCGACCTGCGCGGCGGGCTGTTCATCCCGGTGCACTGGGCCACCTTCAACCTCGCCCTGCACGACTGGTCCGAGCCGGTGGACCGGCTCTGGGCCGAGGCGAAGGCCCGGGACGTCCGGCTGGCGGTGCCCCGGCCGGGCGAGCGGGTCGTGGTGGACGACCCGTTGCCGGTGGACGGCTGGTGGCAGGCGGTCGCCTGACCCCCTTCAGAGCACGAACGCGTCGGTCCAGAGCGCGCCGGAGCGGCCGGAGAGGGCGTCCAGCATCGCCACCGCCTGCCCGTCGGTGAGCTGCGCGACGAAGTCGACGATCGCCCGCCCGCGGGCTCGGCCGATCCGGTCCGGCGTCCGCGGGTGCAGCTCCGCCTCGGCCAGCTCGACCAGGTCGTGCAGGCGACGGGGCAGCCGGGACTCCTCCTCCGGGTCGAGCAGCCAGTCCCAGAGCGCCTCCACCAGAGTGCCCAGCAGCCGGGCCTGACCGCGCTGGTGCAGGGCCAGGTCGGGGCGGGCCAGCACGAACCGGTGGTGGACGAACTTGAGCACCTGTACCTCGTGCCACTGCGGCCGGGCGAGCAGCACGTACCCGGAGCGGACGTCCGGGTCGGGGGTCACGTCGATGGCCTCGACGAACCGGGTGGACCAGCGGGCGGAGAACCGGGCCACGTACTGCTCGGCCTCGATCGAGCCGTCGAACGGCAGCGCCAGCAGCCCTTCCACCAGCTCCTCCCGGACGTGTTCCACGGCGGCGGCGAACGCCTCGTCGTCGGCGATCCAGGCGTCCTTGCGGTGCAACTGCCGGCGCAGCCGTTCGATCGCCGCGCCGGGCCGCCGGCCGGCCGCGGTCAGCGCCGAGGAGGTGATCGAGCGGAAGTGCCCGCACTCCCGCTGCCAGGCCATCAGCTCGGCGGCCACCGCGCCCTGCTGGAGCACCCCGACCCGGTAGAAGTCCTCCACGTCGTGGATGGCGTACGCGATGTCGTCCGCGGTGTCCATGATGGACGCCTCGGGGGTCTGCTGCCAGTCCGGGATCCGCCCGACGAACGGCTCCCGGGCCTGCCGGAGGTCGTCCACCTCGGTCCGGTACGCGCCGAACTTCACCGACCCGCTCTCCGGGTCGTCCGGTGGGGCGGCCGCGCCGCGCGGCGCCGGGTCCAGGTGCCGCGGGTGCGGGTCGGGGTGGTCGAGCCGGGTCCACGGGTACTTCAGCATCGCCGCCCGGACCGCCGCGGTGAGGTCCAGACCGGTGGTGGCCGCGCCGCGGATCTCGGTACTGGTGACGATCCGGTACGACTGCGCGTTGCCCTCGAAGCCGTCGGCCAGCCCGAGCCGCTGCCGGGCCAGCCGGTCCAGCACCCGCTCCCCCAGGTGCCCGAAGGGCGGGTGGCCGAGGTCGTGGGCCAGCGCGGCGGCCTCCACCACGTCCGGGTCGCAGCCGCCCAGCTTCTCCAGCAGGTCCCGGTACGCCGGATCGGCGGTGAGCCGCTCGGCGATCGCCCGCGCGACCTGGGCCACCTTCAGGCTGTGGGTGAGCCGGTTGTGCACCAGCAGTCCCGACCCGCCCGGGCTGATCACCTGGGTCACCCCGTTCAGCCGGGCGAAGAACGGCGACGCCACGATCCGGTCCCGGTCGGCCCGGAACGGGCTGGCGGCCAGATCGCCCAACGCCCGGGCGCTGCCGCCGAAGAGCCGCCGGGCCCGCGGATCCGCAGGTACGTCCATGATCGCCCACCGTAGCGCAGCGGACCGGCCAGCAGCGACGGGTCAGCGGCACGGCCGGGCGCCGCCACGCCGGGCAGGGGTCGCGAGCGCCGTCGGTGGGGAGCGGCAGAATGCACCACGGAACCCACCCGAGAAGGCGGATCAAGATCGTGACCCAGTCTGTTCATCAGCGGATCGCCGAGGAGCTCGGCGTCGCCGAACGTCAGGTGCGGGCGGCCGTGGAGTTGCTCGACGGCGGCGCCACCGTGCCGTTCATCGCCCGCTACCGCAAGGAGGCCACCGGCCTGCTCGACGACGCGCAACTGCGCACCCTCGAGGAGCGGCTGCGCTACCTGCGCGAGTTGGACGAGCGACGCGCCGCGGTGCTGGAGTCCATCCGCAGCCAGGGCAAGCTCGACGACGCCCTGGAAGCGCAGATCATGGCGGCCGACTCGAAATCCCGGCTGGAGGACATCTACCTGCCGTACAAGCCGAAGCGGCGGACCCGGGCGCAGATCGCCCGCGAGGCCGGCCTCGAGCCGCTCGCCGACACCCTGCTGGCCGACCCCGCGCAGGACCCGAAGACCGCCGCCGCCGGCTACGTCGACGCCGACAAGGGGGTGGCCGACGTCGCCGCCGCGCTGGAGGGCGCGCGGGCCATCCTCATCGAGCGCTTCGCCGAGGACGCCGACCTGATCGGCACGCTGCGCGAGCAGATGTGGGCGCGGGGCCGGCTGGTCTCCCGGGTACGCGAGGGCCAGGAGAGTGCCGGCGCCAAGTTCGCCGACTACTTCGACTTCGCCGAGCCGTACCCCAAGCTGCCCTCACACCGGATCCTCGCCATGTTCCGGGGCGAGAAGGAGGGCGTGCTCGACCTGACCATGGACCCGGAGGCCGAGGGCGACTCCGACGCCGTGGTCACCGGCCCGACCCGCTACGAGGCGGCGATCGCCGGCCGGTTCGGCGTCACCGACCAGGGCCGCCCCGCCGACCGGTGGCTGACCGACACGGTGCGCTGGGCCTGGCGTACCCGGATCCTCATCCACCTCGGCGCCGACCTGCGGATGCGGCTCTGGCAGGCGGCCGAGGAGGAGGCCGTACGGGTCTTCGCCACCAACCTGCGCGACCTGCTGCTCGCCGCGCCCGCCGGCACCCGCGCCACCATGGGGCTCGACCCGGGCCTCCGCACCGGCGTGAAGGTGGCCGTGGTCGACGCCACCGGCAAGGTGGTCGCCACCCACACGATCTACCCGCACGAGCCGCGCCGGCAGTGGGACGCCTCGATCGACACCCTGGCGAAGCTGGCCGCGGCGCACCAGGTCGAGCTGGTCGCCATCGGCAACGGCACCGCCAGCCGGGAGACCGACAAGCTCGCCGGTGACCTGATCAAGCGGCACCCGGAGCTGAAGCTGACCAAGGTGGTGGTCTCCGAGGCCGGCGCGTCGGTCTACTCCGCCTCGGCGTACGCCTCGCAGGAGCTGCCCGGGCTGGACGTGTCGCTGCGGGGCGCGGTCTCCATCGCCCGCCGCCTCCAGGACCCGCTCGCCGAGCTGGTGAAGATCGACCCGCGCTCGATCGGCGTCGGCCAGTACCAGCACGACCTGTCCGAGGTGAAGCTGTCCCGCTCGCTCGACGCGGTGGTCGAGGACTGCGTGAACGGGGTCGGCGTGGACGTCAACACCGCCTCCGCGCCGCTGCTCACCCGGGTCTCCGGCATCGGCGCCGGGCTCGCGGAGAACATCGTGCTGCACCGGGACGCCAACGGGCCGTTCCGCACCCGGGCCGACCTGAGGAAGGTGCCCCGGCTCGGGCCGAAGGCGTTCGAGCAGTGCGCCGGCTTCCTGCGCATCCCCGGCGGGGACGACCCGCTGGACTCCTCCAGCGTGCACCCCGAGGCGTACCCGGTGGTGCGCCGGATCCTCGCCCACACCGGGCAGGACCTGCGCGCCCTGATCGGGAAGTCGGCGATCCTGCGCGGCCTGCGGGCGGCCGACTTCGTCGACGGCACGTTCGGCCTGCCCACCGTCACGGACATCCTCGCCGAGCTGGAGAAGCCCGGCCGTGACCCGCGCCCGGAGTTCCGGACGGCGACGTTCGTCGAGGGCGTGGAGACGATCGGCGACCTGCGGCCCGGCATGGTGCTGGAGGGCGTGGTCACCAACGTGGCCGCGTTCGGGGCGTTCGTCGACGTCGGCGTGCACCAGGACGGCCTGGTCCACGTGTCGGCGATGTCGCACACCTTCGTCAAGGACCCGCGCGACGTGGTCAAGTCCGGCGACGTGGTCCGGGTCCGGGTGCTCGACGTCGACGTACCGCGCAAGCGCATCTCGCTCACCCTGCGGCTGGACGACGAGGCCCCGGCCGGCGCCGGCCGACCGCCGGGCGGCGACGGGCGGCGGGAGCGGGGCGGCCAGGGCGGCGGCGCTCCCCGGGGCGGCCAGCGGGGCGGCCAGGGCGGTGGCGGCCAGGGCGGCGACCGTGGCTCGCGGGGCGGGCCGCAGCAGCGGCAGGGGCGCGGGGCACCGGCCCCGGCCAACAGCGCGATGGCGGACGCGCTGCGCCGCGCCGGCCTGGCCTGAGGTCGAGCCCGGGATGCCGGGCAGGCCGGGGCAGGGCCGGGGTGGCGTCCCGCCGGCCGGGCCGCCGCGCGAGGGCCGGAGGGCACTTCGGCGACGCTGTCGAGCTGATATCGCAAACGACTCAGCTCGACAGCGTGCCGGGGAACCACGTTCGGGTTCATGCGCGGCCCGATGCGGTTCCCGGCCGGGCGAGGTCACCGGCGCAGCCCGGCCGGCGCGGGTCCGCGTACCGTGTCGGGCGTGGTGGACGACGGCCTGGAGTGGCGGGAGCGGCAGCGCCGCGCGGTGCGGGCGCACGCCGCGGCCGACGCCCGGCAGCGCGCCGACGAGCAGGCGGAGGCGGCGGAGCTGGTGGCCCGGTTCGCGGCCGAGGCGACCCGGCTCGGCCTGCGCCCGGACCGGCTGATCGTGACGTCCTACGACGGCCGCGCCCGATACCGCACCCGGCTCACCGGCTGGTACGTGGACCGGGCGCGCAGCCGGGCGGTCGACGCCGAGGGGCGGTTCTATCTGCTGGCCGTGCCGCCCAGCCTCCGGTCCCGGCTGTTCGGTGCCGATCCCGAACCGTCCCCGCCGCCGCTGGTGGTCGGCCGGGGCGGCCGGGACGGGGAGTCCATGCCGCTGCGGGACCTGCTCACCCGGCGGCTGGCAGCCGGCGACGACTGGAACTGAGCTGGCTCAGCCCCTGGTGGCCCGGTATCCGGCCGCCCGGTGGCGGATTCGCCACCACCACAGCTGCTGGACGACCAGGGTGGCAAGGCCGGCCAGCACGATCGCGAGCAGGTTGATCACCAGTTGGAGTGACGAACCTGCGGCCTCCTGCCACACGCCGTACGCCGCCGCCACCGCCACGTTCGCGGCGGCCGGCACGGTGGTCACCGAGATCAGCACCCCGACCAGCGCGCCGGACTTCTTCGAGGTCAGCGAGAGCATGCCGGCGATACCGGCGAGCAGGCCGACCACCCAGGAGAGTGCGTCCGGCCGCCAGATGAAGTCGGTCAGCGGCCGGGGCGCCAGCAGCGTGGCCCGGCTGACCAGACCGGCCGCGGTCAACGCCCAGGTGCTCAGCACGGTGGCCAGCATGGCGGCCAGGAACCCGACGACCAGGGCCTGCACCGACCGGCCGACCACCCGCCGGTTGCGCCGCAGCAGTGCGACGCTGAGTGCGGCGAGCGGGCCGAATTCGGGGCCGACCACCATCGCCCCGACGATGAGGATCGGCTGGTCGAGCAGTACGCCGATGCCGGCGATCATCGTGGCCACCATGATGAGCGCCAGGAACGTCCCGCTGAGCACCGTCTGCTCGCCGGTCTTCGCGGCGATCTCGTCCCAGACCAGTGCGTCCTCCCCGTGCCCCGGCGCCTCCCGGGCGGCCCGTTCCGCGGCCGCCGAGAGCGTCACCTCGACGTCGTCGGCGGAGATGCCGCCGCGCGCCTCGACGTCGAGTTCCTGGAGCCGGTGCAGCACCTGGTCGGCGCTCTCCCGGACCACGTCGCAGGTGATGTAGTCGCCGGCCGGCTGGCGGGCGGCACCGGGCAGCACCACGAGGTGGGTCACGCCGGGCTCGGCCGCCAGCAGGTCGACGACCGCCCGCGACTGCTCCGCTGGCGCGATCACCCTGAGATGCAGCACAGAGCCATCCCTCCCGGCTGGGCGGCACCGACGCCGCCGGTCGCCGCACTCTACTTCGCCGGACCGAGCGGACCGGGACGGCCTCTGCCCGAGGGCCACCACGCCCGCACGGAGCAATGCCGGGAAATCGCCTCAAAGCGCGTGTTGTCCTGATACAACTCACCTGACGGAATTCGCCGAGCCGGAGGTCGCTGTGCGCAGCTGTCCACCCCCGCTTACCAGACCGCGGGGTCCCCGCGAGCTCCACGGCGGGCGGTGCATCCGGTGAGCGGTCGGATCCACCTCTCTCCCCCGGACGTCGGCCAACTGGAGGAGTCCTACCTGATTCGAGCCCTGCGGTCCGGCTGGGTTGCGCCCACCGGGCCGGAGGTCGACGCGTTCGAGCAGGAGTTGGCGGCACGGACCGGCACCACGCACGCGGTCGCGGTCAACTCCGGTACGGCCGGCCTGCACCTGGCCCTGCTCGCCATCGGCGCCGGACCGGGTGACGTCGTCATCGTCCCCACCCTGACCTTCGTGGCGACCGCCAACGCGGTGCGCTACACCGGCGCCGAACCGGTCTTCGTGGACTGCGAGCCGGAGACCGGCAACCTGGACGTCACGCTGCTCGCCGACCTGCTCGACCGGCTGGGCGCGGCCGGAGAGCGGGTGGTCGCGGTGCTTCCCGTGGACCTCTTCGGCACCTGCGCCGACTACACCGCACTGGCGCCGCTCTGCGCCGCTGCCGGCGTGCCGCTGATCGAGGACGCGGCGGAGGCCCTGGGCGCCACGCACCAGGGCCGCCCGGCGGGCTCGTTCGGGCAGGTCGGTGTCCTCTCGTTCAACGGCAACAAGATCATCACCACCTCGGGTGGCGGGATGCTCGTCTCCGACGACGCCGACCTGCTGGCGCGCTGCCGATACCTGTCCACCCAGGCCCGGCAGCCGGTCATCCACTACGAGCACACCGAGGTCGGCTACAACTACCGGCTGAGCAATCTGCTGGCCGCACTCGGCCGGGCCCAGCTACGCCGCCTGGACGGGATGATCGCCCGCCGTCGGCTGCTGCGCGACCGGTACGCGAAGCTCTTCGCCGCGTTCCCCGGCGTCCGCCTGCTCGGCGACGGCGACCCCGGTACCAACTGCTGGCTCACCGCCATCGTGGTCGACCCGGAACAGACCGGGTGGCCGGCGGCCGAGCTGGCCGAGCACCTCGCCCGGTCCGACATCGAGACCCGGCCGGTCTGGAAGCCGATGCACCGGCAACCCGCCTTCGCCGGCGCCCGTGCCGCGCTGACCGGCACGGCGGACCGGCTCTTCGCGCGCGGGCTCGTGCTGCCCTCCGGCTCGGCCCTCACCGAACCACAGGTGGAGCGGGTGTTCGGGGCCGTTGAGGGGTTCGTGCACCAGCGATGACGATCGAGCTGATCCACCCGGACCACTCCGGGTCACTCACCCTGGACTACCCCGACGTCTACTTCACCCCCGGGTACGGCCGAGCCGCAGCCAGCACCGAGTCCGCCGACTGGCGCCTGGCGTACGCACCTGGGCGAATGCTGGTCCCGTACCTGGTTCGCCCGGTCACGCCGGAACATGACGACGCGCTGAGCCCGTACGGCTACTCGGGCGTCCACCTCTTCCCCGGCTGCCGGCCGGCCGAGCTGGCCCGCTCCTGGTCCGCCCTGCTGGACCGGTGGCGGGAGCAGGGACTGGTCAGCATCTTCCTCCGGTTCTCCCCGCTCGACCCGGACTCGGTGGCGGCGGTCCGCGCGGCGGGACTGGTGGACATGACCCGCCGGGCCGACACGGTGACCGTACCGGTGGACCGGTCCCGGGAG
Organism: Micromonospora yasonensis; assembly: GCF_026013475.1. Classification (GTDB taxonomy): domain Bacteria; phylum Actinomycetota; class Actinomycetes; order Mycobacteriales; family Micromonosporaceae; genus Micromonospora; species Micromonospora yasonensis. The sequence continues at coordinate 15,517 of NZ_JAPDPH010000016.1, read as the reverse complement.
GAGATCTGGGACGGCATGGCCGGCCGCTCGCGGACCGCCGTACGCAAGGCGCGCCGGGTCGGCCTGGAGGCAGCGATCCGGCCCGCCGGCACCGAGGACCTGGCCGCCGGCTCCCCGTTCCGTCGGCTCTACGAGCTGACCATGCGCCGGGTGGGCAGCTCGCCCGGCTACCTGTTCCCGGACCGCTACTACCGGCAACTGCTCGGCGGGTTGGGGAAGTCGTTGCTGATCACAGAGGTGCGCGACCCGGGTGGTTCGGTGGTCGCCGCGGCGCTGGTGCTGCGGCACGCCGACCGGGTCCACTACCACCTCGCCGGCTCCGAGCCGGCCGGTGCCCGGGACGGGGCCAACAACCTGCTGCTCTGGACCGTCCTCTCCTGGGCCGCCGACGCCGGGCACCGTCACGTCCACCTCGGCGGCGGGGTGCGCCCCGACGACGGCCTGTTCCAGTTCAAGTGCGCCTTCGGCGGCCGCCGCACCGAGTTCTGGACCGGTGCGCTGGTCCTCGACGCCGCCCGGTACGACGCGCTGGTGGCGCGCCGGGCCGCCGCACTCCATCGGCCGGTGGCCGAACTGCTCACGTCCGGATTCTTTCCCGCCTACCGCTACGAGGTGCGATGACCATGCCGTCCGATCGATCGAAGCGGACCGCCGACGTGATCCTGGCCAGCCTGCTGCTGCTCCTGCTCGCCCCGGTGATGGTGGTCATCGCCCTGGGCGTCCTCGTCACCGCGGGCCGGCCGATCCTGTTCCGCCAGGTACGCCCGGGTCTGCACGGGCAGCCCTTCACCCTGTGCAAGTTCCGTACCATGCGGCCGCCGCGGCCCGACGAGGAGCTGTGGACGACCGACCACGTCCGCTCCACCGGCTTCGGCCGCTTCCTGCGGCGTACGAGTCTGGACGAGCTGCCCGAACTGGTGCAGGTGATCACCGGGAAGATGAGCCTGGTGGGGCCCCGCCCACTGGTCATGGACTACCTGCCGCGGTACAGCGCCCGGCATGCCCGGCGGCACGACGTGCGGCCCGGCATCACCGGGCTGGCCCAGATCAGCGGCCGCCGCGCCCTCACCCTGGGGCAGCGGCTCGACCTCGACGTCGAGTACGTCGACAACCGGTCGCTCCGGCTGGACGCCTGGATCCTGCTGCGGACCCTGGCCGCGCCCTTCCACCGGGGCGAGATTCCCCAGCAGTCCCTGGAGGAGATCGACGACGTCGGCCTGCTGATGCCGGTCCTGGAGCGGGCCCGGTGACGGCTGCCGACCGTTGGGAGGTCGGCTCCTGGTTTCCGCTCTGGCACGGTGGCGGCCCGGGATGGACGGACGCCCCGGACCCGCTGCGGCTCTACGGCTCCGGCCGTCAGGCGCTCGTGGCACTGCTCCGGTTCGGCCGGGAGACGCACGGCTGGCGGCGCGTGCACGTCCCGGCCTACTACTGCCCCCCGGTCGCCACGGCGCTCGCGGAGGTGCTGCCGGTGTCCGCGTACGACGCCGGGCCCGGCACCGGCGGCCAGCGACCGGAGCCGGCGGCCGACGAGGTGGTGCTGAGCGTCTCCTACTTCGGCGACGCCCCGTTGGCGCCGGTACGTCGAGGCGCGGGGCTGATCGTTGACGCGACGCACGACCCGGCGGCGGGCCGGTACGGCGAACCAGAGCCGGACTGGGTGTTTGCCTCGCTGCGCAAGACGCTGCCGCTGCCGGACGGGGGTGCCGTCTGGTCGCCCCGCGGCCACCCGCTGCCGCCGGAGGCGCCGACCACCGTGGCCCAGCGGGCGGCGGTGTGCGGGATCCTCTCCGCGATGGCGCTCAAGGCGGACTACCTCGCCGGCGCCGGGGGTGATTCGGTCAAGGCGGCGTACCTGGCCCTGCACGCCGCGGGCGAGGCGGAGCTGGAGAGCGCTCCGGTCGGAGGGCCGTCGGAGTACACCCGGCACCTGCTGGCGTCGGCCCCGATCCACGAGTGGCGGCAGCGACGGCACGGCAACGCCCAGCTGCTGGTCGCCTCGCTGGGCAGCCTGCCGGCGGTGGCCGTGACCGCCCATCGGTACGGGGTGGTGCTGTGGTTCGACTCTGCCGCGCGGCGCGACATCACCCGCCGGACGCTGATCGGGCAGCGCGTCTATCCGGCCGTGCTCTGGCCGATGGCGGCCGGCGCCGCGCCGGAGCACCTGCGCGACCGGGCGGATCGGATGCTCTTCCTGCACACCGACCACCGCTGGGACGCCGACGACATGCGCCGGGTGGCTCGGATCGTCCGCGCGTCGGTGGACGTCCCCGGGGTCCGTCCCGGGCCGCACGTCCTGCCGGCGCCGGCCCGGCCCGTCCCCGCCACGGAGGGAGCACTCGAATGCTGACCGGACGACTCGTCGAGATCCGGCCCGTCCTCGCCGAGGATCTCGCCTTCCTCGCCGATCTCGCCAACACCCGCCAGGTCCGCACCCATGTGGTGGGTTGGGACTGGCCACTGGCGGCGGACGGCCAGCGCGACTGGCACCAGCGGAGCGCGGGCGACCCGCGTACCCGGCGGCTGACCGTGACGGACCGGGCGACAGGCGAGCCGGTCGGCATGACCGGACTCTGGGACGTGGACTGGCACAACAGGTCCGCCCTCACCGCCGTCAAGCTGATGCCAGGCCTGGCCCCCCGGGGCGCCGGCAGCGATTCCATCATGCTCGTGATGGCCTGGGCCTTCTACGAGGTCGGCCTGCGCCGTCTGCACAGCACCATCCTCGACTTCAACGCCGCCAGCCTCGGCGCGTACGTGCGCCGGTGCGGCTGGCGGGTCGAGGGGCGGGAAGTGGCCTCGGTGTTCCGGTTCGGGCAGTGGCGGGACCTGTTCCGGGTCGCCGCGCTGCGGGCCGACTTCGATGCCCTGCCCGACGCCGCCGAGTACCTGGAGCGGGTCTGCGGACCGGTCCGGCCGGCCGTGCCGGACCCCGCCGCGCGACCCGACGAGCCGCTCACGACTTCCTGACCGGACGGACCGGCGGACCGCCGGGAGCGGCAGCGCCCGCTACCGCCGGATGCCGGCCCAGTCGTGGTGCCGCCGGACGGTGGAGAGGATGAAGTCGGCCACCCGCCGCGACGTGTCCGGCACCTGGTAGTCCGCTGGGCAGGGCACCCCGTGGGCACCGACCTGGTCCACGGTCACCTCGATCGCCTCGACCACGCCCTGCGGGTCGAGCCCGGTCATGATGATGCCGCCGGCGTCCAACGCCTCCGGGCGTTCGATCGACTCGCGCAGCGTCACGGCCGGGAAGCCGAGGATGGCAGCCTCCTCGCTGATCGTTCCGCTGTCCGACAACGTGCAGCACGCCCTCTTCTGCAGGTGCACGTAATCGAAGAGGCCGAACGGCTCGTGGAAGGCGATGCCGTCGAGGGTGCCGGCGTCCGGCGCGGCCGCCTCCAGCCGCTTACGGGTCCGGGGGTGCGTGGAGACCAGCACCGGATAGCCCCAGCGGTCGCGTACCGCGGCGAGGCAGTCGAGCAGCCGGCGGAGCCGGTCCGGGTGGTCCACGTTCTCTTCGCGGTGCGCGCTGACCATGAAGTACCGGCCGGGCACCAGGTCGAGCTGGCGCAGGATCGCCGAGGCCTCGATGTCGATCCGGTAGTGCTCCAGCACCTCCCGCATCGGGGATCCGGTGTGCAGGATCCGGCGGGGGTGCAGCCCCTCGGCCAACAGGTTGCGGCGGGCATGCTCGGTGTAGACCAGGTTGAAGTCGGCCACATGGTCGACCAGGCGCCGGTTCGTCTCCTCCGGCACGTTCAGGTCGAAGCACCGGTTGCCGGCCTCCATGTGGTAGACGGGCACCCGCATCCGCCGGGCCATCAGCGCGGCGATGCAGCTATTGGTGTCCCCGAGCACGAGCAGGGCGTCCGGGCGCAACTCGTCGAGCACACCCTCCATGGCGACCAGCACCCCACCCAGTACCCGGCCGAGGGATGAGGTGTCGACCCGCAGGAACCGGTCGGGGTCGCGCAGCCGCAACTCCTTGAAGAAGACGTCGGACAGGGTGGTGTCCCAGTTCTGCCCGGTGTGCACCAGCACGTGGTCCACGGTGTCGTCGAGCCGGCAGATCACCCGGGACAGTCGGATGATCTCCGGTCGGGTCCCCACCACGGTCATGATCCGGGTCATGCCGGTCCGCTCCCCTTCGCCACCTTGGTCAGGATGTCCTCGAACTGGTCCACACCCACCTGCAACGACATGCGCTCGAGGTAGACCTGCCGGGCCCGCCGGGCCAGCTCGGCCCGGGCCACCGCCGGCATGGTCGCGGCCTCGGTGAAGCGCGCGGCGAGCGCGACCGGGTCCTCCGGGGCGGCGACCAGCCCTACCCCCGCCGAGCGGACCAGGCCCCCCGCGTCCCCGCTGGCAGAGACGATCACGGGCGAACCGCAGGCCAGCGCCGACTGCAGCTTCGACGGGATGGTGCCGGCCAGGGCCGGCAGGTCGCGCAGGCAGACGAGCTGCCAGTCCGCCGCCGCGTACAGCGCCGCCATCTCCTCGGGGGGCCGCCGGCCGAGGAACCGCACGTTGTCGGCGCCCAGCTCGGCGGCGAGCCGCCGGGCGGCGTCCTCACCCGCACCGGAACCCACCAGCACCAGGTCGATCCAGTCCCGGGTGGCGGCCGCGGCCCGGATCGCCGTCTCGATCCCCTGCAGCAGGCCGAGGTTGCCGGCGAACATCACCGTGCACCGGCCGCGGTGGCCGAGCGCCGCCCGAGCCTCGGCGGTGACCAGCACCGGCCGGAAGAGCTGATCGTCCGCCCAGTTCCAGACCACCCGCAGCCGCGCCGGGTCGGCACCCTGCCGGACCAGCAGGTCGGCCATGGTCGGCGAGATCACCACGATGGCGGCGGCCAACCGGTACGTCGTACGCATCAGGGCGTCCAGGTTGCGATCCAGGAAGCGCCCGGCCAGACCGGTGGGCGCCATCCCCGACTGCAACACCGACTCCGGCCACAGGTCCTGCACGTGCAGCACGATCGGCGTCCGCCGGGCGAGTCGCAGCAGCGCCGCGGCGGCGACGGCGGTGGGCGGCGGGTGGTAGACGTACGTGACGTCGGCGCCGCGCAGCCAGCCGAGGCCGCCGGCCGCGCTGGTCGCGCCGAACGACAGGAAGCTCAGCGCCCGGCGTACCGCGGAGGTGTCGTGGCTCGGGTACGACGGCACCCGCCGCACCGCCACCCCGCCGTGCGTCTCCCGGTGCCGCCAGCGCTGCTGCCAGCCGGGGTAGATCCGGCCGTACGGGTAGCTCGGGAAGGTGGTGAGCACCCGCACCTGGTGGCCGCGCTCCGCCAGCCCGTGGGCCAGGTTCCCGGGGATGAACGCCCCCTCCGGCGGGTACCACTGGCTGATCAGTCCGATCTTCATACCGCGACCGCCAGCGGCTCCGGCCGGATCGCCTCCACCGGCTCCGGCCAGGTGTCCGGCCGGTCCGGATCGAACAGTTCGTTCGTCCAGAACAGGGTGACCAGCTCGCCGGCGCCGGTGTTGGCGATGTTGTGGACCCACATGGTCGGCATGTCCACGACGACGGGCTCGTCGCCGGACACCGGGAAGCGGACGACGTCGTGGTCGCCGACCCGGCGCAGGCTGATCTCGGCGGACCCGCGCAGCACGACGAAGCGTTCCACCTTGGCCAGGTGGAAGTGCTCGCCCCGGGTGATGCCCGGGTTGGTGGTGGAGCAGAAGGTCTGCCCGGCTCCGCCGTGCGCCCGCACCGTCTCGACCAGCTCGCCACGGGCGTCGACCCGGCGGGTCAGCGGCAGCGGGTAGTGGGCCGGGAAGCAGTGCGAGCGGTAGGTGTTGAACAGCCGGACGTGGTGCCGGTCGGGCAGCGACGGGATGTCCCCGACGCGGTAGACGGTGACCATCTCGGTGAGCCGGTCGGCCAGGTCCCGCACCCCGATGCGCAGCGCGGGCAGCGCGGGGTCCCACGAGTTGGCGGCCGGGAGACCGATGAGTCGGGCGGCCGCGTCGGTGACGTGCACCAGGTCCAGCTGTCGGTCCTGGTGCACCGCCGGCCGCCCGCCCTCGGCGAGCACCCGGCAGAAGGTGGCAACGACGGAGTTGTACCAGGGCCGGCCGTGCTCGCCGTACAGGTTCGGCAGGAGGACGTCGTCGAGCGGCAGGCCGGTGTCGGCCAGGACACCCGCCGCAGCGGCCTTGCCGTCCCCGTACGGCGTGCCGTTGCCGGCCTGCACCGAGTTGGCGAAGACCACCGATCCGGGCGGGACGGCCGCGGCCCGCAACCCTTCGGCCAGCCGGCGGGCCAGCCGTACGTTGCCGGCGGTCACCTTCGCCGGATCGTCGTCGCGGTTCACCCCCGCCAGGTGCAGCACCCGGTCGACCCCGCTGACCTTGTCGGCGACCATCGCCGGGTCGGCCAGGTCGGCCCGGGTGACCACGACCGGGTCCGGCCAGCGGAGGGCGCGCAGCAGCACCCGGACGTGCCAGCCGAGGAACCCGCCGGCCCCGGTGAGCGCGAGCCTCAACACGCCAGCACCGGGTCGCGCAGCGCCAGCTCCGCCCGGATCTCCGGCAGCGTCTTCAGCAACTCGACGATCTGGGGTACGTCGAGCCGGGGCGCGTTGGCCGAGTTGAAGTCCTCCGGCGGCTCCCCGCCGAGTTCGCCCTCGGAGACGTAGAGGGCGTAGTTGAGGTCGCGCGCGTCCAGTGGCACCCGGAGGAAGTCGCCGAAGTCCTCGGCTCGGATCAGCTCTTCCCGGCTGGCCAGCGTCTCGTCCTGCTTCTCGCCGTGGCGTACGCCGATGACGTCCAGCTTGGCCGGCACGTCGAAGAGCTGGCAGACCGCCTCCGCGAGGTCGGCGATGGTGCAGGCGGCGGCCTTGCGGATGAAGATGTCGCCGGGGTGGGCGTGCTGGAAGGCGTGCTCGACGAGCTCCACCGAGTCCGCCAGCGACATCAGGAACCGGGTCATCCCGGGATCGGTGACGGTGGGCGCCCGGCCCGTCTTGATCTGCTCGATGAAGAGCGGGATGACCGACCCGCGGGAGAACATGACGTTGCCGTAGCGGACACAGGAGACCGTGGTCGCGCTGTCCGGGTTGTTCCGGGCGTGCGCCTGGGCCACCTTCTCCATGAGGGCCTTGCTCATGCCCATGGCGTTGACCGGGTAGACCGCCTTGTCGGTGCTCAGGACCACCACCGAGCGCACCCCGTTGCGCTCGGCCGCGTCGATGACGTTGCGGCTGCCCAGGACATTGGTCCGGACCGCCTCGAGCGGGAAGAACTCGCAGGAGGGCACCTGCTTCAGGGCCGCGGCGTGGAACACGTAGTCGATCCCCCGGCTGGCCCGCAGCACCGAGTCGTAGTCGCGCACGTCGCCGACGTGGTAGCGGACCCGTTCGTCGCCGAGCGTCCGCCGCATGGCGTCCTGCTTGGCCTCGTCGCGGCTGAGGACCCGTACCTCTTCGACGCCGCAGTCAAGGAGGCGGTGGACCATCGTCTGACCGAAGGAGCCGGTACCGCCTGTGATGAGCACCCGGCATCCGTAGGGCAATTGCGTCACTGGATCCCGTTCCTTCGTTAGCTGAACAAGGGCCGTTTCGCCCCGGCACGGGACTGGCCCGCACATCACCCGCAACGAAACGGACAGTAGGGCGGAAACGCCTTGAACTGGGCAAGAATTCCACATATCCCTGGATGGCTAAAAATCAATCCTGATTATCGGAAACTCAGGACACCAAGGCTCATCCCTTGCTATAACACCGAAAACGAATCGGCGGCCTTCACGCCCACGACGACAGCCCTCCGGCCGTCCCTGAGAGAGGACTCATCGTGGCCATTGCCTACGCCGGCCCCACCCGTCCCGAGGACCAGGCGGCCACGGTCGACCGGACCGGATCGGGAGCGCACGGTCCCCTGAAGCTGGCCGTCGCCTACCTCGCCGGCACCTATCTGGTGTTCCTGCTCTTCGGGCAGTCCGCCCAGGTACCCGACCTGGCCGTGCTGACCATGTTCGTGTCCGGGGGGATCGGGGCACTCGCCCTCGGCTACGGGCTGAACGTCCGGTACGGAGCCCGCCTCCGGCCCCGTCCCGCGTCGCGGGTCGCGGGCCAACCCCGCGTGCTGATCGCCGTCTGCGCCACCTACTACCTGGCGTTCAGCCTGTTCCTGCTCAGCGTCCGCGGGTTCCCGACGCCCGGCTCACTGCTGACCGCCTTCACCAGCCCGGGCGACTCCTACTTCGACCGGATCCGCGACACGACGGACTCGATGCCGCCGTTGGTCCACCTCTTCACCCTCACCTCGGTCTGCTACACCATGCTCATCCCGTTAGCGGTGTTGTGGTGGCGGAGCATGGGACACCTGCTGCGCCTGTACGTCGTCGCCGGGCTCATGGCGTACGCCACGTTCTTTCTGTCCGTCGGCACCCTCAAGGGTCTCGGCGACATGCTCATCTTCTGGGCGGCGAGCTACCTCGCGGTCCGCAGCCGCCACGGGGTCGGTCGCCGGTCGTCCAGGAAGCGACGCTCGGGAATCCTGCTGGCCCTCGTGGTGGGCCTGCTGTTCACCGGCTACATGTCCTTCAACCAGAGCGACCGGCTGCAGCACGCCGGCGCCGCGGACATCTTCCCGCCGAATCCGGTCGTCGCGAGGGTCGTCGGTGACCAGCTCGCATCCGGCGTCTCCGCCACCGTCTTCTACCCGACGCACGGCTACCTCGGGCTCGCCTACAACCTGGAGACACCGTTCCGGTGGACCTACGGCCTCGGCGGGTCGAAAGCGATGAGCGAGTTGTACCAGCGCGTCACCGGCGACGACGGACCCGCGCGCGACCGGTACACCGCCCGCACCGAGGCGCTGACCGGCTGGCCCGACGGCATCTACTGGTCGACCATCTACCCGTGGTTGGCGTCCGACCTAACCTATCCGGGTTCGCTCATCTTCATGGTGGTCGTCGGCTGGTTCCTGGCCAAATTCTGGCGGGAGGCGCGGCAAGGCCGCACGCTGTCCCTGATGCTGCTGGCTCAACTGGCGCTGTTCGTGACCTTCATTCCCGCCAACAACCAGATCGGCCAGCAGAGCTTCGCCCTCATCGGCTTCGCATCGCTGGCGCTGCTGTCTGTCCTCAACCGGATCCACCGAGGGCTCGACGCGGCGGATCCGCCCGACCCGCCCCGTTGAACGGCGTCAGCCGCCGCGGTTCCCGGCGGGAGCGACGGGCGTGGCGGGCCGGGGAGAACCTGCGGCAGGCACCACCGAGCGCCAGAGCCGCACGACCGCCGCGGCCACCTCGTCCATGGCGTACTCGCCCAGCGCCCTGCTCCGCGCCCGGTCACCCATCGCCTGGCGCAGCGCCCCGTCCCGCATGAGGTCGGCGAGCGCCCCCGCCAGCTCGGCGGGTCGGCGGGGCGGGACAACGCTCCCGCAGCCGTCCGCAAGCATGTCCGCCACCGCACCGACGTCGGTGGCGACCACCGGACGCCCCAGCGCCATCGCCTCGACCACGACGTTGGGGAACCCCTCGGTGTGGCTGGGCAGGACGAAGATGTCGCACCCGGCCATCTCCCGCAGGAGTGCCGGATGTGCCAGCTCGCCCGTGAACACCACCGAGCCGTCGCAGCCGTACCGCTCCAGCAGGTACCGCCGGTAGTCGTCCTCGCACGATCCCGACAGCTGCAGGGTCCACCCGCTGGTGTCCAGCGTCTGCCAGGCTTCGAGCAGCTCCTCCACCCCCTTGCTGGGGACGACCCAGCCGGCGTAGAGCACCCGACGGGTGAGCCGGTGGCCGGTGGGCGACGGGCTCGGCAGGACGCTCGGGTCGAAGCCGTTGGGCAGGCGGACCGCCCGGACACCGGGCAAGGCCTCGATGATGGCCCGCTCCGTGTGCCGGTCGATGGCGACGACCGTGGCGGCCCGAGCGAGCGCCAGCCGCATCAACCGCCACTCCCCCGTGTTCCGCGCGGCGATGTCCGGCACCCGCCCGAAGTGCAGCTGGTAGATGACCGGCACGCGGAACGCGCGGGCGACGAGGACCAGCGCCACGTCCCGGACGGCGCCCAGCCCGCCCGATGACCTCAGGTGCACCACGCCCGGCCTGCGCCGCACGCACTCCCAGGTCAGCAGCAGGGTGCTGCGGAGCAGCTGCCGGGCCCCGTCGCGCACCCGCGCGCCGGCGGACATCCGGTGGATCGAACGCCACCGGAGCCCGATGTCCACCACCCGCAGATCGACCTCGGCCCGGACCTGCTGCGCCCGACGGAGCATCTCGACGCCGCGGGCGATGCCGCCCATCGGCGGCGGCAGCGGGCCGACCAGGACCACTCGCAGACGCTCACCCATCACCGTTCCTCCCTGTCGTTGACGGCGTCCGCACCGGCCGGGCCTGGAGGACGGTCAGCAGCTCGTCCAGCACCGCGACGTACCCGCGTACGTCGAACGAGGCGACCGCCCGCTCGTGCGCGGCCCGCCGCATCGCCCCGCGCACCTCGGCCGGCAAATGCAGGGCGCGGTGCAACGCGAGCCGCAGCGACTGGGCGCTGTGATCGGGCAGGACCAGTCCTTCGACCCCGTCCCGGAGATAACTGCGCAGATCGCTGGTCAGGTTCGCGATGACCGGGGTGCCGTGTGCGAGGCTCTCGCAGAACTTGGTGGGAAAGCCGGCTTGGGCGAAGCGGGCGGGCTCGCGCATGAGGATGCTGAAGTCGGCCTGGCGCAGCAGCGCCGGGACCTCCTGCTGGGGCACCCGGCCGCGGACCCGCACCGGCGGCGGCGGGGGCGCGCCGAGGGCGCGGGTCACCTCGGCCGGCGACGGGCCGATCACCTGCAGGGAGACGTCGCAGCCGTCCCGGGCGGCCAGGTCGACCCCGCGGATGGTCTCCGCCAGCAGATCCTTCCGGCCGGGAGAGCCCGCGTACACGAGCCGCATGCCGCCGGCGGAAGCGGCGACCGGCGCCGCGCCCAGGGCCCGAACGTCGAGGGTTGGCGGTACCCGGACGACGGCGCACCCGCGCTCCCGGTAGTAGGACTCCAGAAACGAGCTGATCGCGACGACGCCGGCGCAGCGTGGGTAGTGGTATCGCAGCGCGACCTTGGTGCTCAGGTGCAACGGGCCGAGGCGTCCGCCGCGCAGCTGCTTCGGGCTGTACCACTCGACCACGTCGGCGAGGATGGGCACGCCGTTGCGGCGGCACCACCGTTGCAGCTGGAACATGTACTGCATGCCACCGCCGTAGACGATGACGTGCGACGGCCTGACCCGCTGCGTGTCCAGCCAGGCAGCGGTCCGCTGGCCGGCCCGCATCAGCCACTGGAGCGACTTCGCGAGCAGCGAATCACCGGCCTGCGGCAGCTCGCCGACCCCGACATGGTGGATCGAGCCCGGGCCGTCGACGCCTGGGATCTCCTGGGGCGCCGACGGACCCGGTTCCCCACTGAGCACGACGACCCGGCGGCCGCCGAGAGCCAGCGACTGGGCGATCCCCCAGACCCGGCGGGAACTGGCGTCCCCCCACGGGAACCGGAAGGGACCGACGTAGGCGACCCAGGAGTCGCTCGGCTGGCTGTCGACGGACATGGCACTCCTCATCGAAAGGCTCAGGAGACGACCGGCGCGGCCACCGGGCGGCCGGACGCCGGTTGAGACCGCGGGTCGGTGTGCCGGACGAGGACCGAGCGGAACCCGTACAGCGCGGCCGGCAGGACGGTCACCAGGTAGACGGCCACCCCGATCCACGGCACCGACTGCGCGCCGAAATGCCGCACGCCGTACCACTTGGCAGGCAGCGTGACGAGCAGGTACACGGACCAGCCGAGCAACTGGGGCCGCACCACGCCGGCCGCGTTCTGCACCATGAACCGGGGCGCGATCACGCCCAGCAGCAGCCACCAGACCACGAGCCCCACCAGCAGGGTGTCGTCCGGGGTGAAGGCGGATCCCAGCAGGGTGGGCGCCACGTTCGCCACGACGGTGAGCAGCGCACCGAGACCCAGCGCCAACCCTGCGGAGACGAGGGTCATCCGGCGGGTCATCCGCCGTACCCAGGCGAGATGGCCCTGAGCGAGCGCCTCCCCGTTGGCTGGCCACAGCGGCGCGTTGATGAGCGCGAGGACGAAGCCGAGCTGCGCGAACAGCCGCAGGGGTACGGCGTAGTCGGCCGCCTCGTGGAGCCCGCGGGCCTGGGTGACGATGAGCAGGTCCACGTTGGTCGCGATGCCGGTGATGACGGTCAGGGCGAAGAAGAGGCCGCCCAGCCGGAACAGCTCCACCGCGACCGTGGCGTCGACGGCGGTGAGACCCGGCCGGAGGTCCGGTCGTCGCCGGCGGAAGAACCACAGGTTGTTGACCAGGTTCACCGCCGGCGGACCCACGACCGTGCCGGCGACCACGAGGACGGGCGAGAGTCCGGCCAGCACGGCCGCCATCGCCAGGGGGAGGGCGACCAGGTTGCCGCCGCCCTGCCAGAGGTTGGCCGAGGAGATCTGCTGGTACGCCATCTGCACCCGGGTGATCAGCGAGAGCGGGACGTTGACCACGAAGGCGGTCAGGCAGACCAGGGTGATCCGGCGGGCGTCGTCCGGGGTCACCGAGCCGGTGGTGTGGAAAATCCTCGCCCACGGCACGACCGTGGCGCAGCTCCACAGCACGCCGATCAGCGCGAGCGCCAGCAGCGACAGGGAGAGGTAGGCGTTCGAGATGTAACGGCGGGCCGTGGCCACATCACCCGTGGCGTAGCACGGGGCCAGCTTGGTCATCAGGCCGTTGCCCAGGCCCAGATCCGCGAACGCGGCCATGCCGACGACGGCGGTCACCGTCATCCACAGGCCGTACAGGTCTGGCCCGAGATAACCGAGGGTGACCGGGATCAGCGCGAGCGGGACCAGACCGGCCAGGCCCCGGCTAACGGCGCCGGTCAGGATCCCCCCCAACAGCCGCCGCATCCGCGAGTCGGGGCGGCCGGCAGCCGCCGAAGCGGTCCGCGCCACCGGTGGCCGCTCGGGGGCGGGGGGTGCGGCGGCCGCTGTGGGCGTCGCGCCCGCGCTACCGTCCGGCGGGGACACGCGCCGACATCCACGCCACGGTGGCCTCCAGTCCCTGGCGCAGCGAATGACGGCTGACGCCGGGGAAGAGGGCCCGGAGCGCGCTGTTGTCCGCCTGGGAGTCCCGGACGTCGCCCGCCCGGGGTGGCCGGTGCTCGACCTCGAGCCGCCGGCCGAAGATGTCCTCCAACTCGGCGACCAGCCGCCGCAGCGAGGTACGGGAGCCGAAGGCGAGGTTGACCGGGTCCATCGAGGAAACCTGGCGCAGCACGGCGTCGACGATCACCGCGGCCACGTCGCCGACGAAGGTGAAGTCCCTGGTCTGCTCGCCGTCGCCGTCGATCATCAGGGGCCGCCCCTCGATCGCGGCCGAGACGAAGGAGGGCACCACCGCGGCGTACGCGTGGTGCGCGGACTGGCCCGGCCCGAAGACGTTGAAGAACCGGAAGGGCAGGACCGCCAGGTCGAAGCAGGACGCGTACGCGATGGCGTACGACTCGGTGGCCAGCTTGGAGACCGCGTACGGGCTGAGCGGCACCGGCCGGAGCGACTCGTGCTTCGGCAGAGTGGGGTTGCGGCCGTACACGGACGAGGATGAGGCGACGATCACCTGCCCCACCCGGTGCCGCCGCGCGGCCTCCAGCACCAGCAACGTGCCGGTGGCGTTCGCGTGGTGGCTGCGCAGCGGATTCTTGATCGAGCGCGGCACGGACGGCACCGCCGCCAGGTGGATGACGCTGGTGGCATCCCGGAACGCCCGGTCCAGGAGCGCCGGCTCCAGGATGCTCCCCTCGATCACGTGGGCGTCGACGGCCGCCAGGTTGTCGGTGGACCCGGTGGAGAGGTCGTCCAGGACGACCAGTTCCTCGATGCCCGGGACGCCGGTGAATGCACGTACCACGTTGGAGCCGATGAATCCGGCCCCTCCGGTCACCACGATCTTCACGGAATTCTCTTTCTTGGCAGGGTGGGGCGATCAGCGGGCAGTGGCAGGCCGCGGGACGAGTACGACTTGAGCCCCAGCGCGGGCTTCTCCACGAGGTGCCAGGACAGCAGCGCGCAGCACGCCGTCCCGGCGATCGCGAGGAGCACCAGGGCGGTGCCGTGCAGCGGCACCCGGTCGAGGCCCACCCAGAGCAGCAGGTTGATCACGGGCATGTGCCAGATGTAGACGCCGAAGCTCAGGTCGCCGATGCGATCGGTCAGCCGGCGCAGTACCGCCCCGCCGTGGTAGGCGAGCCAGTGCACGAGGTACGCCAGCGGCACCCCGCCGAGCAGGCCGAGCACCACCTCGGCACCGCCGCCCAGGTGCCTTCGGGCGACGGCGGTCGCCACGTACCCGACGAGCGCCACGACCGCGACCAGTGGGGACCGGGGGACGCGGTGCCAGATCCGGTTCCACCCCATGCCGAGCAGGAAGAACCCCAACCAGGGCAGGACGCTGACCGCGAGCAGGCGGGTGCCGAGACGGTCTTGGTCGACGGCCACGGCGTGCAACACCACCCCGCACACCGCGGCGATGCCCGCCCCGGCGAACATGACCGCGAAGGACCGGCGGACCGCCACCCGCACCAGGGCGGGCACCAGCAGGTAGAAGCCCACCTCGACGGGGATGGTCCACAGGCTTCCGTTGAGCACCCCGGTGCCGAACCCGGCCAGCAGCGGCGGGTGGTAGACCGGCACGAAGAGCAGGGTGCTGCCCAGCCAGCCGAGGAACTGCGTCCCGGCGAGGGCCCGCCCGTCGACCACCCCGGCGAGCAGCACGAAGACCACCATCACCGCGGCGTACGCGTAGAGCGCCGGAGCGATGCGGAACAGCCGGTTGCGGAAGTAGTCCCGCCAGGGGCGGCCCTGCTGGCGGCAGCGCAGCGCGGAGGCGTAGACCAGGGCGCCGCTGATGATGAAGAACATCGGCACGCCGTCGCCGAACCACCGGTCGCTGCCGGGCGCGAACCACAAAAAGGACGTGTGCAGGTGCGCCACGGCGTGCTGGACGGCCACGCCGAGTGCCGCGACCAGCCGCAACAGGTCGAAACAGTTGTCCCGGCGCGCGCCGCTCCCAGCGCCGGTGGCGGCCGGCCGGGAGCCGACCGGAGCCGCGTCCCGCAGCCGGTCGGGTGTCCCGCTCACTACGCGCAGCACCGGTCGTCCCTCCTGTCGTCCGACGGGACCAACGACCACCCAGCCAACGGGTCACGAAATTTCTGCCACTAACTGCCCTATCGTCCCTTTCACCCGGGAGCGCCGGTACGCCCGGCAGACCCCTCGCCGATGTGATGAGCTGTACGGGTGGCGGGATACCAGCTTGGTCTGGTGCTGCATCCCACCCGGGACGTCTCCGAGGTGGTCGGCATCATCGAACGGTGGGCGATGCGCCACCGCAAGACGCTGCTCGTCCGCGCGGAGGACCGGCACCGGGTGCCACCCAGCGTCGAGCCGGTTCCTGAGGCGGCGGTGGCGGCTCGCGCCGACGCGTTGATCAGCATCGGCGGGGACGGCACCATGCTGGGCGC
>NZ_JAPDPH010000159.1 GCF_026013475.1 Micromonospora yasonensis | reverse complement strand
GGTCGGCGGTCTCCCGCAGCGCCGACCGGCGGACCTGGAGAAGATCGGCCTCGGGGGAGGGGGCGTCGGAGGAGGGCAGCAGCGGCGGCTCCCAGAGCGCGAAGGTCACCCCGCCGCGCGGCGAGGCGTCCTCGGTGACCGCGCTGACCGGCAGGCCGGTGAGCCGCCCGGCCGCCGTCGCCGGGTCGCCCGACGTCGCTGAGGCCAGCACGAACACGGGAGTACGTCCGTAGCGCGCGCACTGCCGGCGCAGCCGGCGCAGCACGTGTGCCACGTGCGAGCCGAACACCCCCCGGTAGGTGTGGCACTCGTCGATCACCACGTACGCGAGCCGGCGCAGGAACCCGGACCAGTGCGCGTGTCCGGGCAGGATGCCGTGGTGCAGCATGTCCGGGTTGGTCAGCACGAACCGCGAGTGCCGGCGGATCCACTCCCGCTCGGTGCGCGGGGTGTCCCCGTCGTAGCAGGCCGGGCGTACGCCCTCCAGTTCCAGGCCGACGACGGCGCGTAGCTGGTCGGCGGCGAGTGCCTTGGTCGGGGCCAGGTAGAGCACCGTGGCGCGCGGGTCGGCGAGCAGCGTGGCCAGCGCCGGCAACTGGTACGCCAGCGACTTGCCGGACGCCGTCCCGGTGGCCACCACCACGTGCTGCCCGGCGTACGCCAGCTCGGCGGCCTCGGCCTGGTGCCGCCACGGGGCGACCACGCCGCGCCGCGCGAACGCCGCCCACAGCTCCTCCGGCGCCCAGTCGGGCCACGGCGCCGGTGCCCCGGCGCGGGCGGCCACCCGCTCGACGTGGGTGACCGGGTCGGCGGCGTGCCGTGCGCGCAGCCGGCGCAGCAGCTCACCCGGCGACCGACGCTCGTGGCGCGGCGGTAGACGCGCCGAGCTGAAGTCGTCGACAGTCACGTCCTGCACTCTCGCACTGGTGTTCGGAAATGGGAACCCGGGGGCCTGGGTATGGGAAAGCCTCCGCCGGTGACCCGAAGGGTCCGCACGTGAAGATGGTTAGATGCCCAGGAGAGCTTACCGAGGAGGGACCGATGGAGCTGTCGCTGGCGACCCGCACCGTGGGGGAGCACACGGTGCTCGAGGTCGGCGGTGAGGTGGACGTCTACACCGCGCCGCGCCTGCGGGAACGGCTCCTCGAACTGATCGACGGCGGGGCCCGCCGCGTCGTGGTCGACCTGGGGCGGGTGGACTTCCTCGACTCGACCGGCCTCGGTGTGCTGGTGGGCGCGCTCAAGCGGCTCCGCTCGGCCGGTGGTTCGTTCGCCCTGGTCTGCGACAAGGAGCCGTTGCTCAAGATCTTCCGGATCACCGCGTTGGATCAGGTGTTTCCGCTGCACCCCACGGTCGATGCGGCGATCAGCGCCGACCCGACCGGCACCGGCGCGTGATGGCGACCGTCAAGCTCTCCTTCTCTCCGGCGCCGGTGCACGTGCGTACCGCCCGCCTGGTAGGCGTGGCCGTGGCCCGGCGGGCCGGGGTACGCGAGGACCTGCTCGACGAGGTGCGCCTGGCGATCGGTGAGGCGTGCACCCGGGCGGTGGCCCTGCACCGGCAGTACGGCCTGGCCGACCCGGTGTACGTGGAGATGTCCGACAGCGGGGCGTACACGGTGCGGGTGGTGGACCGGGCCCCGATCGAGGCGAGCGTCGGTCTCGCCGCGCTGCCGCCCGACGAGCTGGCCAAGGAGTCGCTCAGCGAGGACGCGCTGACCACCGGCGTCGGCTTCGCCCTGCTCGCCGGCTTCGTCGAGGACCTCCAGGTACGCCCGGTCGAGGAGGGCATCGGCACCGAGGTCCGAATGGTGTGGCCGGTTCGCCGCTGACCTGACGATTCACCCACGCAGGCCGCGTTTCCCTCGGGGAGCGCGGCCTGGTCGTGTTGGCCGCCCTATATATCAGATTTCTTCACATAGCACAGCGACGAAGATCATCGAGGCTCGGTGCCCCCTCGGTGTGAGCCTCAACACGTCAGAGGGCTACAGTACGCGAGTTGTCAGCAAGTGGCCCGTCCCGTAGCCAGCGGGAATGGGTGTTCATCGCTGGTCCGCCGGAGTGGGTTGGCGCGCGCTTGCGAGTCCGCATTCAGGCGTCGGCCCGTGCGTCTCCACGGACCGACGCGAGTTGTTCGGTACAGGAGGACATAGATGTCCGGGACCTTGGCCGCCGACGGCGGCGCACTGTCCCTTACCGGAGCCAACGTGACGTACGTCGTCATCGCCGCGGTCATCGCGCTGGTGGCGCTCGTCTTCGCCGCCGCCTTGACCAGGGCGGTACTGGCTGCCGGTACGGGAACCACCAACATGCAGGAGATCTCCGGGGCGGTGCAGGAGGGCGCGTCCGCGTACCTGCTGCGGCAGTTCCGCACCCTGGCGATCTTCGTGGTCATCGCCGTCGTGCTGCTCTTCCTGCTGCCGGTGCACGACACCGACGGCAGCGAGACCTGGGTGAAGATCGGCCGGTCGCTCTTCTTCGTGGTGGGCGCCGGGTTCAGCGCGTTCATCGGCGGCGCCGGCATGTGGCTGGCCACCCGCGCCAACCTGCGGGTCGCCGCGGCCGCCCGGGAGCGAGAAGGCGGGCGCGAGGGCGCCATGAAGATCGCCTTCCGGACCGGTGGCGTGGTCGGCTTCCTCACCGTCGGCCTCGGCCTGTTCGGCGCGGCGCTGGTCGTCCTGATCTTCAAGGGCGACGCCCCGACCGTGCTGGAGGGCTTCGGCTTCGGCGCCGCGCTGCTCGCCATGTTCATGCGGGTCGGCGGCGGCATCTTCACCAAGGCCGCCGACGTCGGCGCCGACCTGGTCGGCAAGGTCGAGCAGGGCATCCCGGAGGACGACCCGCGCAACGCCGCCACCATCGCCGACAACGTGGGCGACAACGTCGGTGACTGCGCCGGCATGGCCGCCGACCTCTTCGAGTCGTACGCGGTCACCCTGGTCGCCGCGCTGATCCTGGGCCGCGCCGCGTTCGGCGAGACCGGTCTGGTCTTCCCGCTGATCATCTCCACCATCGGGGTGCTCGTCGCGATCGTCGGCGTCTTCATCACCCGGCTGCGCACCTCCGACCGCAACGGTCTGACCGCGATCAACCGGGCCTTCTACCTCTCCGCGCTGATCGCCGCGGTGCTGGTGGCGATCGCGGCGTTCGCGTACCTGCCGGCGACCTTCGGCGAGCTGGAGGGCGGGCTGACCGGCGTCGACCGCAACCCGCGGCTGGTGGCCATCGGCGCGGTGGTGATCGGCATCGTGCTGGCCGCCGCGATCCAGGCGCTCACCGGCTACTTCACCGAGACCAACCGGCGCCCGGTGCAGGACATCGGCAAGAGCTCGCAGACCGGCGCGGCCACCGTCATCCTCGCCGGCATCAGCGTCGGCCTGGAGTCGGCGGTCTACTCGGCGCTGCTGATCGGCGCCGGCGTGTTCGGCGCGTACCTGCTCGGCGGCAGCTCGATCACGCTGTCGCTGTTCGCGGTCGCGCTGGCCGGCACCGGCCTGCTCACCACCGTCGGCGTCATCGTCGCGATGGACACCTTCGGCCCGATCTCCGACAACGCCCAGGGCGTCGCGGAGATGTCCGGCGACATCGACGAGCACGGCGCGCAGACGCTGACCGAGCTGGACGCCGTCGGCAACACCACCAAGGCGATCACCAAGGGCATCGCGATCGCCACCGCGGTGCTGGCCGCGACCGCGCTGTTCGGCTCGTACACCGACACGCTGCGCTCCTCGTACGCGGACGCGGGCGTGGGCGACGTCGGCACCGAGATCCTCAACGCGCTCAACGTGGCCAACCCGCGCAACCTGGTCGGCCTGATCGTCGGCGCGGCGGTGGTCTTCCTCTTCTCCGGCCTGGCCATCAACGCGGTCTCCCGCTCGGCCGGCGCCGTGGTGATGGAGGTCCGCCGGCAGTTCCGCGAGCTGCCCGGGATCATGGACCGCACCCAGCGCCCCGAGTACGGCAAGGTGGTCGACATCTGCACCCGGGACGCGCAGCGCGAGCTGATGACCCCCGGTCTGCTGGCCATCATGGCGCCGATCGCGGTCGGCTTCGGCCTCGGCCCCGGCGCGCTGGCGTCGTACCTGGCCGGTGCGATCGGGGCGGGCACCCTGATGGCGGTCTTCCTGGCCAACTCGGGCGGCGCCTGGGACAACGGCAAGAAGCTGGTCGAGGACGGCGCGTTCGGCGGCAAGGGTTCCGAGTCGCACGCCGCGACCGTCATCGGCGACACCGTCGGTGACCCGTTCAAGGACACCGCCGGCCCGGCGATCAACCCGCTGATCAAGGTGATGAACCTGGTCTCGCTGCTGATCGCGCCGGCCGTGGTGGCCTGGAGCGTGGGCGACGACAGGAACACCGCCCTGCGGGTCGCGATCGCCGTGGTGGCCGCGCTGGTCATCGTGGCGGCCGTGGTGTTCAGCAAGCGCAAGGGCGTGGCGATGGCCGACTCCGGCAGCGACGCCGGCACTCCGGACAAGCAGGCGGAGCCGGTCAACGCCTGACGTTCGTGGCGGCACGGTTCCCGGTCGGCGTCCCGCCGGCCGGGAACCGTGCCGTCCGGGGGACGGCTCCAGGTCGTGGCGCCGGGCTGGAGGTTGTCGCACGTGCCCGAAACCTGACCGGTGGCACTTCCACCGCGAGGCCGTACGCTGCTTCGCATGCGTACGCGCGGGGCGGCAACCGCCGGAAAGTTCACGGTGGTCCTGGCCACGCTCGTGCTCGTCGTCGCCGGGTGCGGCGGCCCCAGCCCCCGGGCCTGGGCGGCTTCGGTCTGCCAGGCGCTCACCCCGTGGCGTGCCGAGATCAACAAGCTGACCAGCAGCACCCAGCAGCAGATGACCGCGCAGACCACCCCGGCGCAGGCCAAGGAGAACCTGGTCCGGCTCTTCGCCGGGGCCGAGCAGGCCAGCGAGACCGCCCGGCGCGGGATCGAGAAGGCCGGCGTGCCGGCGACCGACCACGGCGAGGAGATCTCCGCCGGCTTCCGCTCCTCGCTGAGCAAGATGCGCGACGCGTACGGGCGGGCCCGGGACACCGTCGACCGGCTGGACACCGCCCAGGCCGGCCCCTTCTACGACGGGGTGCGGGCCGCGGTGGACACCCTCAACAAGGAGTACGACGCGAGCGCGCTGGACACCAGCCGGCTCAACTCACCCGAGCTCAAAGAGGCCTTCGACGAGGTCCCGGAGTGTCGCTGACGCCACCTTCCCCGCGCCCGGTCCGCCAGCCCTCGCTGTTCTCCACCGAGGCGGCCGATCCGTCGTTGGCGGACCTGGCCGGTCTGCTCGCCGGGCCGGGGGAGGTGGTGCGGATGGGCGGCACGGCCCGGATCTCGGTGGTGGTGGACGCCGCCTGGCGGGTGCACGTGCTGGTGGCCGAACTGGCCGCCCGGGGTGTCCCGGCGAGTTGGGAGCCGACCGAGGACGGGCGGCACCTGGTCCGCAGCGCGTACGCGACCACGCTGGCGCCGCTCGCCCGGGCCTGGCTGCGCGGCGCGGCGAAGCGACCCCCGGCCGGGTTCCACCTGAACGGGCGGCGGCTGCGGCTCTGGCTCGCCGCCGCTGGTGCGGTCGACCCGGCCGGCTTCCTGCTCCGGCTCGGCGGCGACGAGGACTGCTGGCCGCCGGTGCGGGCGGCGCTGGCCGCGGTGGGGCTGCCGGCGGCGTTCGTGGAACCGGCCGAGGGCGGGCCGGCGTACCGGATCGGGGGCCGGCGCCGGCTGGCCCGGCTGGCCGAGCTGGTGGGTGAGCGCCCAGCCGCCGCCCCCGCCGACGGGTGGCCGGGCACCGCAGGCTGAGCCGGCGGGCGCAACCCGACCGGCTGTCCGATTCCGGACACCTCGGGTGCGGTGGGTTTGCGCAGGAAAACGGACCGGCCGCGCTCGGCCGTGGGTGTGTGATCGTCACAGTGACCCGCTCGACGCCCTACCCACGGTGTACGGTGGCGCCGTCCGGCGGGTGTCGCCGTGCGCACCGGCCGGGGTGGTCGCCGAAACTGATCGTTTGCCGCCCACGAAACCCGGAACGCGGACGGCGCGTTACGTTGGACATCCGGACCGCCGGGTTCGGCGGGTGCAACGCGGCCCGAAACGGGCAAGAAGCAGGAGTGAGGTCGGAGAGGGACGTGCCGAGCAACGCTGGAACCACCCGTCTGGTCATCGTCGAGTCACCGGCGAAGGCCAAGACGATCTCGGGCTACCTCGGCCCGGGATACGTCGTGGAGGCAAGCTTCGGCCATGTCCGTGACCTCCCGCGCAACGCCGCCGACGTGCCGGCCCGGTACAAGGGCGAGCCGTGGGCCCGGCTCGGGGTGGACGTCGACAACGGCTTCCACGCCCTCTACGTGGTCTCGGCCGACCGTAAGCAGCAGATCAGCAAGCTGACCAAGCTGGCCAAGGAGGTCGACGAGATCTTCCTGGCGACGGACGAGGACCGCGAGGGCGAGGCGATCGCCTGGCACCTGGTGGAGACGCTCAAGCCCAAGGTGCCGGTCCGGCGGATGGTCTTCCACGAGATCACCAAGCCGGCCATCCAGGCCGCGGTGGCCAACCCGCGCGAGATCGACCGGGACCTGGTCGACGCGCAGGAGGCCCGGCGCATCCTCGACCGGCTGTACGGCTACGAGGTCTCCCCGGTGCTGTGGAAGAAGGTCATGCCGAAGCTCTCGGCGGGCCGGGTGCAGTCCGTGGCGACCCGGATCGTGGTCGAGCGGGAGCGGCAGCGGATGGCCTTCCGCACGGCCGAGTACTGGGACATCCTGGCCACGCTGGCCGTGGCGAACCCGGGCGAGGGGCCGCGCAGCTTCAACGCCACCCTGATCGCGCTGAACGGCGACCGGATCGCCACCGGCAAGGACTTCGAGCCGACCACGGGTCGCGTGAAGTCGGGTGCCGGGGTGGTCCACCTGGACGAGGGCGGGGCCCGGGGGCTCGCCGCCCGCCTGGAGGGGCGCCCGTTCACCGTCACCCGGGTCGAGGAGAAGCCCTACCGCCGGCGCCCGTACGCGCCGTTCATCACCTCCACGCTCCAGCAGGAGGCGGCCCGCAAGCTGCGGTTCTCGTCCCAGCAGACGATGCGCACCGCGCAGCGGCTGTACGAGAACGGCTACATCACCTACATGCGTACCGACTCGGTGAACCTGTCGGAGACCGCCATCGCGGCGGCCCGCCGGCAGATCGTCGAGCTGTACGGCGAGCGCAGCGTGCCGCCGGAGCCGCGCCGCTACACCGGCAAGGTGAAGAACGCGCAGGAGGCGCACGAGGCGATCCGCCCGGCGGGGGACAACTTCCGCACTCCCGGTGACGTGGCCAAGGAGCTGTCCGGCGAGGAGTTCAGGCTCTACGAGCTGATCTGGCGGCGCACCATCGCCTCGCAGATGACCGACGCGGTCGGCTCCAGCGTGTCGGTGCGGATCCGGGCGATCTCCGCCAGCCAGGAAGAGGCCGACTTCGGCGCGACCGGCAAGACCATCACCGACCCCGGCTTCCTGCGCGCGTACGTCGAGTCGAGCGACGACGAGAACGCCGAGGCCGAGGACGCCGAGCGGCGGCTGCCCACCCTGGTCAAGGACCAGCCGCTGACCGCCGAGGAGCTGGCGGCGCAGGGGCACCACACCCAGCCGCCCGCCCGCTACACGGAGGCGTCGCTGGTCAAGGCGCTGGAGGAACTGGGCATCGGCCGCCCGTCGACGTACGCGTCGATCATGCAGACCATCCAGGACCGTGGCTACGTGTTCAAGCGGGGTCAGGCGATGATCCCGTCGTTCCTGGCGTTCGCGGTGATCGGGCTGATGGAGCGGCACTACCCGCGTCTGATCGACTACGACTTCACCGCCAGCATGGAGAACGAGCTGGACGAGATCGCCGGCGGTGACCACGCCGCGGTCGACTTCCTCACCTCCTTCTACTTCGGCAGCGCCAACGGCACCGGTGACCAGGCGATCGCCCACGCCGGCGGGCTGAAGAAGCTGGTCACCGAGAACCTCAGCGACATCGACGCGCGCAGCGTCAACTCGATCCCGCTCTTCACCGACGAGGAGGGGCGCGAGGTCGTGGTCCGGGTCGGCCGGTACGGGCCGTACCTGCAGCGGGCGCTGCCGGGCGAGCAGCCCGCACCCGCCGGTGAGGGCGAGGAGGGTGGTGCCCCGGGCGACCGCGCGCCGATCCCCGAGGGGCTGGCGCCGGACGAGCTGACCCCGGCGAAGGTGCACGAGCTGTTCCTCGGCGGCGGGGGCGAGCGCAAGCTCGGCGACGACCCGGCCACCGGCGAGCCGATCCTGCTCAAGTCCGGCCGGTTCGGCCCGTACGTCGCCAGCGGCGAGCGGAAGTCCTCGCTGCTGCGGTCGCAGTCGCCGGACTCGCTCAGCTTCGAGGAGGCGCTGAAGCTGCTCAGCCTGCCCCGGCTGATCGGCACCGACGCCGAGGGCAACGAGATCTTCGCCAACAACGGCCGCTACGGCCCGTACGTCAAGCGCGGTGACGAGTTCCGCTCGCTGGACTCGGAAGACAAGATGTTCACCGTCACGCTGGACGAGGCGCTCGCGCTGCTGGCCGCCCCGAAGGCCCGCCAGCGTCGGGCCGCCGCGCCGCCGCTGCGGGAGATGGGCGCCGACCCGCTGACCGAGAAGCCGCTGGTGATCAAGGACGGCCGGTTCGGGCCGTACGTCACCGACGGTGAGACCAACGCGTCGCTGCGGCGCGGGCAGACCCCGGAGGCGTTGACCCTGGAGGAGGCCTCCGAGATGCTCGCCGAGAAGCGGGCGAAGGGTCCGGCCCCGAAGAAGGCAGCGGCGAAGAAGGCCGCTCCGGCCAAGAAGACGGCGGCGAAGAAGACCGCCGCCGCCAAGTCCACGGCCGCCAGGAAGACCACCACGGCGAAGGCCACCACCGCGAAGAAGGCCCCCGCCAAGAAGGCCGCCCCCGCCAAGGAGTAGCGCCGCTTGGCATCGAGATCTTGGAAGGGAAACGGCCCCCGGGCCGGTTCCCTCCAAGATCTCGGCGGTCAGTCGCCGAGGACCTGGCGCAGGTAGGGGTTGGTGAAGCGGCGGTCCGGGTCGAGGCGGTCGCGGACGGCCAGGAAATCCCCGAACTTCGGGTACGCGGGGGCGAGCGACGCGGCGTCCCGGTAGTGCAGCTTGCCCCAGTGCGGCCGGCCGCCCAGGTCCGCCGCCACCTCCTCGAACGCCCGGAAGTACGGCTCGTACGGCGCGCCGACGTACTGGTGGATGGCGAGGTACGCGGAGTCCCGCCCGTACCCGTGGGAGAGCCAGATGTCGTCGGCGGCGGTGAACCGCACCTCGACCGGGAACTGCACCTTGAACGGCAGGCCGTCCACGATCCGGCGCAACTCGTCGAGTGCCGTGGGCAGGGCGGCGCGGGGGAGGCCGTACTCCATCTCCACGAAGCGGACCCGGCGCGGGGTGCAGAACACCCGGTCGGAGCGGCCGGTGTAGGTGCGTTGGGTGAGCGCTCGGGCGGAGACCGCGCTGATGCCCGGGACGAGCGCCGGGACGGCCCGGCCGAGCCGGCAGGCGCCCGCGAAGACGGTGTTGGCCAGGAACTCGTCGTCCAGCCAGCCGCGCCAGCGGGGCAGCGGCCGGTCGTCGGCGGGGACCCGGTCATTGGTCTTGACCTGCACCCGCGCGGTGTACGGGAACCAGTAGAACTCGACGTGGTCGTGCTGCTCGATCAGCCCGGGCAGGTCGCCGAGCACCTCGGCGAGCACCGCCGGGCGCTCGTGCGCGTGGAGCACGAAGGCGTCGACGCAGCGCAGGGTCAACTCGACCAGCACGCCGACCGCGCCGAGCCCGACCCGGGCGGCGGCGAAGACATCCCGGTGCTCGTCGGCGGAGCAGCGCAGCACCTCACCGGTCCCGGTGACCAGGGTCAGCCCGACCACGAAGGTGGAGAGGCAACCCAGCTTCCCTCCGGTGCCGTGGGTGCCGGTGGAGAGCGACCCGGCCACCGTCTGGGCGTCGATGTCGCCGAGATTGGGTAGGGCCAGCCCATGCGCGGCGAGCAGTTCGTTGAGGGCGTGCAGCGTCATCCCGGCCGGTACGGTGACCAGCCGGCGGGCGGTGTCGACCTGGGTACCGGTGTCCAGGTCGGCCAGGTCGAGCCGGTGCCCGTCGGTGAGGGCCGCCCCGGTGAACGAGTGCCCGCTGCCCGTCGCCCGGATCGTTCGGCCGGCGGCGGTGGCGGCGCGGACCGACGCGGCCACCTCCTCGACGGTCCGGGGGCGTACCACGAGGGCGGCGGTGCTTCGCTGATTGCCGGCCCAGTTGGACCAGACTGCTGGCGTACTGGACATCCACGCTCCTCGACATGAATATGAACTGACTTCATATCAGGAACGTTCTGCCTGGTAAATACCGCAATCCGTGCCCGCTCGTTGTACCGGTAGTCACAGACTCGTGACGTGCAGATATGTTCATCCGTCGAAGGGGGGTGGCGCCGAGTGTCCACACCAGCCGCCACGACCGGGCCGCTGCGCCGGGTACCGGTGCAGGGTCGAAGTGTCGCGCGGGTCCAGCGGATGTTGGACGCCTGCGCTGAGCTCGTCGACGAGGTGGGGTACGAGGGGCTGACCACGACTCTGCTCGCCGAGCGCGCCGAGGTGGCGATCGGGTCGGTCTACCAGTTCTTTCCGGACAAGCGGGCGATCGTGCAGGCGTTGACGCTGCGCACGATGGAGTCCTACCTCCAGCGGCTCGACGAGCGGTTCGCCTCCGACGACCTGACCCACTGGTGGGACGGCGTCGACGCGGCGATCGACGAGTACATCTCGATGCACCGCACGGTCCCCGGGTTCCGTACCTTGCACTTCGGCGACGTGGTCGACCTGCATCTGCTCGATGAGCAGCGGGACAACAACGGGGTCATCGCCGACCAGCTCGCCCGGGTGCTCACCGAGCGCTTCGGTCTGGCCGGCGTACCCGACCTCCGGTTCCACCTGGAGATCGCGGTGGAGGCGGCGGACGCCCTGATCAAGCTGGCGTTCCGTCGCAAGCCGGAGGGCGACGACCGGGTGCTGGTCGAGGCGAAGGCGCTGATCCGGGAGTACCTGCACCGGCAGGTCGACGACCGGACCGAGGCCACCCAGCCGAACTGAGTGGTGCGGTCGCCGTTCTGGTGCGGACGGCGATGAGGTAAAGGTGCGACGCCCGGGGGCGACCGGGCAGGACGACGAGCGGCGGGTTCCCGAGGTGCGCCGGGGCCCGCCGTCACCATTTCCTACAGGAACGCGTGGCCCTCGCCGCGGTAGGTCGGCACGATCGCGATCACCGCATCCCCGTCGACCAGGTGCAGCTCGTTGACGCGCTCGCACAGCTCGCCGGCCTTGGCGTGGCGGAACCAGACCCGGTCACCGACCCGCAGGGCGGTCGCCGCCGCGCCGGCGAGCGGGGTCTGCACCTCACCCGCGCCCTCGGCCCCGAGGAGCTTCAGTCCCGCCGGCAGCCACGGCCGGGGCAGCCGGCTGTCGGTGGCCGGGCCCGAGGCGATCCAACCGCCGCCGAGCACGGTGGCCAGCCCGGGCCCCGGCCGGCGGACCACCGCACAGGCGAAGAACGCCGCCGGAATCGGACGCCAGGCCCGGTACGCGTCGAAGAGCGTCGGCCCGTACAGGCCGGATCCCGCGGTGATCTCGGTGACCGCGGGGTCGGCGCTGGTGGCGGCCACGCTCCCGGTGCCGCCGCCGTTGACGAACTCCAGGTCGGCGTGCTCGCGTACCGCGGCGACCGCTGCCGCGCGCCGGGCCAGCAGTTCCCGGTACGACCCGCGCTGCGCGACCCGGATCGCGGTACCGAGCACCGACTGCCCGGGTGGCGCGTCGCCGAGTCCCGCGATCTGCGCCTCGTACGACATCAGCCCGACCAGCCGGAACCCCGGCCGACCGGTGACGGCGGCGGCGAAGCCGCCGGCTGCTTCGGCGCTGTGCACCGGGGAGCGGCGGACCCCCACGTGCACCCGGCCGCCCATCGGTCGCCAGGAGGCGTCCAGGTCGACGCAGAGCCGCAGCGGTGGCCGCCGGCCGGGCGGGCACACCCGGTCGACCAGGTCGAGCTGGGCGGTGTCGTCGACCATCAGCGTCACCGCGTCGGCGAGCACCGGATCGGCGGCCAGCTCGGCGAGCGCGTTCCGGTCGGCGGTCGGATACGCGACCAGCACGTCGTCGCTGACGCCGGTACGGACCAGCCAGATCGCCTCGGGCAGGGTGAACGCCATCACGCCTCGCCAGCCGGGGCGGTCCAGCACCCGGGTCAGCAGGTCGCGTACCCGGACGGATTTGCTGGCGACCCGTACCGGCTTGCCGGCGGCGCGGCCGACCAGCGCGTCCGCGTTGGCATCGAACGCGGACAGATCGACCACGGCGTACGGCGGGTCGAGGTGTGCGGTCGCACGTTCGAGACGATCGCGAAGTTTGTCACTGTCGGTGGCCACGGTTTGCACGCTAACTGTCTGGGGGTCAATGCGAAATACCCTCGCGTATGTCCGGGCTGCGGGCGGTGGTACCGGCGGCCTAGGCTCAGCGAGCAGGCGAATGTCGCGGAGGGGGACGCTTCTCGCCGCGACTAGAGTGTTCCACCGGAGAGGCCCAGCGCTGGGTCGGCACGTGGAGGTACCGCCATCGAAAGTCAGAAGAACGGCGAGTCGCCCGGCGTGTCGGCGCCCGGGGCGCAGGCCGACCGGTCCGGAGCCGCCGCGATCCGCTCGGTGCTGCGCATCCGACCGTTCCGCCGGCTCTGGATCGTGCTCGGCGCGGCCTCCTTCGGCGACTGGCTCGGCCTGCTCGCCACCTCCGTCTTCGCCGCCGCCCAGGTCTCCGGCAGCACCGCCAAGGGTGCCGCCTTCGGCAGCCTGATCGCGATCCGGCTGCTGCCGGCACTCCTGCTCGGCCCGGTGGCCGGCGTCTTCGCCGACCGGTTCGACCGGCGCTGGACGATGGTCATCTGCGACGTCCTGCGCTTCCTCCTCTTCGCCTCCATCCCGTTGCTCGCGCTCATCGGCACCAGCGGCGCGCTGGTGGTCACGTGGGCGCTGATCGCGACCTTCCTGATCGAGACGATCACCCTGATGTGGATCCCGGCCAAGGAGGCCGCGGTCCCCAACCTGATCCCGCGCGCCCGGCTGGAGACCGCCAACCAGCTCACCCTCATCACCACGTACGGCCTCACCCCGGTGCTCGCCGCGGTCAGCCTCTCCGTGCTGGACCGCAGCATCCGCGCGGTGACCGGCGGGGAGATCCCCAACTGGGCCGAGCCGGCCCAACTCGCGCTCTGGGTCAACTCGTTCTCCCGGCTCGCCACGGCGCTGGTGGTGGCCTTCGGGATCAGGGAGATCAGCCAGGGCCGGACCGGCGAGCGCGAGCGCACCGAGCAGAGCATGATGCGCCAGTTCACCGAGGGCTGGACGTTCATCCGACAGACGCCGCTGGTCCGCGGGCTGGTGCTGGGCATCTTCGGGGCGTTCGCCGGCGGCGGCATCGTCATCGGCACGGCCAAGTTCTTCGCCGCCTCGCTCGGCGCCGGTGACGCCGCCTTCTATCTGCTCTTCGGCGCCATCTTCATCGGCCTGGCGATCGGCATCGGGGCCGGCCCGCTGATCGTCCGGGAGATGTCCCGGCGGCGTTGGTTCGGCATGAGCATCGTGCTGGCCAGCGCCTCGGTGCTGGTGCTCGCCTTCGCCATCCACCTCTCCATGGCGATGCTCGGCGCGATCCTGGTCGGCGCGGGCGCCGGCATGGCCTTCCTGGCCGGCACCACCCTGCTCGGCGGCGAGGTCGCCGACGAGGTACGCGGCCGGGTCTTCGCGGTGGTGCAGATCGGCACCCGGCTGGTGCTGATCCTCGCCATCGCGCTGAGCAGCCTCCTGGTCGGCGTCGGCGGCTCGCGCAGGCTGACCATCGCCGACCTCGGCATCTCGGTCTCCTCGACCCGCCTGCTGCTGCTCGCCGCCGGCGCGGCCGGCATCTTCGCCGGGATCAGCGCCTTCGGCCAGATGGACGACAAGAAGGGCGTGCCGGTCCTGGCCGACCTCTGGGGCTCGATCCGCGGTCGCCCGCTGATGCCGACCGAGCACTTCGTCTCCAGCGGCCTCTTCGTGGTCTTCGAGGGCGGCGAGGGGGCCGGCAAGTCCACCCAGCTCACCGCGCTCGCCGAGCGCCTGCGCGAGCAGGGCCGGGACGTGGTGGTCACCCGGGAGCCGGGAGCCACGGCGGTCGGCGAGCGGATCCGCTCGCTGGTGCTGGAGAACGCCGGCGACGAGGCCCCCTCGGCGCGCGCCGAGGCGCTGCTCTACGCGGCCGACCGGGCGCACCACGTCGCCACCGTGGTCCGGCCGGCGCTGGTCCGGGGCGCGGTGGTGATCAGCGACCGGTACGTCGACTCGTCCCTGGCCTACCAGGGGGCCGGCCGTACGCTGCCGGTGCAGGAGGTCTCCTGGCTCTCCTCGTGGGCCACCGGCGGGCTCAAGCCCGACCTGGTGGTGCTCCTCGACGTCGACCCGCACACCGGGCTGTCCCGGGTCGAGTCCCGCAACGAGGGCGCCGACCGGCTGGAAGCCGAGTCGATCGCGTTCCACGAGCGGGTCCGGTACGCCTTCCTCGACCTGGCCGCCGCCGACCCCAAGCGCTACCTGGTGCTCGACGCCTCCCGCCCGGCCGAGGAGATCGCCATGGCGGTGGCCCGACGGGTGGACGAGTTCCTGGTCGACCCGGCCGGCATCGTGCACCCCCGCCCGGCCCATGGCCCGGACACCTCGGTCCAGCCCGAGTTATCCGACGCGGAGCTGGTGCGGATGGAGCGCCCCACCTGATGGCGGACGTCTTCGCGGACCTGGTCGGGCAGGAGGAGGCGGTGGCGACGCTGCGCCGGGCCGCCGCCTCGGCCGCCGCACTGCTGCGCGCCGCCGCCGCGCCGGCCAGCCGGGCGGCCGGACCGGCGACGCCCGGCCCGGACGCGGAAGACGCCTACGACGAACTGGACGTGCTCGCCGACGAGTTCGACACCGAGCCGGCGGGGCCCGACGACCCGGCGGCGGCGACGAGCGCCGATGGCAACCCCGGTGCCGGCATGACCCACGCCTGGATCTTCACCGGGCCACCCGGTTCCGGTCGCTCGGTGGCCGCCCGGGCCTTCGCCGCCGCGTTGCAGTGCGTGCACGGCACCGGCTGCGGCACCTGCCCCGGCTGTCACACCACCCTGACCGGGACCCACGCCGACGTCCGGCTGGTGGTGCCCGAGGGGCTCTCCATCGGCGTCAGCGAGATGCGTGCCCTGGTGCTCCGGGCGGCGAGCACCCCGTCCGGCGGACGCTGGCAGATCGTCATCATCGAGGATGCCGACCGGCTCACCGAGGCGGCCGGCAACGCGCTGCTCAAGGCGATCGAGGAGCCGCCGCCGCGTACCGTCTTCCTGCTCTGCGCCCCGTCCACCCACCCGGACGACATCTCGGTGACCATCCGGTCGCGCTGTCGGGTCGTACCGCTGCGGCAGCCGCCGGCCGGCGCGGTGGCTGAGGTGCTCGTCCGCCGCGACGGCATCGCGCCCGACGTGGCCGGCTGGGCCGCGGCGGCCGCGCAGGGGCACGTGGGCCGGGCCCGGCGGCTGGCCCGCGACCCGGAGGCCCGGCAGCGCCGCGACGCCGTGCTCGCCGTGCCGCGCCGGCTGACCGGGGTGGGCGCCGCGTTCGACGCCGCGTCCGCGCTGATCGAGGCCGCCGAGGCGGAGGCCGCCGCGTCCGTCGCCGAGATCGACGAGGCGGAGCGGACCGCGTTGCAGACCGCGCTCGGCGCGGGCGGCACCGGCCGGGGCGCGGCGGGTGCCATGCGCGGTGCCGCCGGCCAGCTCAAGGACTTGGAGAAGCGGCAGAAGTCGCGGGCCACCCGGGCCCAGCGGGACGCGCTCGACCGGGCGCTGGTCGACCTCGCCGGCTTCTACCGCGACGCGCTGACCATGGCGCTGCGGGCCCCGGTCGCCCCGGTGCACACCGACACCGCGGCGATGGCCGGGGCCGGCGCGCAGAAGTGGGACGCCGAGGGGGTGCTGCGCCGGCTGGAAGCCGTGCTGGAGTGCCGGGCGGCGATCGAGGCGAACGTCAAGCCGCGGATCGCGGTGGAGGCGATGATGCTCGCCCTCTGGCGGGGTTGATCCGCCCACCGGGCGGTGCTGACCATCGCCTTCCGGCGTTGTCCACAGGGCATCGACAGGCGCGATTGACGTGCGGTACGGTCCGGTGTGCCGCGGTGACGGTGGCGGCACGCTCAGTG
>NZ_JAPDPH010000158.1 GCF_026013475.1 Micromonospora yasonensis | reverse complement strand
CGTCGCCGTCCCAACGCCGTCCGTACTGATCGGGCAGGTCACCCCACCCGAAGTACGGCATCGGCTCGCTGGGCAGGACGCCGAGCGTCTCCAGCGGGTCGATGCGGGACTCGGCAACGGTGCACAGGTGCGCCCAGTCGTCACCGAAGTCGAACACGTACGCGAACTGCTCACCGCCACCCAGGCGACTCAGCTTGGTCCGGTCGCTGTCGACGCTGCCCTCGGGGGCCTCCCCGTCCCACAGCTCAAGCGGCGTGAGCTGGGTCTGGTCGGCCAGCGTGAACATGTGCATGTGGGCCAGGTCCCAACGGGCGAACGCCACATCGATTGCGTCAGCGAGCTGGGCGAAGGTATGCGACCGGCTCGCCGCGAAGACCCTGCCTGGCCGAGGCCACAGGTCGACGCCGCGACCGGAGACCAACTCGACCCGTACGGACAGCCAGGTACGCGCCACCGCTCACCTCTTCCACCGAGAACCGTCGCCACCACCGCCTGCACAGTACGAAACGTCACCGGCGCGCTGGCCTCGGCCGTGCCCTCGCCGGTCGGGCCTGGTTGGTCGGCGGACGTTCCATCCGCGAGCCTCTGAGGGGCCACGATCGGCGGTGCCGACGACAGGCCAAAGCCGGATCACGCTGTGGCATCCACAGGCGTCACCGACGGCGGAGCGACCGCGTCGTCGTAGAGCGCCGCCAGCCTGACAAACGCCGTATCAGCCCGCGCGGCGTCTCGTCGACCAGCGTTACCGAATCTTGCCGCCGGCGATCGAGGGACTGCTCGAACCGCCGCCATGCCCCTCCGCACACCAACGACCAGCGGATTCTCGGCCACGCATGCCTCCACGCCGCCAGCCCCGGATAGCCGCCAGGCGAGACGACTTGACCTTCCGCCAAAGGTGAGCGTCGATCGTGTCCGTTGTCCATCCGCCCCTCCTTGGCGGACGACATGACCCATCGACGAAGGGCTCCCGCCATGCCTCGTGAACGCCTCAGCAAGCTCGCCGTGATCCCCGACGATGTGACCGACCCACTCCTGTGGCGGCTCGCCCTCGACGTCATCGGCGCGCACCAGCCCGACAACCGCGGCAACTGCCGCAACCTACAGTGCGCCGGCCAGCGCGGCATGTGCGCCGCCGCCCGCACCGCCCGCCGAGCCATGGACCTGGCCCGCCCACCGCGGCCAGCCGCCACCCCAGCCACGACCTGGCGAGCGCATGGACACGCCGCCGTGGTCGCACCCCGGTCGTCCACGTTTCGCGGCTGGTTCACCACCTCACCCGCGCGGCCACCGACCCCCCCACTCCGGCTGCGGTCACCCCGGCCCGCCTCTCTGCCGGCGGCGGCATAGTGCGAGGTGACGTCACGATCAACGATTGCCACCCCTGCCGACCCTCGATCGCCCATCCAGTCATTGATCGGGCGGCGGCCAGCGTTGCGGTGTCCGGGGCCGACTGTCCTGGGCGGACATCAGATCCACGGTCCCTGATCCATCAGTGCCGCTTTCCGACCGAAAGTACGGTCCTCGCCACGATGGGTCACAACCTAGGCTTTGGTCCGCTCCATTCGCTCGCACCCGGGATGTGGCGGACATATGCGAGGTTTGGCGGGTCCAGGAGCAGGCGGTGCCTGACTGGCATGGCGACAAGCGTCGCCGGTCATGGGTAGTGGGGGTTGTGTGGGTTTCTTCGACAGGTTCCGACGTAGCGCACCGCAGCATCAGGGACCAGGCCCAGCCACTGGAGTGGTAGCGGGTCAGCCTGCACCCGCGTGGCCCCACGCGACGACACCCAGGCAGGTAGGTCCGCCGGTCCCGGCTGCGAGCCAACAGGCGATCTGGGTTCCAGCCGGGCAGCCGACGACCGTTGCTGGGTACCCGATCCCGGGAGGTCTTCTCTATGTCGGCAAGCATCTGACAGCTCCCAATGGCCGGGCCGAGCCTGCGCTCATTGACCCGATGCTTCGGATCGACAGGAATCGCCCCGACTGGGACGGGAGCGGGCTGGACTACTGGCCGTCGTACGCCACACTCCCTGCGAGCAGCAGGGCCGCCTACCTGACGTGGCTAGCCGATGGCCGCCGCTACGGCGCCGTGCCCATTGGTTACGTCTTCCTCTTCTTCTACGGCCTTGAGCGGCGCGTTCTGGTCGACATGCCGAACGACCGGGCGCTGCGGCGGGAGTTACCGGCGATCGCCGCCGAGGTCCGTCGGCTCCTTGCCATCTATGGTGCCAACAGCTCGTTCCGCTCCTACGCCAGCAGGCTTCTCGAGGTTCTCGAGTTGATCGGCGCGGCCGAGTCCGACGTCAGTGAAGGACAGCCACCGGAACTCGTGCCTGACCGGTGGCCCATCCCGATGCAGCTCCGGCTCGCGCTGGGTAAATTCGCCGCCAGCGGCACTCCCGTACCAGCCGCGTGGGCCCGTGCCTGGGCGTGGTATCTGCCGTCGCTGTACCCACGCACGCCGCAGACACGTTGTCCAGAAGAGTTCGACCATCTGTTCGTCAGACGGTACGCGGAACGGTTCAAGGACGGCTTCCGTGTCAGGCCGGGCAAGGCACGAATCGAGGTGACCTACCGTGCGGCCAGTGCGGGTATCGCCAGCGCCAACGTGCGGCTCGATCTGCCTGACGTCGTCGAACTCGCCGGACCGGCGCGCAAGCTGACTGAACTCGTCGATGCCGTCACCGACGACCTGGATGCCTACAGCCGATGGCTTGGCCGTAATCCGGATGGTCGGGGATCGCTTGCCGCAGCAGCAGTGCTGCCTGCCGAGCTGCTTGACCAACAGGCAGGGCAGGTCGACGCCCTGCGCGCCTGGTGCGACGCTCGCCTGGCAGATGAAACGCACGTCGTCGTAGACGCGGCGGACCTCATCGCCTTCTGGCCAACGGCTCAGCCCGAGAAGATGACCAAGGCTGAGGCGGTGTCCCTCGCCCAACTCCTCGGGCGTATCGGCGTCGGTGTGGAGCCGGACGTCCGCCTCGGCGGATCGACACTATCTGCCGGTTCTGCCGTCCTGTTTCGCACTACCGCCGACGCCCCGCATACCGCAACGCCCGCCTACACCGCCGCAGCCACCCTGCTGCACCTCGCGGTCGCGGTCAGCGCTTCGGACGGCACCATCAGCGACCACGAGCAGCATCACCTGACAGCCCACCTCCAAGCCGCGCTGCATCTGACAGCCCCCGAGAGAACCCGCCTGCAGGCGCACCTACGGTGGCTTGCGGTCACCGGCGTCAAGCTCACCGGCTTGAAGAAGCGCCTCGATCTGCTCCGGGCCGACCAACGTGAGACCATCGGCGACTTTTTGATCACGGTAGCCGCCGCCGACGGAGTCATCTCGCCGGAGGAGGTTACGAGTCTCACGAAGATCTACAAGCTCCTCGGTCTTGATCCGAACCTCATCTACGGCCGCCTTCACCAACAGGTCACCGGTCCCGCCGCCTCCTCCGCGGCGGCTCCGCCCCCAGCCGCAGGGCCCGTCGTCGTGCGCCCGGCGGGGCCTGCACCGGCGGGATATACGCTGCCGCCCGCACCACCGGCGGCCCACGGGTCACCTACCCAGGGCAACGGTCAACGAGTTCCGCCAGGGGCTTCCGGTGTCGTCCTCGACGAAGACGTCATCGCCGCGAAGCTGGCCGAGACGGCGGCCGTCTCGGCGCTCCTGTCGACCATCTTCACTGACGAGGAAGCCCCTGCGCCCCAGCCAGCCACAATGCCCGCTGCCCGCCCCGCCGAACCGACAGGACAGCCCACCACGCAGGCCCTCGTCCCCGGCTTGGACGCCGTGCACAGCGAACTCCTGCGGTCCCTGGCCGCTCAGCCGAGGTGGACCCGCGCGGCTTATGAGGACCTCGCCGAGCGGCACGGTGTGATGCCGGCTGGAGCGTTGGACCTGATCAACGAGGTCGCCATGGACGCTGCGGGGGAACCTGTCGTCGAGGGCGATGACGACATTGTGATCAACGACTATGCGCTTCAGGAGCTAGTGCGATGAGCGTTACTACCCCCACCGGCCCGGGCACCCGTATCAGGCCCCGCGAGCGCGACGCGATCCTCCAGTCGCTACGCGCGGGAGTGGTGCCGCGCGCCGGGCAGCAGCACGTCCAGGTGGGTCGGGCTGCGGAGGTGCAGGCTCTTGTCGCCGACATCACCCGCATTGCCGACGGAGGGGCCGGCAGCCGTTTCGTCATCGGTGAGTACGGCTCGGGCAAGACGTTCTTCCTGCACCTGATCCGCTCCATCGCGCTGGAGAAGCGTCTGGTCACCGTCCACGCGGACCTGTCACCCGACCGCCGGCTGCATGCCACCGGCGGGCAAGCACGCAGCCTGTACGCCGAACTGATGCGCAACATGGCCACCCGCGCCAAGCCTGACGGCGGCGCGCTGGCCAGCGTCGTCGAACGGTTCGTGACCCAAGCGCTGGCCGAGGCACGCGACACCGGCCAGAACCCGCAGGTGATCATCCGCGTCCGCCTCGACGCGCTCAGCGAATTGACGGGCGGCTACGACTTCGCCGACGTCATCGCCAAGTACTGGCAGGGCCACGACACCGGCAACGAGCAACTCAAGATCGACGCCGTCAGGTGGCTGCGCGGTGAGTTCTCCACCCGAACCGACGCCCGCAACGCCCTCGGCGTGCGCACCGTCGTCGACGACGCATCCTTCTACGACCACCTCAAGTTGATGTCCCGGTTCGTCCGCCTGGCCGGCTACGACGGTCTGCTCGTCTGCCTTGACGAGATGGTCAACCTGTACAAGCTGGCGAACTCCCAGGCCCGCAACGCCAACTATGAGCAGATCCTGCGCATCCTGAACGACAGCCTGCAAGGAACCGCGTCAGGCCTCGGGTTCCTCTTCGGCGGAACACCCGATTTCCTGCTCGACACTCGTCGCGGCCTCTACTCCTATGCCGCGCTGCAGTCCCGCTTGGCCGAGAACACCTACGCCACCGCCGGGCTCGTCGACTATTCCGGTCCGGTTCTGCGCCTGGCCAACCTGTCACCTGAGGACTTCTACGTCCTGCTGGCCAAGCTGCGCCACGTCTACGCCGCCGGCGACCCGGCGGCCTACCTCCTGCCCGACGAAGCCTTACACGCCTACATGAACCACTGCGCGTCCCGCATCGGGGACGCCTACTTCCGCACACCGCGTAACACCATCAAGAGTTTTCTGGATCTGCTCGCGATCCTCGAACAGAACCCCGGACAGGACTGGCGTTCCCTCATCGGCGCGATCCACATCGCCGCCGAGACGGACCCCGACCTGGATCCCCTCGACGACGCCAGCGACCCAACTGTCCGGCCTACCGACGAACGCCGAGGAGAATCCGCCTCCACGGGAGGCCAGGGCTTCTCCCACGCGCCGGCCGTAACGGTGGCCGCCAGCCAACTGCCTCCCGATGACGACGAACTTGCTTCCTTCCGCCTCTGACCCCCAGCGGCAGCCCACGACAACAGCCGAGCCTTCGAGCGCTGCCGTCCCATCGTCGGCATTCCACCTCCTGCACCCCAAAGTGCAGCGGTGGATCCACGATCAAGGCTGGGACCAACTGCGGGACGCGCAGGAACGCGCCGCTCGGCCGATCCTCGCGGGTGGCACCGACATCATCATCGCTGCCGCGACCGCCAGCGGGAAGACTGAAGCAGCCTGGTTGCCAATCTGCTCAGCCACGGCAACTCGGCGGGAAGCGAGCGACGACGTCGCCGGAGTCTGCGCGCTCTACGTCGGGCCACTCAAGGCGCTGATCAACGACCAGTACGAGCGGCTCGCCCACCTGTGCGAACGGCTCGACGTTCCGGTCCACCGGTGGCATGGCGACGTGGCGGGATCACGCAAGTCGCGGGTTCTGCGCGAGCCAGACGGAATTCTGCTGATCACGCCCGAGTCGCTGGAGTCACTTTTCGTCAACCACGGGGACAAGGTCGCTCGCATCCTCGGCGACATCAGCCACGTCGTCATCGACGAGCTGCACGCGTTCATCGGCACCGAACGCGGCGCCCAACTGCAATCACTGCTGCATCGGGTGGACCTTGTCCTGCGGCGCAGAATCCCGCGGATCGCCTTGTCGGCCACCCTCGGCGACTTCACCGCAGCGGCAGAATTCCTCCGCCCGGGCTGCGGCGACGCCGTCACCGTGATCGCGTCCGACGATGACGCTCGAGAGATACGACTGCAGCTTCGGGGCTATGTCGCCGCCGCCCCGTCTCCCCCCGGTAGGGCGCCCGCCGCACCTCCATCCGGCACCGCCACCTCTGACTCCGACGACGAGGAAGAATCGTGGGACAAGGCTGGGATCGCCGACCACCTCTTCCGTACCCTGCGGGGAAGCGACAACCTCGTCTTCGCCAACTC
The DNA here is from genome assembly GCF_026013475.1 of Micromonospora yasonensis. GTDB lineage: Bacteria > Actinomycetota > Actinomycetes > Mycobacteriales > Micromonosporaceae > Micromonospora > Micromonospora yasonensis. The sequence goes on along the minus strand of NZ_JAPDPH010000158.1, from coordinate 9,954 downwards.
CCGCAGCGCCGTCGAGCTCTACACCGACATGCTCGACCGGCGCTGCAGGAACAACAACGTCCCCAGCGAGTTCCTCCCGCACCACGGCAACCTCTCGAAAGAAATCCGCGAGCACGTCGAAGCACGACTCAAAGACCGCACCACGCCGGTCACCGCGATCTGCACCTCAACTCTGGAAATGGGAATCGACATCGGCTCCGTGGACTCGGTAGCCCAGATCGGAGCACCGGCCAGCGTCGCTGGGATGCGGCAGCGACTCGGCCGCTCCGGACGCCGAGCCGACCAGCCCGCCGTGCTGCGGATGTACGTCTCGGAACCCGAACTCACCGACCGCACACCCCCCGCCGACACGCTGCGCAGCCAGCTCGTCCAAAGCGTCGCAATGGTCGACCTGCTGCTCGCCAAGTGGTACGAGCCACCGGACACCGCGAGCATGCACCTGTCGACCCTCACCCAACAGATCCTGTCGGTCATCGCCCAACGCGGCGGCGCACACCCTCAACAGCTCTACGACGCATTGTGCGGACACGGCCCGTTCGCACGCGTCGACAAGAGCACCTTCATCGCTCTCCTGCGCTGCATGGGCAAGCAGGACCTGCTCACACAAGACTCGCAAGGACTTCTGCTGCCCGGCAGCGTCGGCGACCGCCTCGTCAACCACTACAGCTTCTACACGGCCTTCACGACCCCGGAGGAGTTCCGCCTCGTCGCGGACGGCCGCACCATCGGATCGCTGCCTGTCGACAACCCGATCACCCCAGGAATGCTGCTGATCTTCAGCGGCCGACGCTGGAAGATCGTCGCGATTGACACCCGGCAGAAAGTCATCGACCTGGTCAGATCCGGTGGTGGCCGGCCCCCGAGCTTCTCAGGAAGTGGCGGCGAAGTCGCCGACGCCGTCCGACAACGCATGCGCACGATCTACACAACAACCGAGACGCCGCGCTACCTCGACCGCCAGGCCCAAGCACTTCTCGAAGAAGGACGCGCAGCCTTCCACAGGTACGCATTAAACGGCCACGCGATCCTCGGCTGGGGCAACGACACCCTCCTGTTCCCCTGGCGAGGGGACAGAATCATGAACACCCTGGCCGTAGCCCTCACGCGCGAAGGACTGGAGGTCGGCCACGACGGCGTCGCACTGACCATCCGCGGCACCGACCCTGCCGGGCTCTGGGAACTCATCAGGCGCCTCGCGGATGAGACACCACCCGACCCTCTGGTACTCGCTGCGGCGGTGCCGAACAAGGCCGCAGACAAATACGACCAGTACCTCACGGACGAGCTGGTCACCGTCGCCTACGCAGCGCGGGCCCTCGACGTACCAGAAACCTGGCAAACGCTGCGGTCGATGGCCGCAATGCCTCGCCCCGGTCAAGCCTCCGTGCTCGCCAGCGGGACCGTGAACCACGATCGCAGCTACGCACCGCCCACACCCCGCCCCGCTCCTGGCCAATCAGCGACCCAGTCTGTTATGCGGCCGTTGGCTCAGCTCTGGCAGACCCCCTTCGCTGTCGTCGACCTGGAGACCACCGGCTTCACCCCACACCGAGGCGACCGGATCATCGAAGTCGCGATCGTACGCCTGTCTCCCGCAGGGCAGATCGAACACCGATGGGTCACCCTCATCAACCCCGACCGAGACCCAGGACCCACCCGCGTACACGGCCTCACCGCCGCCGACCTTGCCCTCGCTCCGCGCTTCAGGGACATCGCCGGCGAACTTGCCAACCTGTTACGCGGCGCCATCGTCGTTGCGCACAACGCACGCTACGACCTCAGCTTCCTCGACGCCGAGTACCACCGCCTCGGCTACCCCGCACCGGCCTGGCCCACACTCTGCACCCTCAGCATGTCCCACCGATTCGGCCGCGGCGCGACCCGCCGACTCGCAGACTCCTGCCTCGCCGAAGGCATCCCCCTACAAGCAGCGCACTCCGCGCTCGGCGACGCAATGGCCACCGCACAGCTACTCACGAAGTACCTGGACCGCGCCCGACAAGCCGGCGTCACCGACCTGGCCGAACTCGGCTGCCATCCGCTAGAACTCCCTCTCGCGTGGGCAGCGCCGACCGGGCACGCCTCCACCCTGGCGCGCCCGTCGACTGGCGTCGGCAACGCTACGCGCAAGACCAGCCCCCACATCAGTCTCGCCGGTATAGCCGCCCGCGTACACGCCGCAACCACCGGCGACTCCCGTGCCGACGCCTACCTCGACATGCTCGACCGCGCCCTTGCCGACCACGTCCTCAGCCATGCCGAGCTGGCATCCCTCCTCGAAGTAGCCCGGACATGGGGACTCTCCGGCGACCAAGTACACCTCCTCCACCAGCAATACCTCTCCGCTCTGCTTCACGAAGTGGCGGCACCCGGAACTCCAGGCGAGTTCGCTGACGTGGCAGCACAGCTACGCCAACTGACCCAAGCCCTAGAATCCGCTGCAACAGTCGTGCAAGAACTCCGGCCAGAGCCACTCGGTGGACGTGAGTCGAGTCCTCTCTGAGGGCGCGTGGGAGCGACGCACCGCGCAGAGCCCGCAACCCGGCCTGAGGCATAAAAAATGGTAATTATTGGTACACCAGCAACCTCACCAACGAGCGATTGTGCAGCCAGGGCTTGCTATCACGTCCAGCGCCTCGGCCGCGCCCTGGTCTTGCGCCCGGTGTCGCCGCGTAGGGAGTTGCGCCCACGGTCATCGGCAAGCAGTTTTCGCACTCGACGGGCCAAGAACCCCCTGGTCAACGTGATGAACCCGCTCCGAGGCTCGCGACGGTGAGCCAAGTCGGGCGGCGAACCAGAAGGCGATCGAAGCCGCGGGCTTCTCGTTCATCCTCGGCGCCCGGATTCCCGAGGTTTCTTACGTCGTCGCGGAATGGCGCAAGGTTCACCCCGACCAGGAGATCCCCGACGGGCAGGTGTTCATCCAGCCCTGGCCCGCAGGGCCGGCCGACCGGCGGCGGGACCAGGTCATCTACTACCAGTACAAGGCTGACCGCGCCCGGCGGACCCTGCGCGGGATCGACGAGCAGGTCGCCAAGGCCGAGAAGGCCATCGCCGGGAAGACGACGATCAAGCGCAACCGGTTCGTCCAGCTCTCCGGCGGCACCCGGACGGTGAACCGGGCTCTGGAGGCCAAGGCTCGGGCTCTGGCCGGCCTGAAGGGGTACGTCACCAACCTCGCCGCCAGCCCCGACGGCACCCCCGTGACGGCCGACTTCGTGATCGGCGCCTACCACCGGCTGTTCCAGATCGAGAAGTCGTTCCGGATGTCCAAGCACGACCTGCAAGCCCGGCCGATTTACCACCACACCCGCGACTCGATCGAAGCCCACCTCACGATCGTGTTCGCCGCTCTGGCCATCGGCCGCTGGATCGAGGACCAGACCGACTGGTCGATCAAGAAGTTCGTCCGCACCGCCCGCTGCTACCGCACCGTCGAAATCCAGGCCGGCGCCCACACCATCACCGCCGCCGGCCCTACCCGACGACCTCCATCACGCCCTCGAAGCCATCACCCAAACCAGTCGACGTGCGACTAACCTGAGCCAAGTCGGGTATCAATGCGTAGCTTTTCGGCCCAGTCCCACACGCATCCATCAAGCATTATGGCATGCGAACGTAAAAGGTCTTGAGTATCCGAATGACGAATCTCCTCAAGGGTCTCACCCAAGCGACGACACTTGAACTACTAGCTATCCCGAAGGTGGGTGGAGGTAGGCGATCAGGCGGGCTCGGGCTGAGTCCGCTGTGGTTCTGTGTTTAGTGTTTCCAGCGACAAGAACAGTTGACCCGCATACTTCTCTGCTGCGCGCCGGACTGCGGCCTGGGTACACAATCGCCACCACCCAATAGCCGCTAGGGCGTCGAAGCTGATCAGGCCTGCCTGCTGCTTCCAGCCAAGTGGTACCAGTGACAACCAGGCGAGCGCCATCGTTACCAGGGCTGCCAGCCCGCATATCAAAATGGCTGATAAGCGGCAGGCGTAAGCGTTGCGACGGAACCCGTATGCAATGTTTTCCTCGAACACCAAAGGGAAACGTGACCTGTCCCGGGTCCTTTCTCGTAACGCGGCCGTGGCGGTGGCATATAGCTCGTCGGCTTCTGCTGGATCAGCGGCCTCAGTGGTTTGGTCGGGAAGTGTGATACCGAGATGCGTGGCCACCAGCTGATGCCGGCGAGCCACGGCCGACTTGGTCGAAGCAGCACGCCATCGCAGCATGTTCTCTGACGGCCGGCCGCCCCAGGTGAGGAACAACTGGGGCTCGATTCGAAGTCCTCGATCACGGACGACTTGCGAGGCGGCGAACGGCAGGCAGAACGCGGTAAGCGCCGCCACCTTCGTCCAGACGGTCACCACGACGGGTATGGCTGTAACGGCGAGGACGAAGAGCGGCAGGACCGCGAGTGCAGCGGGCAGGAGGCGCGCGGTCCGATTGTATCGATCAGTGATCTGCTGCAGCAGGCCCATTGCCTCAACCTCTCAAACAATATATCAACGCACGTGACATTCAAGGGTGCCGATGTAGTACAGGCCATCGCTGTGGTCAAGGCTCTCGTCATCGAGGAAGTTGACGCTGTAGGCGTTATCGCCGACATAGATGTGCACCTTGTTGGTGTCCGTCTCGAACAAGATGTCGCCGCAGGAGTTCTGAGTGATGCTGTTGTAGCCGTCGTAGTAGTGCAGGTACTCCGACGGCGCTTCGCCGATCACCACCAGCCCCGGGTCCATCTGTTCCAGCCATGCCCGTGGCACCTTGCCAGACGTGCGGCCGTGATGCGGGGCGAACAGGATATCCACCTTGGGGAGGGTCACCTTTGCCTCAATCTTCTCCATGAAGTCTGTCTCGAGATCGCCCATCCACAGCATTCGCGGGCCGTCGTTAACGGTGTACTGGAGGATGCAGGAGATGTTGTTAGGCGACATGCCGGCGGCGGCGTCAGCCAGGGCGCTGTTGAAGTCGGGGTCCGACGTTTCAGGCCACAGCACACTTAGCCCGGCCGATCCGCGCTCCGCGCTGTGCTGATTCATCCAGCGACGCGTGCAGCCCTTGTAGAGATAGAAGGCTTTTTTGGTGTCGTCGCGCAGCGAGCAGTAGCGATTGAAGTCCGCTGTCGGATCTTCCTTAGTTGCAGCATTCTTGACGCAGTAGAAGTTTCTGATTCCGATGTGGTCATCCAGATCGACGAGACCGCCGATGTGGTCCTGATCTGGATGCGTCGAGATAAAACGGGTAATACCCTTATCCTTCGATTGGGTGGAGATTTCCGCCAGAATGCTGCCGGCCCGCTCTGGCGGCAATGAGCAGTCGATAATGGTGAAGTTGTCGCTGCCATGGCGGATGTAGTACATATCGCCATTGCCGATGGCGAAGGACTTGATGGTGGGCATCTCTATGCGCCTCCTACAGCTTTTGGGTGGGTGCATCACTGGGCTGTGGTTCCTGTCGCCTTGGTTTGCTCAGTTAATGCCACAGCGGTCGTTCGGGGCATCGTGGAACCCGGTCAGAATGCAGTGTTATCCAATGGGCGAATTGGGCTGCCCCGTCTTCACCGACCCCGAGGAACAAATACCTACTACTCCCCGAGTCCCTCTTGTGAGTCGAGGTCGGCGATCTTGGTTGGCAGGAGATACTCCTCGATTTGTTCGGCGAGGTGAAGCGGCCACGGCAGGACCGTGGTGCCTCGTACGTACGGTGCTGCATCCCGCAGCTCGTGGGCCAGCGCCGCCCAGTGCTCGGGCTGGTCGCCATCCTGAATTCCCGCCACAAGCAGCTCAACGAACTGCGGGTTCCACACCTGAGCCTTCGGCTTCGGGGCAGTGAGCTTGCCGTTGTGCTCGCCCGGGATCAGCTTCGACACGCCCTTCAGCGCCCCGGAGTGCGTGCTGGGCTTCCCCGTAGTGCTGCCGTACACCCGAGGCATCAGGAAGCGCCATAGACCCTTGGGCTGGCCTGTGTCGTCGTCGGTTACGCCGTAGCACTCCGGCGTCTCGCCGCCTTCAGCGGTGCGAACGCGTACATGACGCAGGCCGGACAGCTTGCTGATCGGCTGAGGCTCGCCGGCGCCGAAGCCGAGGCTGTCGAGCTGGATGCGGCCGTTGGTGAGGGTGTTCCAGACACCGCGCAGGTTTTGTGCATGGGTGAGCAGCAGGGTGTCGGGGAATGCGGTGGTGGCCTCATCGATGACATCCTTGGCGAACCGGATCACGTCGTCGGGGCCGCACTTGAGGTCCACGTTGACGTACCGCCTACCGATTTCGAGCAGCCCGGTATGCAGAGGCTGCCAGTGCACCTTGGGCGCGCGGACCTGCACATGCTGACCGGTGGGATCGAGGAGCACGGCGACGGGGACCTGCCGAGCGAGCCCCCAGACGCGTCCCTTGTTCTGGCGGATCATCCAGATGGCCAGGAGGGCAGGCTGGCGGAGAAGGGTGTCTCGTGCCGGGTCAGGCAGCGGCTCGGGGCGTACGCCGAGCTGCCGGAACAGGTCATCGACGGCTGCGACGAACCGTTCACGGTTCGGGTCGGACGACTCTTTTCGCGGGGGGCGCTTCGGCTCGGCAACCGGGGTGACGAACTGGCTGAGCCGTCCCGTCCGCAGCAGGCCGTGCCGGATGGCGAACTTGGGATCGTCGCCGCGTCGTCGGCCCTCATAGGCGTCGAGGCCGGCGATCTCGACCAGGGCGATTGTCGGGTTGGCCGCCTGGCCGAGCGTGTCGACGATGTGCTCGATCCGGGCCTCCACCGCGGCCTGGGTCCGGTGCCCGACCCGGTCAAGGTCGGCGCGGATCGTCGGTGCCGCTAGCCGCCGAATCCCGACGGTTACCGCGCTAAGGTCGATCTCTACCCCGACCTCGTCAAGCTGCTCGGCACGGGGCAGCGGGACACCGAGTCGGGTGGTGATTCGGTCGAGGGCGTATTGCGTGGCACGGTCGGTGTCGGTGAGCAGCTCGATGTCCAGGCGCGGCCCGACGATCTCACCGAGATAGGTGGCCGAAACCCGGCTCTCGCTGATGCCACCGAGGCCTTTGTACACGGTGCATTTTTCGCGGGGCAGCGGCGCGGCCGGACGGAGGTGTGGGCTGAGCTCGTTGGTGACCCAGTCCATCAGCGGCTGACGGTCGGCGACCGACAGGCCGGCGCTGACCTTCTCAGCCGAGAGCATGCCGGTGCTGTAGACCAGCGCAGCTGCGTCGCCATGGCGCTGCAGGTAGTCCAGTGGCTTGTCGACCAGCTGCTGCGGGTCGGGCAGGCGGTCGAGACAGCCGACTTCCTTCAGCACCCTCGCGAGAGCGTCGTCCCAGCGTGGCCCGTAGCTGCTCGTGCCGTCCTTCTCCGTCACCCTGACTCGCTTGATCCGAGCCGTGCCGAAGTGACGGGAGTTCTCCAGGCCGGCCAGGTACGGCACAGTCGGCGCCAGGTATACCGAGTGGCCGTGATCGAAGGCGAGCTTGCCTCGCACAGGCATCCAGCGTCGCACGCCGTACGACAGATAGACCAACAGCTCGTCACTGGTGGGCAGCGTCTGCGCGCTGATTCCGATCTTGACCGAGAATGGCGTCTGGTCCTCGATCCGCTCCGGCGGCCAGGACATGACCTCTGCGCCATCGGGGCTCGGGCAGCGCAGGAACCGCAACTCGTTATGCGGGCAAGTCGCGTCCGGGCGGGACAACGTCGCCGCGATCTCCATCGGCAGCAGCCGCATGGCGCGCTGCCGTTCTTCCGGCGCGGTCAGGTTGAGCTGAACCGGCGACCACGTGAGGTGGCTGGCGTGCAGCTGGGACAGGGCCAGGGAGATCTGCTCCGGGGTGCCCTTCTGCGCGCGTACCCACGCCGCGACCAGGTTGAAGATGGCTGCCGGGTTTACCGCGCGGTAAGCGAGCAGCCAGTCCTGGTCGTCGTCGCCACGTCCGGCGTACGGAAGCGTGACGACGCAGTCGGGAACGAGGGCGGTGATCGCGTCGTTGAGCGAGGCGATCGGGATGCTGGCGACCTCGCCGCCGCGCTGCGCCTGGGCGAGCCGGCGCAGCGGCTCCTTCCAACGGCCAGGGAACCGCAGCAGGTGGTAGGTGCGCTCGATCGGGGCTGCGGGATCAAGACGCAGGACGGTGACAGCCAGGTTGTCGTAGCGGGGTGCCATTCAGCGGTCTCCCATGTTGGTGAGGGCTCGGTACAGGGGCTGGTAGAGCGCCTGGACGAGGTGCCGATCGGTGTTGGCGCCGGTGGGTTCGAAGTACGGGTTGAGCACCTCGCGCATGCCGTGCAGCAGGCTGGTGCTGGCATCGTCGAGGTCGGTGTCGGTGTCGCTCCTGCGGGCGGTGACCGGTGCGAAGGCGGCGTCGCAGAAGTAGACCTTCGCCGCCTGGCCGCCGCGTAGGAGCCGGCCCACGACCTGCCAGATGGTTACGAGTTGAGTCCAGGCCACGCGTTGGCGTTCATCCGTGCCGAGCTGGCTGTAGGCGACCAGGGCGTGCAGCAAACGCCGCCACTGGCGTTGCGCGGCTCGGCGTCGCCGGCTGCCGGCACCTAAGAGGCGTTCGTGTGCCGGGCAGTCGTCGTCGAGCGGGTGCGGGCGTAGTTGCTCGAGGGCGTATTGGTTGATCCGCTGGGTGACGTAGCTGAGATCCTTCGGCCGTGGGTGCGGGCGCACGAGGAAGAACGCGGCGCCGATGGCGGCCACGCCGTCGTTGTTGAGGATGTTGTGCCCGCGCTCGACGGCCAGGATGGGGGCGACCAGCAGCCACGCGTCGTCGGTGCCGAAGTCCGCGACATCTCCGCGGCGCAGCAAGTGGCCGTCGTCCCAGCCGGTCTCCAACTCGTCGTCGCCGATGAGGCAGCGGACCTGCCCCTTCCAGGAGGACTTGCGCCGAAGCAGCTCGTTGGTGACGGTGCGGGCCTCGGCGTAGCTGCCGACCAGCAGCATGACCTTCTGCCGGCCGGGCGGCAGCGCGGCTCGTTCCCGCTCCAGGCGGTTCGGCTGGCCGCGGCCCGCGCCGGGCTGGGTCAGGGCCGCGACCATCTGTCGCAGGGCGCTGGCGCGCTCCTCCCCGTAGCGGCCGGAAACCCAGATCGGTGTACTCCGTTCGCCCTGATGCTGGATGTCCAGGGTGAACGTGGTCTCGGAGATGGCGGCGAGTTTTTGCGGTGACGGGCGCAGGATCGCCTCGACCGGCACGTCAATGTGGTAGCGAGGTGACGTGCCGGCCCAGCTGGTCCCGGACAACAGCAGTACGTTCGGGCCCGGCCCGTCGGCGGGAAATAGGTCTGGCAGGCCGACCAGCAGGGCTCGCCCTACGCCGGTGTAGCGGAAGAATCGGAACTCGCCCAGCTGGCCATCACGGCGGTCGGTCTCGTCCTCGACGTACTGGAAGCCCAGCACGTTGCCCATCGGAGACTCGGGCACCGCGACGGCGAGGTCGCTGGGCGGGCGGCGTACCTCCGCCGGAAGCGTGTCGAACATGTCCAGTTCGGCCGCGACTTCCGGCCATATGGCGAGCATCAGGTTGAGCCGGTGCGCCATCACCGCAACGGCGAGCGCCAGCTCCAGCCGCCAGACGTTGCGGTCGAGCTCCGCCGGCGCGATCTTCCTACCTTCGACCAGCTCTCGATCGCTCAGCTCGGTCAGCCACTGCCGAACGGCGTCCTCCCGCGTCTCCTCTTCCGTGTCGGATAGTTGCGCCTCGGCCAAGGTGGCCAGACCCCCGGCTACCTCGCCGGATGCTCCCGTCGGGTCGTCGATGAACGCGTTGAACTGCTCGCGCAGCAGCTTGTAGAGCTCATCGTTGTCCCAGCCGGGGTCCGGTTTGCGGCCCTTCGCAACTGTGTAGCCGGCCCAGTTCTGAGCAAGGCTGTTGAAGAGGGTCCAAGCGGTGAAGTAGTCGGGGTCGAGCCAGTTCAACACCGGCCGGCCGGCCCGGACCCGGTCTCGCTGCAGCAACTGATAGATGATGTCGGC
>NZ_JAPDPH010000157.1 GCF_026013475.1 Micromonospora yasonensis | reverse complement strand
CGCTGCCCGATGATTATTGCGGCCTGCCGCCGGTCGTCGTCGCTGAGCGACCCCCAGTGGTCGGTGAGGGTGTCCGCGTACCCCTTGATCACGGTGACCGGGGTGCGCAGCTCGTGGCTGGTGACCGCGACGAACAGGTCCTGGTCGTGGTCGCGGCGCTGCTGGTCGGTGATGTCCCGGAAGGTGACCACCCGCAGCCCGCCGGGGCCGGGCAGCTCCCCGGCGGTGATCCGCAGCCACCGGCCGTCCGGCAGCCGGTGGTCGAGCACCTGGCCGGACGGGGGCAGCGGGAAGGGTAGCGGGCGGCTCAGCGCCTCGCTGGCCGGCCGGCCGGTGACCTGGGCGGCGGCCGGGTTCCAGAGCCGTACGCGGTGCTTCCGGTCCACCACCGCCAGGCCGTCGGCGAGCGCCGCCACGACCGGGCCGTCCCCGTGCACCGGCAGGCCGGTCTGGTCGCCGTACATGTGGCCGATGCAGGCGGCGACGTACCCGATGACGGCGCGCTGGGACGCGTCGAGCGGGTCGCCCTCCGGATAGAGGGCGTGCAGGCTGCCGACCGTCAGCCCACCGATCTCGGCCCGGGCCACGATCATCCGGCACAGCCCCCGCCCGGCCACCTCGACGGCGAGCGCGCCCGGGATGGCGTCCACCCGGACCTCGCGGACCGGGGGACCGGAGAGCAGGCAGACGGTGGCCGGGTCGGTGGCCGGCAGGGGGCGCCCGACCACGAACTCGGCGCTCCCGGTCGCGGCGATCACCCGTCCGCCGGTGGGCGCGAACTCCACCCAGACCAGGCCGGCCGCGCCGACGGCGGGCTGCACCACCCGGAGCAGCCGGGTCAGCACGGAGAGGCCGGACCCACCGGCGTTGATCATGGCGATCACGTCGGTGTGGCCGGTGATGAGGGCGCTGAAGTCGGTTCGCTCCGGCATGTCCCGAGTGTGCCGCGCCGACCGGTCCCGGTGCACCTCCGGCCGGGCGGGCGGGACCGGCCACCGGGTCGGCCGACCGGTCTCATCGGCCCAATCTGGCCAGGGTTCGGGCGGGCCGGTCGGTGATCACCCCGTCCACCTCGGCGGCCAGCACCAGTTCCAGGTCCTCCGGCTCGTTCACCGTCCAGATGTAGACCTGGTTGCCCGCGGCCCGCAGCGTGGGCACGAGCTGCGGACGGGCCCGGACCAGGCCGATCCCCGGCCCGGCGATCCGGGTGCCGAACGGCAGCCGGCCCAGCCGCAGCCAGCGCGGCAGCACCTCCAGCAGCAGCACCGTGGGCAGGCCGGGCGCGAGGTCGCGGATCCGGCGTACGGCGAGCGGGGAGAAGGACATCACGGTCACCTGGACCCGGTCGTCCGGCTGCGGGTCGGCCAGCCCGTGGTGGCGCAGCAGGGCGACGAGCCGACGTTCCACGTCCCCGCCGTACCGGGAGGGATGCTTGGTCTCGATCAGCAGCCGGACCGGCCGGCCGGCGGCCAGCACGGCGTCGAGCAGCCGCTGCAGGGTGAGCAGCCGGGTGTGCGACTCGTCGAGCGGTTCGTCCCCTTCGGCGACCATCCCACCCGGGTGCCAGGACCCGAAGTCGAGCGCCTCCAGTTCGGCGAGGGTACGGGCGCTGACCAGCCCGTGGCCGTTGCTGGTCCGGTCCAGCCGGCGGTCGTGTACGCAGACCAGGTGCCCGTCGCGGGTGAGCCGGACGTCGCACTCCAGCCCGTCGGCACCCTCGTCGAGGGCGCGCAGGTACGCGGCGAGGGTGTGCTCCGGCAGGTCGTACGAGGAGCCGCGGTGCGCGAAGACCAGGGGGGCGGTCATGCCGTCGGCGCGCCTCAGGCGACCCGGCCCGGCTGCCCGTCGTCGGTGACCACCGGGCGGCCGGCGGCGGCCCAGTCACCCATCCCGCCCTCGACGTTGCGCACCTGGTCCCAGCCGTTGCGCAGGAGATACGCGACGACCTGCGCGGAGCGCCCGCCGGAGCGGCAGATCACAGCCACCTCCCGGTCGTCGGGCACGTCGGCGATCCGGGCCGGCAGCTCGGTCATCGGCAGGTGGTGGGCGGCCGGCGCGTGACCGACGGCCCACTCGTCGTCCTCCCGGACGTCGAGCAGGTAGACGTCGTCGGGCACGGCCGACGCGGGCACGCTGGGAACCTGGGGTCCGAACACGGCTACCAAGCCTAGGCCATGTCCTGGACGCCCGTTCCGGTCACAGCCGGTTGACCCAGCGGGGATTGGCGGCGGCCCACGCCGGCATCCGGGTGCCCCGGACCGCGTCGAAGAGGCCGCCGCCGCCGTTGTCCAGCACCACGTACGAGACCTCGTCGATGGTCTGCGGGTACGAGGGCACCTGGACCCCCTGGAGGGCGTCCGGGGGCAGCGACCGGAGCGCGAACAGCAGGTCCTCCAGGGGTACGCCGTTGGTGTCCACGGTCAGCGCGCCGCCCACCGCCCGCAGCACCCGGTCCAGCCGGACCGGATCGTTGCGCAGGTGGGTCTCGCCGGCCTTGTCGAGCACCGCCCGGAGCATCTGCTGCTGGTGTCGCTGCCGGTCGTAGTCGCCGTCGGGCAGGTCGTAGCGCTGGCGGACGTAGTCCAGGGTCCGGGCACCGTCCATCTGCTGGCAGCCGGGGGTGAACAGGGTCTTGGTGTGGATCGACCGCACCTCGGTGTCCACGCACATCCGGATCCCGCCGAGCAGGTCGATGACCTGCTTGAACCCGGAGAAGTCGATCAGCGCGGCGCCGTCGAAGCGGAGGCCGGTGAGCCGGCTGAGCGTCGCGGAGAGCAGCCGGGCTCCGGCCTCACCCCCGCCGCCGTGCTCGTACGCCGAGTTGATCTTGTCCTGGCCGCCGCCGTAGCCGGGCGCCGACGGGATGGTGACGAGCAGGTCGCGGGGGATCGAGATCAGGTACGCCTGCCGCAGGCCGGCCGGCACGTGCACGATCACGATGCTGTCCGAGCGTTGGTCCTCGGGGTTGGCGCCGGGCCGGTGGTCGGAGCCGATGAGCAGGTAGTTGAGCGCGTGCGACAGATCGGTGCGCTGCTCCCGCGCCGCGTCGTCGAGCAGGTGCTGCTTGGTCACCGTACGGTCGTACCGGTTGGTGAGCCAGTGCAGACCGGCGATGCCGAGCGTGGCGAGCAGGACCAGGGCGAGGCCGGCGCGGATCAGGAACCGGGCCCAGCGGGCGGGTCGCCCCCGCCCGCGTCCGGTCCGTGCCGCCCTGGACGTGACACCCCTCCCCGCAGCCGTACCTGAGACCTGCTCACGTCAGGCTACGGGCCGGGGAGGCCGGTGGTGGCCGCTTCGCCGCAGCTACCGCCGGTTCCGGGTCATTTCCGGGTGGAGAGGACGCCCGGGTTCGCCACCACGAAGTCGGCCAGCTTGTCTTCCTTGACCGCCCGGAACATCTCCATGCTCAGCTCGTTGAGCGATTCCTTGCTGCGGTCGGCGTTGGGGCTGTACGTGCCGCCGTTGGTGCGCAGGGTGACCAGGTCGTTGCCGGTCACGCCCTTGAGCGTGAAGATGAAGTCGGCGATCGGCGCGCCGCCGGTGTCCAGGATGAGGGACTTGCCGGCCGCCTTGATCAGCTGGTTCAGCTTGAGCGGGTTGGTCAGCATGCCCTTGTCGGTGGCCTTCTTCGCCATCGCCTTGATCAGCTGCTGCTGGTTCTGCTGGCGGTCGTAGTCGCTGTTCGGCAGGCCGTAGCGCTGGCGGGCGTAGTCGAGGGCCTCCCAGCCCTCCATCTCCTTGCAGCCCTTCTTGTGCACCACCGGGGTGTACGACTTGCCGGTCTTCTTCGCGTCCGCGTTCCACATCGGCTTGCCGTCGACCATCGACATGTGGTGCGACTTGACCTCGTGGTTCACGCAGATCCGGACGGTGCCGAGGGCGTCGATGATGTTCTTGAAGCCGCCGAAGTTGATGATCGCGGCGCCGTCGAAGCTGATTCCGGTCATGTTCTTGATGGTCTTGGCCATCAACTGGGCGCCACCCTCCCAGCCGCCACCCTTCTGGGCACCCCAGTAGAAGGCTGCGTTGATCTTGTCGACGCCGCCCCGGTAGCCGGACTTGGGGTTCGCCGGAATCTGCGCCTCGGTGTCCCGGGGGATCGAGATCAGGTACGCCTGGTCGTGGCTGGCCGGAATGTGCAGGATGATGATCGTGTCCGAGCGGACGTCGTCCTTGGCCCAGCGCTCCCGGGCGTCGACGCCGAGCAGCAGCATGTCGATCGCGCCGTCCAGGTTATTGCCGCCCTCGGCGTCCGACTTGCCTGCGTCGCCGAGCAGGTTGCGCTGGGCGATGCCGCTGGTGGCCTGACCGATGACCGCCTTGCTGCCGACGATCGCGACACCGCTGGTCATCATCAGCACCGCGCCGAAGATCAGCGTGAGCCGGGCCCAGAGTGGGTCCTTGCGCTTGGTCCGCTTCTTCCCTCCACCGGGACCGCGCCCGCCCGGGCCGGGCTGGGTCGGAATGACCGGGGGCACCCGCCCGGGCGCACCGGGATTCAGTGACTGAGGGCGATGGCTGGCCTGAACCGGCATGCGTGCTCCAGCTCGATGATCGGGGGCGGGACCACTGTACGGATCAGTTCCCGTCTTGGCGACCTCATCTGCTGGTCATTCCCGGTTAACCCGGCGGTTGTGCTGGGGTTATGGCCGAACGGTCGAGGAATGACAACCGAACGGCGGTTGGCTCGCCATGGGGCGGGCTCGACCGCCGACCGGCGGGGCTGCTCGCGAGGCGCTCAGTTGCCGTTGCCCGTACCGTCGGCGGGCTGGTTGGCCTTCACCCAGTCGCCCATCGTGTCCGAGGCGATGGCCTTGTACATGGCCAGCGCCTTCTCCCGGTCGGAGACCACCACCGACTGCCCGTCGACGTCCTGGCCGCCGAGGTTCGGGCTGGTCAGGAAGGTCAGGTTGTTGCCGCGCAGGTTGCGGAACTGCAGCGCCATGTCGGTCAGCGAGAAGTCCTTGTCCACGGTGGCCGCGGCGGTGACCGCCTTGAGGAAGTCGTTGAGCTTCTTCGGGTTGCTCAGCGTGCCGGTGCTGGCCGCCTTGTCCATCAACGCCTTGAGGAACTCCTGCTGGTGACGCATCCGGGCGAAGTCGCCGTCCGGGAACTGCTTGCGCTGCCGGACCCAGTCCAGGGCCTCGGCGCCGTTCATGTGGTTCACGCCCTTGGTGAACGTCCGGTGCGGCTTGTGGATCGAGGTGATGGTCCGGTCCACCTTCAGGTCCACCCCGCCCAGGGCGTCGGTGACCTCCTTGAACCCGGCGAAGTCGATCGCCATCACGTGGTCGATCCGGACGTCGGTGAAGCACTCCACGGTCTTCACCGCGAGCGGCAGGCCGCCGAACGCGAAGGCCGCGTTGATCTTGTTGCGCTGGCCGGAGTCGCAGGACGCCCCGGCGTTCTCCGGGATCGGCACGTACAGGTCACGCGGGATGGAGACCAGGTAGGCCTCTTTGTGGTCGGCCGGGACGTGCATCAGGATGATCGTGTCCGACCGCCACTTGCCGGCGGCCTCCACCGAGGCGTCCGGGTCCCGGGAGTCGCTGCCCACCATGAGGATGTTGAGCGCGCCGTCGACCGTCTTGGCCGGCCGGCCCCCGGTGATCTCCGAGAACGGGTCGGTCCGGGCCAGGTCGTTGTCGAGGTTGCGGGCGTAGAGCCAGGCCCCGGCACCGCCGAGCAGCGCGAGCACCAGCACCGCGACGCCGGCGACCAGGCCGATCCGCCCCCAGCGCGGGCGCGGGCCACGCCGCCCCGGGCCGCCGGACCCACCCGGGCCGGACGGTCCACCGGGTCCGCCGGGACCACCCGGCCCGCCCGAGCGCGGCTCCTCCTCGTACGCGGGGGACCAGCGGGCGTCGGTCGCGCGGGCCCGCCCGGTGCTGCCCCGGCCGGGGGCGGGAACCTGGGCTCGGCCCGCGCTCCGGCTCAGGTACGGGAGCGGGGCGCCGGCAGACATGGTCGCTGACATATGACCGAGGGTAGGTCGGTCACACCAGTACCGCCTTGAGGCGGAACCGGGTGTCAGTGTTCTCCCAGCCGGGATCAGTAGCCTAGCCGCCCGCGGAAGTACTCGATCGTGCGTCGAAGGCCGTCTTCGGGCGCCACGGTGGGTTCGTACCCCAGCAGCTCGCGAGCGAGGGTGAGATCGGGGCGGCGCATCTCCGGGTCGTCGGCAGCGCGAGTGATGTAGGTCACCTCGGACGTGCTTCCGGTGAGTGACACGATCGTCTCGGCCAGTTGCCGCATCGACATCTCGTGCTCGGTCCCGCAGTTGATCGGGCCGGTCTCGGTCGAGTCGAGCAGCAGCAGGATGCCCCGGACCAGGTCGTCGACATAGCAGATCGAGCGGGTCTGGTTCCCGGTGCCGTGCACCGTGATCGGCTCGCCGCGCAGCGCCTGGGAGATGAAGGTCGGGATGGCCCGGCCGTCGTCCGGTCGCATCCGCGGCCCGTACGTGTTGAAGATCCGGACGATCGCCGTGTCGGTGCCGCGGCTCCGGTGGTAGGCCATGGTGGCCGCCTCCGAGAAGCGCTTGGCCTCGTCGTAGACGCTCCGGACGCCGATCGGGTTGACGTTGCCCCAGTACGTCTCGCGCTGCGGGTGCTCCTTCGGGTCCCCGTACGCCTCGGAGGTGGAGGCCATCAGGAAGCGGGCGCCGTCGGCGGTGGCCCGTTCCAGCAGGTGCAGGGTGGCCACCGAACCGACCCGGAGGATCTCCACCGGCAGCTTCTCGAAGTCGGTGGGGCTGGCCGGTGAGGCCATGTGCAGGATCGCGTCGAACCGCTCGGCCAGGGCCGGGTGGTCGGTCGGGAGCCCGTCGGAGATGTCCGCCTCGACCAGCGTGAAGGTCGGTGTGTCCAGCAGGTGGGCCACGTTGTCCTTGGCGCCGGTGACGAAGTTGTCCAGCACCACGACCGTGCAGCCACGCTCGATGAGCCGGTCGACCAGGTGGGACGGCACGAAACCGGCGCCGCCGGTGACGAGAATCCGGTGTCCGGTGCCGTAACGGGGAGCGACCTTCATGCCGGCCAGCCTACTCAAAAGGGCGGGTCGGAGCCCTCGTCGGCTCCGACCCGCCCTTCGTGCCGTACGTCAGTGCGCGCCCGCCCCGGTGAGGGAGCGCACCTCCAGCTCCGCGTACTTCTCCTCGTCGTGCTCCTTGGAGAGCAGGGTGCCGACCCAGCCGCAGAGGAAGCCGAACGGGATGGAGATGATGCCCGGGTTGGTCAGCGGGAACCAGTGCCAGTCGTGCTCCGGGAACATGGCCGTCGGCGCCCCGGAGACCACCGGGGAGAAGAAGACCAGCACCACGGCCGCGAGCAGACCGCCGTAGATCGCCCAGACCGCGCCGGAGGTGTTGAACCGCTTCCAGAACAGGCTGTAGAGGATCGCCGGCAGGTTGCCCGAGGCGGCGACCGCGAAGGCCAGCGCCACCAGGAAGGCCACGTTCAGGCTCTGCGCGAAGATCGACAGCAGGATCGAGATCGCGCCGATCACCAGGGCGGAGATCCGGGCGACGTTCACCTCCTGCCGCTCGGACGCCTGCCCGTTCTTCACCACGTTGGCGTAGAAGTCGTGCGCGAGGCTCGACGACGAGGCCAGGGTGAGTCCGGCGACGACGGCGAGGATCGTGGCGAAGGCGACCGCCGCGATGATCGCGAGTAGCGTCGCGCCGCCCAGGTCCCCACCGAGGAAGTCGAGGCCCAGCTTCTCCGCGAGTTGCGGCGCCGCCGTGTTGCCGGCCTTGTCCTGGGCGGTGATCGCCGTGCCACCGACCAGCGCCGCGGCGCCGAAGCCGAGGGCCAGGGTGAGCAGGTAGAAGACGCCGATGATGCCGATCGCCCAGAGCACGCTCTTCCGGGCCGCCTTGGCGGTCGGCACGGTGTAGAAGCGGATCAGGATGTGCGGTAGGCCGGCGGTGCCGAGCACCAGCGCGATGCCCAGCGAGAGTAGGTCCATCTTGCTGTAGAAGGTCTTCAGCGCGTCGCCGCTCTCCACGCCGTACTTGAGCCCGGGCCTGAGGAAGTTCTCCCCCTTGCCCGAGGCCGCCGCCGCGTCACCGAGCAGCGTGGAGAGGTTGAACTTGTAGTGCGCCAGCACCAGCAGGGTCATCACGACCGCGCCGGTCATCAGCAGGAACGCCTTGACGATCTGGACGTACGTGGTGCCCTTCATGCCGCCCACGGTCACGTAGATGATCATCAGGGCGCCGACCAGGATGATCGTGGCCACCTTCGCGGTGTCCGCGTCCATGCCGAGGAAGGTGGTGCCCGGCTTGATGCCGAGCAGCAGGGCGACCAGCGCGCCGGCGCCCACCATCTGGGCCAGCAGGTAGAAGATCGAGACGGTGATGGTGGAGACCGCAGCCGCCGTCCGGACCGGGCGCTGGCGCATCCGGAACGCCAGCACGTCGGCCATCGTGTACCGGCCGGAGTTGCGCAGCAGTTCGGCGACGAGCAGGAGGGCCACCAGCCAGGCGACCAGGAAGCCGATCGAGTAGAGGAAGCCGTCGTAGCCGTTCAGGGCGATGATGCCGGCGATGCCCAGGAAGGACGCGGCCGACATGTAGTCGCCGCCGATCGCCATGCCGTTCTGGAAGCCGGAGAAGGAGCGGCCCCCGGCGTAGAAGTCGGTGGCTGTCTTCGTCTGCCGGCTGGCCCAGACGGTGATGGCGAGCGTGATCGCCACGAAGATCAGGAAGAGGGTGATGGTGAGGTTGCGGGCGGTGGTGCTGCCCGCCTCAGCCGCGAGGACCGTCGTCATGAGTCACCTCCCCGATCTCGGCGCGGATCCGGTCGGCGACCGGGTCGATCTTCCGGTCGGCGAACCGGGCGTAGAGCCAGGCGATGACGAACGTCGAGACGAACTGGAGCAGGCCGAAGATCAGGGCGACGTTGATGTTGCCGAAGAGCTTCGTGCCCATGAAGCCCCGCGCGTACGCGGAGAGGATGACGTAGAGCGCGTACCACAGGAAGAACGCGACGGTCATCGGGAAGATGAAGCCGCGCAGCGCGCGCCGCAACCCGGCGAACTCGTCCGACCGTTGTACGGCGAGGTACCGCTCCGCCGCGGATTCGGCCGGCGCGGACGCGGGTGTGTCCGTGGACATCTGTGGATCACCACCTTCGCAGGCGTGGGGATTTTCGCGCACGGTAGAGAGCGCGCTCCCAGTCCGGGAAGGTGCAGATCGACCACGGCGACCGGCTGCGCCGAACGGTCGCCCTCCTGCGCCGAGTGACCTATGTCACTCCGCTCACCGGTCGGGTGCCGGATCGACGGCCTGGCCGGCTCCCGGTCAGGCCAACTCGCGGTAGCGGCCCCGGTAGTGCAGCAGCGGGTCGGTCTCCTCGGCCAGGTCGACCGCCTCGATGGTGGCCTCGACCAGCAGGCCCCAGCCGTACTCCCGGGCGGAGTCGAGCCGGCAGCCGGCCCAGCCGCCGGCGTCCGAGGGGACCGGCCCGTACGGCGTCTCGGTCCAGGCGCCGATCGCGAAGAGGCCCCCCGGCGACGGGAAGAGGCCGGCGAAGCGGTCGGCGAGCTGCCGGTGCGGCGGGCCGAGCGGCGCCACCGCGAACCGTTCCGCCTCCTCGACGGCCGCCCACAGGTCCGACTCCGGATCGACCAGCCCGAGCAGCCGGTCCGGTTCCCCCTCCGCCACCAGGGTGGACGAGACGGTCAGCCCGGCCGGCCCCGGCGCGGTCCAGAGCGTCACCGGAGCGGCCAGCCGTCCGCGCAGCCGGCGTACCGGCGAGCGCTGCCCGGCCGGCACGGCGAACGGGTCGGTGTGGTGGATCTCGGCCCCCGGCTCATGATTCACGTGAAACATTGTGCCGCCCCGGGCCCGTGCCCAGCCGAGGAAGCGCTGGTGCAGGCCGCTGGCGTCCCCGAGCTGTTGGCCGGCTTCGGCCAGCAGCCCGCCCAGGTACACCAGCAGCGCCGTCCGATCATGCTGGTACTCGACCAGCAGGCCGAGCCGTGCCGGCTGGCACGGCCAGTGCGCCCCGCACGCCCGACACCGCCACAGTGGCCGCATCGGCAGGTGGGCCCGGCTCATAGCGACGCACCGCGCCACCCCGCCGCGGCCCGCCCGACCCGGCTTCACCAGCGGCCGCCGTTCGCCCGCCAGGCCTGCGCCGGGGTCAGCCACCCGGCGCGGCCCGGGCGCGGGAAGGCGACCGTCGGCTCGGTCGCCCACGAGGGTGCCGCGTTCGGCCGCCCCGCCGCCCGCTCCGGACCGGTCGCGGTGGTCGGCACCGCCGGCTCCCTCTTCCGGTACGCCCACAGCGCCGCATTCCGGCGTCGGATGAACCCGAACATCGCTACCTCCCAGGGGCTCGGGGGTCGCCCCGGCCCGGGGAATGACCGGGGCGACCCGACGCAGGACCCGACCGCCGGGCGTCGCCTCCACCAGCCGGGCCGCGTGTCTCCACCCTGGACTCGGACGCGCGGACAGGGGAGGATGCCAGGGCTTACTACGCAGCGCGGTCGCGTACTTACCGGAGAGGTAAGGATGAACATCGAGATGTGGATCCGGGCGCTCAAGGCCGCCCGGGCTGGCGCGGAGGTCTCCCAGGAGGGGTTGGCGGCGCTGATCAAGTGGAGCCCGTCGACAGTGGCCGCGATCGAGACCGGCCGCCGTCGACCCACCATGGAGTTCGCCGTCGCCGCCGACCAGGCCCTCGGCACCGGCGGCCTCCTCGCCGAGCTACTCAAGGCGACCGACCGGGAGCGCGGGCCGTCGTGGTTCGTGCCATGGCGCGGCTACGAGCAGCGGGCGATCAGGCTCCGGGCCTTTGAGGCTTGCCTGGTGCCGGGCCTGCTCCAAACCGAGGACTACGCCCGGGCGGTCATCTCCACCGGCGGACTGCACCCATCGGGGACCGTGGACGAGTTGGTGGCCGTTCGGATGGAGCGCCAACAGTTGCTACATCGGGACCCGCCACCGCACTGCGTCTTCCTCTTGGACGAGACCGCCGTGCGTCGCCCGGTGGGCGGACCGGCAGTGCTCGACGCCCAACTCGGGCGGCTGTTGGAAGTCGCCGAGGTTCCAGCCGTGCGACTGCACGTCATTCCGCTGGCCGTCGGACAACATGCGGGCCTTGGCGGTGGCTTCGTGCTGGCCGACTTACCGGACGCCGAGCGGGTCCTCTACCTGGAGAATGCCGTGCGGGGGCACGTTGTCGACGACCCGGAGACGATCGGTTTGATCGAGCGGAAGTGGGATAGCCTCCTCGGCGAGGCGCTGTCCACCAGCGCTTCCGTGGATTTCATCCGCAAGCTGAAGGTGACGCCATGACTATTCTCAATCCGCGCTGGCGCACTTCGTCCCGATCAACCGACTCCGGTGGCAACTGCGTCGAGGTGGCGGGCAATCTGCCCGGGGTGGTGCTGGTCCGGGACAGCAAGGACCGGTCCGGCCCGACGCTCACCTTCACCGCCGACGCCTGGCGTGGCTTCCTGACCTCCGTCCCGTCCGCCCCGACGGGTGGATGACGTCCGAGGAATCCGTCGCCGGCTGGGAGAGGGCCTGCTCGACGCCTACTCAGCACCATGATCAGCACGCATGAGTTGAGCTGGGCCGGATCGGTGCTGACCAAGCGGTACACCTCCTGGCACCGCGGCGAGCACCGGCGGGAATGGGCGGTGTTGCGGCTGGTCCACCGGCACGAGCCCGACCTGGTGCCCCGGCCGTTGGCGGCCGACCTCGACGCCCGGCCGCCCACCGTCACGATGGCGCGACTGCCCGGCGAGCCGCTGGGTGGACCGCTGACGCGGACGCAGCGGCGGGCCCTCGTCACGGCGATCGGCACGCTGTGGCGCGTACCCGCTGCGGTCGCGCCCGAGATCGGGCCGTGGACCGATGATCTCGGCTTCGCGCGGCGGCTCACCGACGGTGCGCGACCGCCGGACGGGGTCGCGGCCGCTGCCTACGATGCCGCCCGGGACTGGTGGGACGGCCCTGATCCCGAGCTGTCGTGCTCCGCGCGGCCTTCGCGGTCGACCAGCGGCGACTGCTGGCGGCCCGCCGGTTGTGGGCCATGTTCTGGCTACGCCTGCTGCTGCCCGGTGGACCGGCGGCCCGGCGCAACCCACCCGGCGCCGCCGCCGACCAGGCCCGACGCCTCCTGACCCTGCTCGGCGGGTGACCGCAGCCGCCCGGCCGGCCCAGGCCGTCAAGGTCACGCTCGATCCTGGAAACAGTGGCCTCCACCTGAGCGGGAGCCCACTACATCCAGGATCGAGCGTGATCTTCGGGACGCCGCGTGTGCGGGCATGGCCGGGTATCTCGTCGACGACGGGCGTCAGCGTCTCGGCGTGACGGTCGACAGCAGCTCGGGCTGGCGGCGGTCCAGCACGTCCCCGGCCAGGTACGAGCCGAGCAGCGCCGCGCCCAGCCCGTACGCCAAGCCGACCGGCAGGGCCAGCCAGAGCCAGGCGTTGCCGAGCAGCGCCGCGGCCACCACCGCCGGTGTCGCGGCCAGCGCCGAGGCGACCATGGAGAGCAGGGTGAGCAGCCCCTTCGCCATCCCGGCGCCGCTGTTCATCGCGAACGGGTTGCTCGTCTCCGGCAGCGCGTACCCGCCGAGCACCGCGACGAAGGAATTCACCGCCAGCCCGCAGCCGTACGCGGCGGCCAGTCCGCCGGCCATCACCCCGAGCCAGCCGGGCCGCCCGAGCAGGACGGCCAGGATGACCGCGACCGCGCCGAGCATCGGCACCACGTAGAGCGAGAACGCGGTCATCCGGGCCCGCAGCTCGAGCCGCCCCGGCACGCCGGCCACCACGTTCGCCGCGTACGCGCTGCCGTCGAAGCCGAACTGGTTGGCCAGGGTGACCGAGGCGAGCACCCCGACGAAGAGCATGGAGAGGCTGACCAGCACCGGCGAGGAGTTGGCGGTGGCGTCGCCGAACGCCTGCTCGCCGTCGACGGCCAGCCGGGAGCCGCCCAGGTTGACCATCACCGGCACGAAGACGCCGACCACCGCGATGGTGATCAGGTTGGCCCGCCGCCGGGCGTCCCGCCACCAGTAGCGGCACTCCCGGGCCACCAGCGCGCCGAACCGGTCCCGCCGGGCCCAGCCGACCGCCCCGGGAAAGAGCTGAGCCACCGGGCCGCCAACCGGTCCGCGCCGCTGTCGGGACGGGCCGGCGCTGGCCGCGCCGACCATCGCCGACTCCAACGTCCGCGACCACCAGAACAGCAGCGCCCCGACGGCCGCCACGGTGATCAGCAGCTTGACCACGGCGGCCCAGGGGTGGCCCTCGGCGACCTCGACGCCGGCGGTCCACGGTGCCCCGAACGGGGTCCAGCCGACCACCCGGGCCGCCCCGGTCAGCCGGTCCCAGTCGGCCCTGCGTACCGCGGCGAGCACCGCGATCTGCAACGGCCCGAGCAGCGCGGCGAGCACCGCGAGCAGGACGGCGGCCAGGTCGCGTACCCGGCGGGACCGGAGCATGGTGGCGAACGCGCTGGTGACCGCGCGGGCGGCGGCCACGCAGAGCAGCAGCCCGCCGACGATCCCGACGACCGAGACCAGGGCGGCCGGCCAGCCGCCGAGCGCCCCGGCGGTGACCACCAGCCCGGTCACCGCGACCAGCGCCGCCAGCAGCGGAACGCTGACCAGCGCGGCGGCGAACAGGCCGACGACCAGGGTGCGGCGGGGCAGCGGGAGCAGCGCGAAGCGGGCCGGGTCCAGGGTCTCGTCCACGCCGAAGAAGACCAGCGGCAGCAGCAGCCAGCCGAGCACCAGCAACCCACCGCCGAAGGCGGCGGTCAGCAGGGCGAAGCGGGGCTCGTCGGCCAGGCCGGGCGCGGCGAGGGCGAAGAAGCCGCCGGCGGCGATCCAGAGCCCGAACAGCGCACCCACCAGGAACAGGGCGATCCGCCAGCCCTGGCCGCGGAAGTTGTTGCCCATCACCCGCAGCTTGAGCCGGACGAAGTGCCGGGCGCCGACCCGCCGTGCCGGCCGGTCGGGCGTGGTCACCGGGACAGCCACGACAGCTCCTCACCCGTCGCGGTCCGCCCGCCGACCACCTCGACGAAGACCTCCTCCAGCGAGCGGTCGCCCCGAACCTGGTCGAGCGTGCCGACCCGGGTGATCCGGCCCTGCGCCAGGATCGCCACGTGCGAGCAGAGTCGCTCGACGACCTCCATCACGTGGCTGGAGAAGACCACCGTGCCGCCGCCGACCACGTACCGGTGCAGGATGTCCCGGATCAGCGCCGCCGACACCGGGTCGACCGCCTCGAACGGCTCGTCCAGCACCAGCAGGCGGGGGCCGTGCAGCAGCGCGCAGGCCAGGCCGATCTTCTTCTTCATGCCCGCCGAGTAGTCGACCACCAGGGTGCGCCCGGCGTCGGTGAGCGCCAGTACGTCCAGCAGCTCCGCGGCCCGCTGGTCGACGACCGCCGGGTCCATGCCGCGCAGCAGACCGTGGTACGCCAGCAACTCGGCCCCGCTGAGCCGGTCGAAGAGCCGGACGCCGTCCGGCATCACGCCGAGCAGGCCCTTGGCCCGGACCGGGTCGGCCCACACGTCGTACCCGAGCACCCGGGCCTGGCCGGCGTCGGGCCGCAGCAGGCCGACGGCCATGGAGAGGGTGGTGGTCTTGCCGGCCCCGTTCGGGCCGAGCAGCCCGTAGAACGAGCCGGTCGGCACGTCCAGATCCACCCCGGCGACCGCGACCTTGGTGTCGAACCGTTTCGCCAGGCCACGCAGGGACAACGCGGGGTGCTGATCGCTCATGCACCCGACCGTAGTCCGGCTCCGCCAGCGCGCTGTCCGGCTGCAGGGTGATCCTCAGTCATCCCCCAGCCGTACCCGGCGGCATCAGGTCCCCGTCGGGACCGGGCACGGGCCGGAACCGGTCCCGGTGCGGCAGGTGATCGCCGCTGACACGCTCGACCAGCAGTAGTGCACGCCGTCGATCTTGTTCATCGGCTGGAAGTAGGCGCTGTACCTGGTCACCTGATGGTTAATGGGCGACAGCCGGGCCACGCCGCCCGGCCGGGTCACGCTCGCCCGGCCGTCGGCGTCGGTGGTGGCGTGGAACAGCGCCTCGCTGTGTGCGTTGTTCGGGCCCACCACCATCACCGCCAGCTTGACGGTAGCCCCGGCGACCGGTTTGCCGTCCCGGGTCAGCCGCGCGCTGACCGTGAGCGGGGCGGTCACGTCGTCGACCTCGACCGGCGACACCTGGAGCGCGGTGTCGGCGCAGCCGCCGGAACAGCCACCGAGCGGACCGACGAGGCCGCCGGCGAGCGCCAGGGCCAGCAGCGTGCTGCCTCGCCGGCGTCCCGTGGCCGGCATGCCGGTCATATCCCCAACCGTTTGGCCAGGTCACGAAGGGACAACGCGGGGTGCTGATCGCTCATGCACCCGACCGTAGTCCGGCTCCGCCAGCGCGCTGTCCGGCTGGAGGGGCGCGGTCGTCCACTGATGTTCACCGTCCGGCTGCAACCGGCCGCCCCCGGTGGCGGGTGTCAGAGGCAAGACCGCCACGGGGAGGGACAGTTGGATGCAGACAACGGGTTCGAGGAGTTCTATCGAACCACCAGACACCGGGTCGTCACCGTGCTCTACGCACTCGGTGGTGACCTGACCGAGGCCCAGGACGCCGCCCAGGAGGCGTACGTGCGGGCCTGGCAGCGCTGGACGCGGATCAGCGGGTACGAGGACCCGGAGGCCTGGGTTCGCACGGTCGGTCACCGCCTTTTGATCAACCGCTGGCGGAAGGTCCGCAACGGCCTCACCGCGCACCGACGACACGGGCCGGCGCCCGACGTCGGACCCCCTTCGGAGAACACCGTCGCCCTGGTGACCGCGTTGCGCCGGCTGCCGGCGGAGCAACGGCACGCCATCGTCCTGCACCACCTCTGCGACCTGTCGATCGCCGAGATCGCCGTGCAGACGGACACCCCGGCCGGCACCGTCAAGGCCCGTCTCGCCCGCGGCCGGAAGGCGCTGGCCACCCTGCTCGACATCACCCTGCCCGAGGAGGTCAGCCATGCCTGATCCACTCTTCTCCGAGCTCTACCACGACACGCGGAACCTGACCTGGGAGCCGGTCGAGGCGGTCCGCAGCCGCGGTCGGCAGCGAACCCGCCGCACCCGCGTCGCCGCCGGTCTCGCCAGCGTCGTGGCCGTCGCCGTGCTGACCTCGGGCGCGGTGGCGTTGGCAGGCCGTCCGGATGCCACGCCGCCGCCCTTGCCGCCGGCCACCGTGGTCCCCACCACCCCCTCGCCCGGCCACACGGTCGCTCCGACGCCGTCCGTCGAGCCGAGTTCGACCCCGAGCCGTACCGCGACGTCGAGCCCGCCGACCGGTGGCGGACCGGCCAGCCGGTCACCGAGCCGGGCGATCCCGGCCGGGGCCACCCTGCAGCTGGCGGACCTGCCGCCCGGCTTCACGATGACCCGGGGCAAGGGAGAGGGCGACTGGACGCTGGAGTCGGCGACGATCTACTGCGACAACCGGCTGCCGTCGTTGGCGGTCGGCGAGGTGGCCAACCGGTTCGTGCAGTTCGACTCGCCGACGGACTGGCTGGTCGAGCG
>NZ_JAPDPH010000156.1 GCF_026013475.1 Micromonospora yasonensis | reverse complement strand
CCCGGTCCGCCGCCTGGCAGGGCACGGGCCTGCGGCTGCGGCCGGACGGCCTGTGGTGGCGCTCCGCCTTCCAATCGGTGCACGTGCCGTGGCCGGCACTGGCTCCGGACGGCCCACCGCGGCCGGACCTGCAGGCCACCCACCTGACGCTCGCGTACGCCCGGCCGGAGTTGGTCCGCCGGCACGGCCTCAGGCGGCGGGTCGACCGGATTCCGGTCGGTCGGGTGCACCCGTGGTTCCTCACCGACGTCATCCGGCACTACGTGGCGCACCCCGAGCACCGAGCCGCGATCGGCACCGAGGAAGAGCGCCGGCGCCTGCTGGGCGTGCTTGGGGTCGCGTTTTAGCTTGCTGGCGTGCGTCCGGCCCCTTACCGTGCTTCCGGCACCTCCCGGTGCGCAGGCAACGGCTACTTCCGCTCATAACGGGGAGACGCGGGTTCAAATCCCGCCGCCGCCTCTGGCGGTGTCGACCAGCGGCCCAGGTCACCTTGGCCCGCAGGGGCCAGTCGCCGTCGCCGCTCTGGTCTCGGGAGGCGCGCTCACGCCGCATGTCCGGTGCGCAGACGACGGATACTTCTAATCTATGGGTCGGGGGTTCGAATCCCCTCCAGCCCGGGGGCTGGTAGCTCAGCGGCAGAGCAATAGGCACTTCCGTCGTCGAGTCTCGATCTCGGACATGCGGCGTGATCGTCATCCTCGCCCATGATCACAGCATGGCAAACTCTGTTGCCCGGCCACCGTGCCGCGTCTAGCGTCGTGCACGCACTTCCCGGTGCGAAGGTGACGGTTACATCTTGGAGGGGTCCACGACCCCGGTGAAGAGCCCGTCCGTCACCGGCTTCCGATCTCGGGGGGCGCGACCACACCGCATACCCGGTGCGCAGGCAACGGTTACTTCACGGATCCGCGGGTTGGGGGTTCGAGTCCCCTGAGGCCTTCGGGCTGATAGCTCAATCGGATAGAGCAGCGGACGCAGCCGTCGCCGGCTTCTGATCTCGGGTATGCGGTGTGGTGGCGTCTCCCCGTCTTCGACCGACATGGGGGACGTGATGGCCAAGTTCAACTTCAAGCTGCGCCAGAACCGGCACGAGGCCGACACGATCGTGACCGCCGAGGGTGCCCCGGGTTTCACCCGCGAGCCGCGTGCCGAGCTCTTCCTGCTCGGCGTGTCGAACATGGTCGGCGAGGACACCTTCTACGAGGGCGCTGCCGATCGGGATGCCCGGTTCCGTGAGTTGGTCGCCGCCGTCGCGGTTGCTGAGCCCGAGTGGTTTGCCCGGTTCGTGCCGTGGCTGCGTACCGGCGCGATGCTGCGTTCGGCGGCCGTGGTGGCGGCCTTGGAGGGCTCCCGGGCGCAGGTCGCGGCGGGGGTTCCAGGTTCACGGGCGATCGTGGACGCTGCGTTGCAGCGCGCCGACGAGCCAGGTGAGGCGCTGGCGTACTGGCTGGGGCGTCATGGCCGGGCGCTGCCGAAGCCGGTCAAGCGGGGCATCGCGGATGCCGTTGTGCGGCTGTACCACGAGCGCAGCCTGCTCAAGTACGACTCCGAGAGCAGCGCGGTTCGGTTCGGTGATGTCATCGACCTGACCCATCCGACGGCGAAGGACGAGCGGCAGGGCGACCTGTTCCGGCACGCACTGGACCGGCGCCACAACCGCGACAACCCACTACCGGCGTCGCTGAAGGTGCTGGCGGCCCGGGCCGAGCTGATGGCGCTGCCGGTCGAGCGGCGCCGGGAGATCACCGACCCGGCGGTGCTCGGCGCGGCCGGTATGACGTGGGAGGCCCTCGCCGGGTGGCGGCAGACCAGCATGGACGCTACGGCGTGGGAGGCGATCATCCCGACCATGGGCTACTTGGCATTGCTGCGCAACCTGCGCAACTTCGACCAGGCCGGGGTCAGCGACGCCGTGGCCGAGACGGTGGCGGCGAAGCTGGCCGACCCGGGCGAGGTCGCGACGTCGCGCGTCCTGCCGATGCGTTTCCTGTCGGCGTACAACGCGGCACCGAGCTTGCGATGGGCGTACCCGCTGGAGAAGGCGTTGCAGCAGGCGCTGGCGAACGTGCCCGTGCTGGATGGGCGGACGCTGATCTTGGTCGACACGTCAGGCTCGATGAACAGCGCGTTCAGTAAGGACGGCACGCTGCGCTGCTGGGACGCGGCCGCGGTGTTCGGCCTCGCGCTGGCTTCCCGGGCAAAGGACGCGACGGTGGTGTCGTTCTCCAATGCCACCAAGGTGTTCCCGGCGGTGGCGGGTGAGTCGGTGCTGGCGGCGGTGCGCCGGTTCAAGGAGGGCGGCTACTTCTACGGCGGCGGGACCGAGACCGAGAAGGCGGTTCGGTCGCACTACGACCGGCACGATCGGGTCGTCATCCTCACCGACGAGCAGGCGCACTGGCACGGCTCGGCGGACGTGGCTGCCGCGGTGCCCGCACGGGTTCCGGTGTACACCTGGAACCTGGCGGGATACCGGGTCGGGCACGCGCCGCCAGTCGGGAACCGGCACACGTTCGGCGGCTTGTCCGACGCCGCGTTCACGATGATCCCGCTCATCGAGGCCGGGTCCCGCGACCAGTGGCCGTTCTGATGTCCGTTGCGGCGTCGGCCTCCGGGGGCCGGCGCCGCAACGCAGGGCCGCGTTGCGCGTGCCGGCTGTCCTCCCCGGTCGGCCCGGGTCAGCCGGCCTGATCGAGGGAGTCGGCGAGTTCGGCGACGGCGGCGGCGTATCGCGGGTCGGTGTGGTACGGCCAGTGCGCCTCGATCGGCGGCGGAACGGTGTCCAGCGGCGGGATGGTGACCGACCGCGGGTCACGCAGGCGCACGTCGACCTGGCCGGCCGGCCCACTGACCGCCGGCGGATCGCCCGGCCGGTGGGTGGAGAAGATGCCCCCGCCGACGGGATCGGTGTTCCGCCACAGGTTGCGCCACCGCCACCCGATCCGCTCGCCGATCTCCCGCATGGCGTCGTCGCCGAAGTAGGCCGGCATGAGATGACCGTAGAGCCGGCGCAACGGTGAGCCGTACGTGAGCAGGGCGACCCGGCGCAACGTCTCCGGTGGCAGTTGCAGGATGGCCGCCGCCGCCAGCGCCGCGCCGTGGCTGTGCCCGGACAGCAGCACCTTCTGCTCCCGGCACAGGGCGCTCACCCGCCGCGCCAGCTCCGGCACCGCGCGTTCGGCGTAGCAGGGCGGCGCGAACGGGTGGGTGGTCCGGGGGAAGAAGCTGCCCAGATCCCACAGCACCCCGGCCGCCCGCCGCACATCCGGGGAGACATAGGCCAGCACGCCGATCATTACCAGCCCGAACACGATGAACCCGATGGAGAACGTTCCGGCGTCGGTGAGGTAGGCCGCGATTCCCACGAAGGGGCGGCGGTGCCCGCCGAGTTCCTGCACCAGCTGGGTCGGCCCGATCTCGGCCAGGTCGAGCGCGGTGAACGCGAGGCTGAGAAACGCGAGCACGAAGTAGACGATGAGCAGCGGGCTGAACTGCTCGGCCAGCCGGGATCTGCTGATCGTCCGACACACCACCCGCAACCGCGACACCGCCTCCGGCGGCACGTCGGGGAAGTCCTCCTCGCAGATCCGGGCCGCCAGCCGCTCGCGCCGGGCTCGGCTGAACCGGCTGACGTACAGGCCCACGACGGTGACCAGCAGCACGGTGACGAGGGCGCCCAGGGCGTCCCACCGGTAGGCGAGCGGCGGGTCCAACGGCGGGGCGCCGGGTGGTGGCGGATGCTCCGGGCCGGGGATCGCGCCGCGGTCCAGGACGTCGGCCGCCCGGTAGACGATGCCCGCGGTGAAGGTCGCCGAGAGCCCGGCCGAGATGGCCCCGAACACCGGGGCGCCCAGCCCTCGGAAGAACGCCCGTGCTGCGGGCGGCGCGCCACGCTGCTGCCAGATGGCGACCGCCGCGAGCGCCAGCAGCAGCGCGGCCTGGCCGAGGATCACCGCGTTGACGGTGAGGGCGAAGCCCGGCATCGCCCCGCCCGCGGGCACCGGGACACGGGGCAGCACGGCGTACGCGGCGGTGAGGACGGTGACCGCGGCGACGGCCACGCGCAGCGGTCGGATGACCGGGCGGGTCAAGTCCGGCCCGGTGTGCGGGGCGTTCAGCGCGGGCAGGCAGAGCAGCACCAGGCAGGCCGCCAGGAGCAGCACGGTGGCGGCGAGCAGCGCGACACCCAGCACGCTCCGGTCCCGGGCGGTCAACGCGACGAGGACGGTGAGGTCCAGCGTGAAGTACGCGATCGCCACGTGGATCGACCGGAGCCACCCGACGAGTACCTCGCCGTGCCAGAAGCCGTCCGCGTCGAGCCGGTCCCCTGGTGGGGCGCCGGAGGTGCCGTATGGGGCCTGGAACTGCTCGTAGGCCCGCGCGGAACGGGAACCGATCCACCAGAGCAGCCGGATGAAGGCGGCCGGCAGCACGGCGAGGACGACCAGCCGTGGCCCGACGGGCAGTTCGGCGAGCCAGCCCAGGTAGCCCCGTCCGGCGGTGCACGGCCGGAACGTCACGCACTGCCAGCCGATCAGGTCCAGGAAGACACCGATGGCCGCGAGCACGAACATGATCGTGATGGTGGCGCCGAGCAGCCGGCACAGGGCCTTCACGATGCCGCCGCCGCCGGCCGGGGGCCGCATCCATGCCGCCAGGTTGCTGAACATGAACGGCAGCAGGAACAGCAGCACCACGGTCCGGGCCACGGTCCCGACGGTCAGGTTCCGCCACTGGTACGCCTCGATGGTGACGCCGGCCGGCCCGGTGGTGACGCCGAAGCCCGGCCGGGGCCGGTAGAACCCGGCACTCGGGTCACCGGCGACCCGGACCACCACCGGGTGGTCCAGCAGCGCCTCCGCCCGTACGCCGGCGACCCCGTGTACGCGCAGTTCCACCACATCTCGCGTCATCTGCCTCTGATCACACCGTCGGGTCGGCCCCGGGCCGCCGCGGGCCCGCCCGGGCCCGCCGGGCGCGCGGATACCCAGGAACGGAACCGCTATGCCTGTCCACCGTCGCCGCCCGGCTCAGCCGAGGTGGTCCGGCAGCATCGCCAGGGTCGGCGCGAGCTGCGAGTGCGCGGGGGTGGGCAGCGCGTCGCGGCGGAACCAGCCGAGTTGGTCGAACTTGTGCGGTTCGCCGAGGGTGACCCGGGCGGGGTCGACGCGGACCGCGAACACCACCGCGACCCAGTGCGACGGCGGGTCGTCGCGCAGCACGTTGCGGACCCCGAGCAGGGTGGTGGTCAGCGGCGAGGTGCCGTACTCCTCGCGGACCTCGCGGCCGACGGCGGCCTCGAACGTCTCGCCGAACTCCAGCGCCCCCGCGCCGGTGTCCCAGGCGCCGGGTTCGTCGCGGGCGCCGGGGCCGCGGCGGGCGAGCAGCAGCCGGCCCGCGCCGTCGTGGCAGACGAAGACGCAGGACACCGAAGGGGCACGCGGAGGCATCTGCTCATTGTGCCCGTCGGTCTGTTGCTCGATCAGGTCGGCGGCGACGGTCGCGCCGTCGGCCGCGCGGATCTGTCTGCCGAGTCCACCGGCTCCCGGCGCTCGTAGTGGTCGAAGAGCACCCCCAGTTTCACGTCAATGGCGTTAACGCGAAAACGCTCCACCGTCATGACCCGAATACCGCCTGACCAGGCAAAATTGATTAGCGTTGACTATCTGCTCAGTCGTCGTCGCCTGCGAGTCACGTCGCGACTGCCCCGCAGGGTTGCCGACCAGGCAAATTGCAAAATGCAGCAGGGCCGATCCGCGCCATTTCGGATCAGTTCGACGCGGGTGCTTCCCGCCGGGATCCTCGGTCCAGGATCGCGATCAACTCGTGAGCGAGGTGCCGGGCGCCACCGCCCGACGGCATCAGCCGACCGTCCAACCAGGTCGGCCCGGGCGGGCCACTTCGCCGACACGTGGTCCGCAATTCGCCAGATCCATCGCATAAATCCGGCATGTTCCTCTTTGCGCGATGCTAGCTTTGCCTCCGGTTCATCTCGGCCCAAATAGGCCGAATCGGAACAATTCGGACAAAGCGGACTAATTCGCTCGACGCTGCGCGGGCCACGGGGGAAGAGGAGCTGATGAGAGGCACATCGAATGTCACTGCCGGCGGTCCAAGGGAGACCGACTCGGCGCAGCGGGACAGCCTCCCGACGTCCCTCGGGGAGGGAATCCGGTGACCTTGAACCGGGACATCGGGACCCACATCCCCAACCTGCTGCCCGAGTCGCCCCGCGCCGTGCCGCCAGGGCAGGGTGACCACGTGCTGAGCATCCTGCGCATGCAGGAACGGGCCGAGGGCGACGCCAAAGAGGTCGGCGTTCGTCCGGAGCGGCAGACCGTGAGCGTGGTCATTCCGACGCTCAACGAGGAGAAGAACATCGCGTGGGTGCTCGAGCGCATGCCACCCTTCGTCGACGAGGTGGTCCTCGTCGACGGGCACTCACACGACCGTACAGTTGAGGTCGCCCGCGCCATCCGGCCGGACATCGTGGTGCTGACCCAGCACTGCCGAGGCAAGGGCGACGCGGCGCGCGTGGCGTTCTCCGCGGCCACCGGCGACCTGATCGTGATGATCGACGCCGACGGCAGCATGGATCCCCACGAGATCCACCGCTTCGTCACCCCGCTCATGAACGGTTACGACTTCGTCAAGGGCTCCCGGTTCCTGGCCGGCGGCGGATCGACCGACCTGACTCCGCTGCGCCGCACCGGCAACCAGATGCTGGTGCGGCTGACGAACAGCTTCTTCCTCGTGCACTTCACGGACCTGTGCTACGGCTTCTGTTCGTTCCGTCGCGACTGCCTGCCCGCACTCGCGCTGACCGCGCACGGCTTCGAGATCGAGACCGAGCTCGTGGTCCACGCGCTGAAGGCGAACCTGCGCATCGCCGAGGTACCGAGCAACGAACTCCCCCGCCGCTGCGGCGTGTCCAACCTGCGCACCTTCCGCGACGGCCAGCGGGTGCTCCGGACCCTGATCCGCGAGCGGGTCGTACGGCGCCCCCGGCCGGTGGTGGACCCCATCGATCACCGCGTGCTGCACCAGTGGCAGGCCCCGGCCGCCGAACCGGCCACCCCGATGCTGAGCGAGGCTCCCTGATGCTGACACGTTCCCTGCGCCGTGCCCGGGCGGCGGGCGGCAGCTACGCCCTCGCCCTGCTGCTGGGCGTGCTGTTCGGCGCCACCCCCGTGCCCGGCGGGCCCGCCACACCGGCCCGGGCGGACACCGGCGACATCGGATACGTCGGTCCGTCCACCTCGGGCGACGGCTCGGCGGCGACCGGCGAGAAGCCGGAGAGCAAGCTGTGGTGGAACGACGGCACCTGGTGGGCGGTGCTGTTCCACACCGGCAGCCAGACCCACCACATCTTCCGGCTGAACCGCTCCACTGAGCAGTGGGTCGACACCGGGACCATCGTCGACAACCGGCCGAAGACCCGCTCCGACGTGCTGTGGGACGGCACCAGGCTCTATGTCTCCTCGCACGTGCGGGCCAGCTCCTCCGCCGGCGCGGCCTCCGGAAACCCGGCCCGGCTCTACCGCTTCAGCTACGACGCCGCGACGAAGACCTACACCCGCGACACCGGCTTCCCGGCGCAGATCTCCAACTACTCCAGCGAGACCCTCACCATCGACAAGGACTCGACGGGCGTGCTCTGGGCGACCTGGACGCAGGGCTCGACGGTCTACGTGAACAACACGACGGGCGGGGACGCGGTCTGGGGCACTCCGTTCGCGCTCCCGGCCACCGACGCCACCAGCCTGGACAGCGACGACATCTCGTCGGTGGTCAGCTTCGGCGGCGCCCGGACCGGTGTGATGTGGAGCAACCAGGTGAAGTCCGCGGTGTACTTCGCCGAGCACGTCGACGGCGCGCCGCGCTCCACCTGGGCCGTCACGCGTACGGCGGTCCAGGGTCCGCACAGCGCCGACGACCACATCAACCTCAAGACGCTCCAGGCCGACACCTCCGGAAAGGTCTTCGCGGTCATCAAGACCGGGCTCGACGACGCCGGCGCCTCGACCTCGGCACCGTTGATCATGCTCCTCGCCCGGGACCCCTCGACCGGCGAGTGGTCCAGCTACCCGGTCGGGCGGATCAAGGACTGCCACACCCGGCCGGTCCTGCTGATCGACTCCGAACACCAGACGCTGTACGTCTTCATGACCGCGCCGGACAGCGGGTGCCCCTACACGGGCTACCCAGGAACGATCTTCATGAAGAGCTCCCCGATGGGCAGCATCGCCTTCCCGGACGGCCGCGGCACCCCGGTCATCAAGGACGCCGACTCGCCCAACATGAACAACGTGACGACCACCAAGCAGAGCGTCACCAGCGCAACCGGAATGGTGGTCCTGGCCAGCAACGACTCCACCCAGCGCTACTGGCACGCCGACCTGCCGTTGGGCTCGTCATGAGCGCCGGGACCAGCCTCGAGCCCCGCCTCGGGCCGGCGGCCGGCGACCCGCGACCGCTGCGGGTGACGAGCCCGGCCCCGGCCGACGTATGGGAGCAGGTGCTCGCCTCCGCGCCGAACGCCCTGCCGAGTCAGACACCGACCTGGCTCCGGTGCGTGTGCATGGTCAAAGGCTACGAGGACGTTTCGCGGCTCTACGAGACCGCCGACGGAAGGCGCCTCGTCCTTCCGCTCGTCCGACGCCCGGCACTGGGTTCGATCCTCGCGACGGACCTCGGCCTTCCCGTCGGCTGGGGACCGGGCGGCCTGGTCTGCGACGGCGGCGAACTCCGCCCGGAGGACGTCCGCGCGGTGGTCACCGACCTCGCGCAGCGGCACGTGCTGAGCACCCTGGTCCGCCCCGATCCGGCGACGGCCGGGACGTGGGACGCGGTGGTGCCATCGAGCGTGTGGCGCGAGGAGCGGATGACGCAGACGGTCTTCCTCGACGGCGGATTCGACGAGGTCTGGCGCAAACGGTTCCGCAGCGACACCCGCAACCGGATCCGCCGGGCGGAGCGGGCCGGCGTCCTCGTCGAGTGTGACGACACGGGCCGTCTGGTCCCGGTCTTCCACCAGCTCTACCGCGAGTCCGTCGACCGCTGGGCGCGGCGGGACCGTATCCCGCTCCCGATCGCCCGGCGGCTGGCGGCCCGCCGGGAGCCGGACCGGAAGCTGCGCACCGTCGCGGCCATGCTCGGCTCCCGGTGCCGGATATACGCCGCATACCACGAAGGACGACCGGTTTCCGCGATCGTCGTACTGCTCGGGACAGGGACGGCGATGTACTGGCGCGGCGCGATGCTGGAAAAGCTCGCCGGCCCGGTCTACGCCAACTACCTGCTGCACAAGACGGCGATCGCGGACGCGATCGAGGCGGGGTGTACGGCCTACAACATGGGCGACTCGGCACGGGTCTCCTCGTTGGAGCTGTTCAAGAGCCGCTTCGGCGCCGTCAGCCAGGACTACGCCAGCTACCGGATCGAGCCGATCCCGATCACCCCGCTGGTCCAGCGCGCTCGCGGCGGCATCCGGCGGATCCTGGCGCTCCGGCCGGTACGGAGCAGTGCATGATCCGTACATCGTCTCGCTGGCCGGGCCCGCTCCGGGCGGCCGGCCTCCGCTGGCTGGCCCTCCCCGCGGCCGTGACCGCGATCGCCCTGCTCGCGATCCGCCGGACCGGCACCGCCGCGCCGCGTTCGGAGGCGCCATGAGCGGCGACGACACGGCCGGGTCGACGACGACCGCGGTGGCGGGCCACCCGGAACCGCCACGGCCGGCGCAACCGGCGACCGTCCCGCACGGGCTCGCCCGGGCGGTGCTGGCCGGCCTCGACGAGGCCGGCGTGCGCTGGTGCCTGCTGCGCGGCGGCCCGGAGGCCCTCCTCGCCCCCGGGGACCTGGACCTCCTGGTCGCGCCGGCCGATCTCGCGCGGGCCGTGGCCGTCATGGCGGCCCACGACCTGATCCGCCTGGCCAGTCACGGCCGGGGCAGTCACCGGTTCTTTCTCGGGCTCGACGGGGCCAGCAGCTCCTGGGTCGAACTCGACCTCGTGACGGAGCTCGCCTACGGCCGTCACTTCGAGGTACGCACCAACGCGGCCGACCAGTGCCTGGACCGACGGGCACGCCAGGACGACGTGTGGGTGCTCGCGCCCGGGGACGAGTTCTGGGCGCTGCTGCTGCACTGCGTGCTCGACAAGGGCAGCATCACCGACCACCACCTGGGTCGTCTGCGCCAACTGGCCGACCACGCCACGCTGGACGGTCCGCTCGCCCGGGCGCTGCCCGACCGCACGGCCCGGATGCTGCTGGCGTACTGGCGGGCCGGTCGCCCGGCGGCGCTGCCGGCCGTACGTCGGCAGCTGCTCGCCGCCTGGTGGTGGGCTCGTCCGGCCAGCGCCGCCCGCCGCCTCGTCGGCTCGGCCGCCCTGCGCACGATCGAGCGGCCGTTGCAGGCGTGGAACCGCCGGGGTGCCGGCGTCGCCCTGATCGGCCCGGACGGCTCCGGGAAGTCCACCCTGGCCCGGGGCATCGAGTCGGCGTTCTACTTTCCGGTACGCCGCGTCTACATGGGACTCTGGCCGTCGAACGAGACCCCGCGCAGCACCGCTGAACAGGGCGTCCGCATTCTGCTGCGCCCGTTCACCGTGTGGCGCCGCTACCTGACGGCGATGCGTCACCGGGCGCTGGGCCGGTTGGTGGTCTTCGACCGCTACGTCTACGACGCCCTGCTACCGCCACGCGGGCCGCTGATCTGGCTCAAGCGGCCGTACTTCCAACTGCTGAGCCGCCTCTGCCCGGCACCCGACGTGGTGCTGCTGCTGGACGTCCCGGGTGCGGTCATGCACCGCCGCTCCGGGGAGTACGACCCCGCACACCTCGAGGCGGAACGCGAGCAGTACCGGCGGCTGCGCCGGCGTATTCCGCACCTGAAGCGGGTGGACGCCGACCGGGCGCCGGAACTGGTGCTCGCCGACGCGCTCGGCCGGATCTGGCGGCACTACGTCGAGCGGACGGCCCGGTGAGGGGCGCCGTCGAGTGGGCACAGCCGGTCCTGCGGGACCGGCTCGCCTGCTGGCTGCACCGGCCCGAACGGAACTGGACCGCCGCCGTCGCCCCCCGCCTCGTCGCCCTGGCCACCGCCACCGACCACGCGCGCTGGCGGACCGGGACCGTCGCCTTCACCAGTACGTCCGTCGCCGTGGCCACGGTGCGGGGCCGCGGTACCGGCCGACGGTACATGGTCAAGGTGCCCTGGACCGACCGGGCCGCCGAGGGGCTACGGCGCCAGACCACGGTGCTCGATCAGCTGTGGACGAACCCGCGCCTGCCCGGCCTGCGCGCGTTCCTGCCGTACTGCGCGGCGCAGGGAGCGGTCGAGGGGCGCTACTACTGCGTGGAGGGGGCGCTGCCGGGCGTCCCGGCGAGCGGGATGATGCTGTGGCGTACCCGGCGGGCGGCGCTGCTCGCCTCCGCCGGCCGGGTCATCCGCGACCTCCACCGGCGTACCCGGGAACGGACCCTGCTCGACCGGGCGGCCGTGGCGGAGTGGGTGGACGTGCCACTGCGGCGGCTGGAGGAGTTCGCCGCCGCCCACCCACGGCGTGGCCGGTTCCTCGACACGGTCTGCCGGCTGCGCGAGGAACTCGTCGTGGCCCTCGTCGGGCGCACCGTGCACACCTCCTGGATCCACGGCGACTACTGGCCCGGCAACCTGCTGGCCACCTCACCCGACGGTCAGGTGACCGGGATCGTCGACTGGGACCGGGCCGCACCCCGCCAACTCCCCCTGCACGATCTGCTGCACCTGCACGTCCTCGCCCGCCGGCTGGTGCGCGGCGACGAACTCGGCGAGATAGTCGTCCAGGCGCTGCGGCACGGCATCGACCGGACGCTCGACGTGCCCACCGACGAGGCGGCCGGCTGGCTGGACGGCATCCCGCCCCGACCGGCCCTGCTCCTCTACTGGCTGCGCCACATCCTGCTCTTCATCGACTCGGAAGGTGACCATGACGATCCACGCTGGATCCGCGGCAACGTCGAACGCGTCCTCGTCAACGTCTGACCCGGTCGCCGTTCTCGATCCGGCGGCGCCGGCCGGGCCCGGCTCGGCCCCGACCGTGACCGTGGTCGTCTGCGTCTACACCGAGCGGCGGTGGGCACAGATCGTCCGCGCGGTGCGTTCCGTCCTGGCCCAGGACGTACCGGCGGCGCAGGTCGTCGTGGTCGTCGACCACAACCCGGCGCTGCTGGAGCGGGTACGCGCCGCGTTCCCCGAGCTGGCCGTGGTGCCCAACACCGGCCCGCGCGGTCTGTCGGCGGCCCGCAACACCGGGTTGGCCCGGGCGACCGGCGAGATCGTCGCCTTCCTCGACGACGACGCCGAGGCGCAGTCCGACTGGCTGGCCCGACTGCTGCCGCACTACCGGGACCAGCGGGTGCTCGCGGTCGGCGGCCACGCCGTACCGGACTGGGAGGAGGAACGGCCGCGTTGGCTACCCCCCGAGTTCGACTGGGTGGTCGGGTGCAGCTTCACCGGCCAGCCCACCGAGGTCGCCCCCGTGCGGAACGTCATCGGCTGCAACATGTCGTTCCGCCGGTCGGTCCTGGACCGCACCACCGGCTTCGACCCGGCGCTCGGCCGGGTCGGCCGGACGCCGGTCGGCTGCGAGGAGACGGAGCTGTGCATCCGTATCCGACAGCTCGAACCGGACGGCGTCGTGCTCTACGAGCCCGGGGCCCGGGTCCGGCACCGGGTGACCGTGGACCGGGCGACGTGGCGCTATTTCCGGCAGCGCTGCTTCTCCGAGGGACGGTCCAAGGCGGTCGTCGCCCGGCTGGTCGGCGTCGACGCCGGGCTCGCCACGGAGCGCGCGTACACCCGCCGCACCCTGCCCGCCGGGGTACGGCGCGGCCTGCGCCAGGTCGGTGCCGGCGATCGCGCCGGGCTGCTGCGGTCCGGCGCGATCGTCGCCGGGCTGCTGGTGACCGCCGCCGGCTACCTGTCGGCCCAGGCCCTGCGCGCCTCTCAGGCGGTCGGCAAGCCGGCCCCCGCGCGCCGGGCGGGTCCGGGGCCGATACGGGTGCTCGCCGTCGAACTCTCCGAGGGGGTACCCGCCGTGCCGGACACGGGCGGGCCGGACGGCCTCCGGTACGGCGGGGCGCAGGTCCTGGTCCGGCTGCACGGGCAGCCGCTCGGGCTGGTCGACGTCGCGCTGCCGGCAGGCGGGCTGACCGCGGCGGCGCTCACCGCCGCGATCCGGGACCGTCTCGCCACGGCGATCGACGCGCACCTGAGACAGGACGGCCTGCCCTCGCTCGATCCCGGCCCGGTCGGGGGCACCGGACAGGCAGGCCTCGTCGAGGCGGCCGCCGACGCCGACGCCGGATCGTGTCGCGCCCGCCGGCCGGCGGCGGAGCACGCCCCGTTCGTCAGCGTGGTCGTGCCCACGTGTGGCCGCACGCCGCTGTTCGAGTCCACCCTCGACTCGCTCGCCGCGCTCGACTACCCCCACTTCGAGATCATCGTCGTGGACAACGCGCCGCGGGTCACCGAAACGGCACGGATCGTCGCCGGTCGCGCCGCCGGCGATCCCCGGCTCCGCTACACCAGCGAACCGCGAACCGGGGTCGCGCACGCCCGCAACCGGGGGCTGGCCGAGGCACGGGGCGAGATCGTGGCCTTCGCCGACGACGACCTCATCCTCGACCGGGGCTGGCTGCGCGGCCTCGTCGACGGCTTCACCGACGGCGACGTGGCCGGCGTGACCGGTCAGATCCTCGCCCGGGAACTCGACACGCCGTCGCAGATCTGGCTGGAGCAGTACGGCGGCTACGGCAAGGGCTGCCAGCAGCGGAGGTTCGACCGGACCGGAGTCGCCACGGTCGAGGCGGGGGGCGTGCGCGTCGCCGTGCCGCCACCGTCGCTGCACCCGTACCTACCCGGGTCGTACGGCTCCGGCGCCAACATGGCATTCCGCGCCGACACGCTGCGCCGGCTGACCGGCTTCGATCCACGCCTGCACAGCGGGGAGGACATCGACCTGCTGCTGCGTGCCGTGCTCGCCGGTCACACGCTGGCCTACGAGCCGGGGGCCATCGCCTGGCACACGCACCGACGTGAGCTGCGGGCGCTGCGACGGACCATGTACCAGTACGGGGTCGGCCTCGGCGCCGTACTGACGAAATGCCTGGCGAGCGACCCCACCGCCCGACGCGAACTGCTGGGGCGACTGCCCCGCGGCATCGCCTACGCCCTGCGGCCGGGGTCGGCGAAGAACAGCCGGAAACAGGAGGACTACCCCGCCTCGCTGACCGCCCTCGAGCTCTGCGGACTGGCGCTCGGGCCGGTCTACTACGCCGCCGCTGCGGCCCGATCCGGAAGGAGCCGCGGGTGAACCGCGCACCGAGGGCCGTCGTTCCCGTCCTGTGCTACCACAGCGTCGGCGACGTACGCCGCGACAACACGCTGCGCTGGTCGGTGTCGCCGGGCGACTTCGACGAGCAGATGGCGCTGATCCGGGAGTGCGGCCGTACGCCGATGACGGTG
The DNA here is from genome assembly GCF_026013475.1 of Micromonospora yasonensis. Classification (GTDB taxonomy): domain Bacteria; phylum Actinomycetota; class Actinomycetes; order Mycobacteriales; family Micromonosporaceae; genus Micromonospora; species Micromonospora yasonensis. The sequence goes on along the minus strand of NZ_JAPDPH010000156.1, from coordinate 2,216 downwards.
AGCGGCTACGCGACCGTGCTGCGCGGGCTGGCCCCGCTGCCGCCGCGTCCGGTGCTGATCACCTTCGACGACGGCTTCCCCGACCTCGCCGAGGCCGCACTGCCGGTGCTGCGCCGGCACCGTCTCACGGCGACCGCGTACGTCATCGTGGCACGGGTGGGCGCGGCGCCGTCGCCGGACCGGGATCCGTCACTCGACTGGGACCAGCTCCGTGAGCTGCGCACGCACGGGGTGGAGATCGGGTCGCACAGCCGGAGCCATCCCGCGCTCGACTGCCTCCGCCCGGCTCAGCTGCACCAGGAGGTCGCGGCGAGCCGGCAGGCACTGGAGGACGGGATCGGGGCGCCGGTCGGCTCGTTCGCCTATCCGTACGGCTACCACAGCAACGCCGTGCGGACCGCGGTGCGCGCCGCCGGCTACTCCTCCGCCTGCGGCGTCAAGAACGCGCTGAGCCACCCCGACGACGACGTCTTCGCCATCGCCCGGGTGCTGATCGAGCGGGACACCGGCGTCGCCGGAATCGGGGCCCTGCTCGACGGCACCGGCCGGCCGCTGGCCTGGCGCGGCGAACGGTTGCGCACCCGGGGTTGGCGGGCGTACCGACGGGCCCGCCACCTCGTGCACGTCGCCCGTCCGCGGGTGAGCCGGCCGACCTCGTGACCAGCCGAAGGGAGGGGTGACCTCGTGAGTGCCCAACGGGCCGGAACCGCAGGCGCGTCGATCGGCAGCGCGGCTCCCGGCGTCGGCACCGTCGCCGCGCCGATCGGCGTACGGCTGCGCCAGCACCTGCGCGACCCGCTGAACGGCAACGTCTACGCGCTGATGCTCAACACGGCGGTGAGCTCGCTGCTGGGCATCGCGTACTGGGCGCTCGCCGCCCGCCTCTACTCGCCGGCCGAGCTCGGCGTCGGGGCGGCGATGGTGTCCACGATGACGTTTCTCAGTAACCTCTCGCAGCTCAATCTGAACGGAGCCCTCGCCCGCTTCCTGCCTGCCGCGGCGGGGCAGGGCAGCCGGCTGGTCGGGTACGCCTACGCCGTCACCTGCCTCGCGTCGCTCGCCCTGAGCGGCGGCTTCCTGCTGCTCGCCCCCCGGGTCACCGAGCGGCTCGATTTCCTGCACGGCACCCCGCTGCTCGCGGTGGCGTTCGCCCTCTCCGTCGCCGGCTGGGGCGTCTTCACCCTGCAGGACAGCGTGCTGACCGCCCTGCGGGGTGTCGTCTGGGTCCCGGTCGAGAACACCGCCTTCGGGGTCGCCAAGATCGCGCTGCTGGTGCTGTTCGCCGGCGCCGTACCGAGCCTGGGCATCTTCATCTCGTGGAACCTGGCGGTCGTCGCGGCGCTCGTTCCCGTCAACATGCTGGTCTTCCGCCGGCTGCTGCCCCGGCAGCGGATGCGCCGCAGCGAAGCCGCGCTGCCGGGCCGTCGGGTGCTCGCCCGGTTCGTGGCGCTGGACTACGTCGGATACCTGTTCATGCAGGCCGGCACGAACGCGCTGCCGTTGATCGTGACCGCCCGGCTGGGCGCGGAGGCCAACGGCACCTTCTACGTGGCCTGGCTGCTCGGCGGCTCCCTGGAGCTGGTGGCCTACCACTTCGGCACCTCGCTGACCGTGGAGGCCGCCGCCCACGAATCGCGGCTCGCGGCGTACGCGCGACAGGTGCTGCGCCGGGGCCTGTTCCTCTTCGTGCCGGCGGTCGTCCTGCTCTGCGTGTCGGCGCCGCTGCTGCTGGCCCTGTTCGGTAGCGACTACGCCTCGACCGGCTCGGACACCCTGCGGCTCTTCGCCGTGGCGGTACTGCCCAAGCTGGTGCTCACCGTCTTCGTCGCGGCGGCCCGGGTGCAACGCCGGGTCGGGCGCATCATCGCCGTGCACGCGTCCACGAGCACCCTGGTCGTGTCGCTGGCGCTGGTCGCGATGCCCGAGATCGGGGTCGTCGGGGTCGGCGTCGCGTACCTCGCCGGACAGGTCGTGGTGATGGCCGCCGTCCTGCCGTCGATGATCCGGCTGCTGCGGAGCGCGTCGTGAGCGGCGGCACGGCCCTGCTGGCCGCCCCGACCGCGGCCGGCCAGCGGATACGGCACGGCCTGCTCGCCGGCGCCGAGTGGGCCGCGCCCTTGGCGGCGCTCGCGCTCGGGGTCTGGGCCCTCGGGCGGGGGGACGCCGCCGACATCGGGTCGCTCGGCCTGGTCACCGCGCTGCCGCCCGAACTGTAC
>NZ_JAPDPH010000155.1 GCF_026013475.1 Micromonospora yasonensis | reverse complement strand
GGGCGACGTCGCCGATCGCCGCCAGCAGCGACGGGTACACCATCGCGGTGCCGGCCCCGAGCAGCACGGCACCCGCCGCCCACCCGCCGAAACCGTGCGCGCCGGCGATCAGCCCGAGCGCACCGGCCTGGGTCAGCATCCCGGCCACGATGAGGGGCTTGCGGCCGAAGCGGTCGGAGAGCGGTCCGGTGGCGAGCTGGCCGAGCCCCCACACCGCGGGGTAGAGAGCCGCCAGCAGGCCGATCCGGGGCAGGGAGAGCCCGGCGGCGGCGAAGAGCACCGGAAACAGCCCCCAGGCGAGGCCGTCATTGAGGTTGTTCACCAGGCCCGCCTGACTGGCCGAGCTGAGCGCCGGTTCCCGCCAGCTCACCAGGCCCAGCACCTGCCGGGTGGTGTAGGCGCCGTGGTGGGCGCTCGCCTGGTGGGTCGCCGCCTCGTGGTCGGCGTGGCCGCGCGTCTCCCGGACGAACAGCGCGGCCAGGCCCAGGCCCACCGCGACGTAGGCGGCGCCGAGCAGGAAGGGCGCGGGTCGCAGCCCGTACCGCGCGGCGAGGGCGCCGGTGGCCAGCGCGGTGACGGCCACCGCGAGGTAGCCGGCGGCCTCGTTCAGCCCCATGGCGAGGCCGCGCCGGTGCGGCCCGACCAGGTCGATCTTCATGATCACTGTGGTGGACCAGGCCAGTCCCTGGTTGACGCCGAGCAGCACGTTGGCGGCGATCACCCAGCCCCAGCTCGGTGCCCAGATGAGCAGCAGCGGCACCGGGATCGCCATCAGCCAGCCGGCCAGCAGTACCGGTTTCCGGCCGTACCGGTCGGAGAGCGTGCCGGCGAAGAAGTTGGTGGCCGCCTTGGTCGCCCCGAAGGCGAGGATGTACGTCAGGGCGGCGGTGTAGGCCGTCAGGTGGAACTCCCGCTCGCCGAGCAGCGGCAGCACGGTGCGCTCGGTGCCGAGCACGCCGCCCACCAGCGCGTTGACCGCGACGAGCAGGAGGAACTGGGCCGCGTTCGCCCGCAGCCCCAGCCTCGGCGCGACGGTGGTCGCTGTCATCTCTTCTCCAGACATCATGCGGGTGACCGGGGGATTCCCCCGGTCACCCGCGATCGGGCGGTCAGACGGCCGCGTGCCGGCTCTGCCAGGCGCCGTACCCGCCGAGCAGGTCGGAGACGTCCGCCCGACCGGCGTTGCGGAGCAGGCTGGCCGCCACCGAGGACCGGTAGCCGCCGGCGCAGTGCACGACGACCGGCCGGTCGGCCGGCACCTCGTCGAGCCGCCGGGTGAGCTCCGCGAGCGGGATGTGCAGCGATCCGTCGACGCCGCCCTGCTCCCGCTCACCGGCGTTGCGGACGTCCAGCACCACCGGCGGAGTGGCGGTGTCCAGCGCCGCGGCCAGCTCCGTGGCGGTGATCCGGCTGGCCCGGGTCAGGTCGGCGACCATCTCGAGGAACGCGCCCTCCGGCTCGCGCAGGTAGCCGACCACCTGGTCGAATCCGATCCGGGCGAGACGTACGACGATCTCCTCCTCCCGGTCCTGCGGCGCCACCACGAGCACCGTGCGGTCCGGCGCCACCACGCTGCCGGCGGTCTCGGCGAACCGGCCGTCCGCGGGGATGTTGATCGCACCCCGTACGTGTCCGGCGGCGAACTCCTGCGGGTCGCGGGCGTCCACCACCACGGCGCCCTCGGCACGGGCCCAGGCGAACTCGGCGGCGTCCAGCGGGCGCGGGGCCTGACCGTCGAACAGGTCGCGGGCCTTGCGGTTGAGCACCGCGTCGAAGGCGAAGTAGCCCGGCGCGGCGGGTTGTCCGCCGGTGACCAGGGCGAGAAACTGCTCCTCGCTCATCGGCACGCAGGCGTAGTTGGTGCGGCGCTGCTCGCCGATGGTGGACTGCCGCTCGGTGGAGAGGTTCTTGCCGCAGGCCGAACCGGCGCCGTGCGCCGGGAAGACACGCACCTCGTCGGGCAGGCCCATCAGCTTGCGCTGCACGCTGTCGTAGAGCATCCGGCCCAGCTCGTCGGCGGTGACGCCGAGCGAGGCGAGCAGGTCGGGCCGGCCCACGTCGCCGATGAACAGCGCGTCGCCGGTCAGCACCCCGTACGGCACCGGGTCGGCGCCGTGCTCGTAGACGAGGACGCTGATCGACTCCGGGGTGTGGCCCGGGGTCTCCATGATCTCCAGCGTCACGTCACCCAGGCTGATCCGCTCCCCGTCGGCGAGCTTGCGGCTCGGGTACTCGGTCTCGGCCCGCTGCCCGTAGCCGATCCACGCGCCGGTGGCCGCGGCCACCTCGAGGTGGCCGGCGAGGAAGTCGGCGTGGAAGTGGGTGTTGATCACCCCTTCGATGGTCAGGCCGTGCTCCCGCGCGTCGGTCAGGTACTCGTCGATGTCCCGGCGGGGGTCGACGAGCACCGCCCGCCCAGTGGTGTCGTCGGCGATCAGGTACGACGCCTGGGACAGGCAGTCCAGGTAGTACTGGGTGAACAACATGGTGCCGAACTCCTTCGCAGCGATGACTGGCGATGCTCCCCAGCTTAGCGGATACCCCCGGGGGTATATTCCAGGAGTCAGGGTCGGCGTCGACCCAGATCAACCGGCCGGGCCGGTGGCGGGACTCGTACCCCCGGGGGTATCGTGAGGGCAGGAGGTAACGCCGTGAAGCTTCAACCCGCCATGACCAGCGAGGCGCTGACCCGGCTCAAGCGGGCCCGGGGGCAGTTGAACGCCGTCATCGAGATGATGGAGAACGGTGAGGACTGCCGGGCGGCGCTGACCCAGCTCGCCGCGGTCTCCAAGGCCATCGACCGGGCCGGCTTCAAGATCATCGCATCCGGGATGCGGCACTGCGGCACCGCCCGCGACCGGGGCGAGGAGCCGGAGATGACCGAGGAGGAGCTGGAGAAGCTCTTCCTCGCCCTGGCCTGACCGGAGAGTTCGCCACCCGCACCGCGTGAGCGCGGCGCGGGTGGGTAACCCACGCCCGAGACCTGGGCCGAAGTCTGTCTCTCATATACCCCCTGGGGTATGTAGGGAAAGGAAGGAGAACGGCACATGGCAACCGAGGTGTCCGTCATCGCGACGTCCTCGCTCGGCGACCGCAGCTACCTGGCCACCGATGGTCAGGTGGCGATCGTGGTCGACCCGCAGCGCGACATCGACCGGATCCTGTACCTCGCCGGAGCCACGGGGGTGCGGATCACCCATGTGGTGGAGACGCACCTGCACAACGACTACGTCTCCGGCGGACTGGAACTGGCCCGGATCACCGGCGCCCGGTATTTGGTGGCCGCGGCCGACGAGGTCGACTTCGACCGGCTGCCGGTCACCGACGGCGAGGTGGTGCCGGTCTCCGACACGCTGCGCCTGCGGGTGGTCGCCACCCTGGGCCACACCTTCCACCACCTGTCGTACGTGCTCGACGAGGCCACCGGCGGCGGCTGGCAGCCGGTGGGCGTGTTCACCGGCGGCTCGCTGCTGTTCGGCACCACCGGACGCACCGACCTGCTCGGCCAGCAGCACGCCCACGAACTGGCCCACCACCAGCACGCCTCGGCGCGGCGCCTGGCCGACCTGCTCCCCGACGGGGCCCAGGTGTGGCCGACGCACGGCTTCGGCAGCTTCTGCTCGGCCGCCCAGGCCGACGCCCCGGACTCGACCATCGGGCGGGAGAAGCAGGCGAACCCGGTGCTGCGGGTGGCCGCCGACGAGTTCGCCACCCAGACCCTCGCCGGCCTCGACGCCTACCCCGCGTACTACGCGCACATGGGGGTGGCGAACACCGCCGGGCCGGCCCCGGTGGACCTCACCCCGGCCGCCCGCGCCGACGCGGACCAGTTGCGCGCACGGATCGCCGCCGGCGAGTGGGTGGTCGACCTGCGACACCGCAAGGCGTACGCGGCCGCGCACCTGGCCGGCACGGTCAGCCTCGGGCTCGACGGCCCGATGTCGACCTGGCTCGGCTGGCTGATCGACTGGGGTGTGCCGATCACCCTGCTCGCCGAGACGCCGGAACAGGTCGCGGACGCCCAGCGTGAGCTGGTCCGGATCGGCATCGACCGGCCCGCCGCGCAGGCCACCGGAGCGGCCGAGCAGTGGGCCACCGGGCCCGATCAGCTCCGCGATCTGCGGATGGCCGATTTCGCCGCCCTCGCCGCGGCCCGTACCGGGAACACTCCCGCCGGCCTGCCCGCTCCGGACGTCGTCCTCGACGTGCGGATGACCAACGAGTGGCGCGCCGGCCACGTCGAAGGAGCCGTGCACATCCCGCTGCCGGACCTGCCCGGACGGCTCGGCGACGTACCGGCCGGCACGGTCTGGGTGCACTGCGGATCCGGTTACCGCGCCACCGCCGGCGCGTCGCTGCTCGCCAACGCCGGCCGCGAGGTCGTTGTCATCGACGACAGGTTCGACCGGGCCGAGGCGGCGGGCGTCGCCATGGCCGACAACGCCTGACCCGTACCCGAGTTCCGGCCGGCGCGACCTGCACCGGCCGGCGTCCCACCCTGCCGCCGATCGCGGCGGTTTATCCCTGAACGAGGAGAAATGAGCACTTCCGAGACCACCCCCACCCTGGACGCCACCACCCTGCGCGAGCTGATCGACTCCGGGCGCTCCCCCCGCCTGCTCGACGTACGCACCCCGGCCGAGTTCGAGACCGTGCACATCCCCGGCGCCTACAACGTCCCGCTGGACCTGCTCAAGGAGCACCGCGAGGAACTGCGCAACCACCTCGACGAGGAGGTGGTGCTGATCTGCCGCTCCGGCGCCCGCGCCAGCCAGGCCGGGCAGGCCCTCGCGGGGGTCGGGCTGCCGAACCTGAAGGTCCTCGACGGCGGCATGCTCGCCTGGCAGGCCGCGAACGCGCCGATCAAGCAGGGCGCCCCCCGGTGGGACCTGGAGCGGCAGGTCCGCCTGGTCGCCGGCTCCATCGTGCTGGCCAGCGTCCTCGGCTCGGTGTTCGTGCCGGGCCTGAAGTGGGTCGCCGGCTTCATCGGCGCCGGCCTCACCTTCGCCGCCGTCACCAACACCTGCGCGATGGGCATGATGCTGAGCAAGCTGCCGTACAACCGGGGCGCGAGTTGCGACCTGGACACCATCGTCGGCCAACTGCGCGGGGGGCGGGCGTGAGCGCCACCCTGCTGCTGACCGTCGGGCTGGCCGTCCTGATCGGGGTCAGCCTCGGGCTCCTCGGCGGCGGCGGGTCGATCCTCGCCGTGCCGCTGCTGGTGTACGTGGCCGGCCTGCCGGCCAAGGAGGCGATCGCCACCTCCCTGCTGGTCGTCGGCGCCACCAGCGCGGTCGGGGTGCTGCCGCACGCCCGCGCCCACCGGGTCCGCTGGCGCACCGGACTGGTCTTCGGCCTGGCCGGGATGACCGGCGCGTACGCGGGCGGCCGGCTGGCCGCATTCGTCCCGGCGGCGGTCCTGCTCACCGGGTTCGCCGTGATGATGCTGGCCACCGCGGTCGCGATGATCCGCGGCCGGCGGTCCGCCGAGGGCCGGCCGGTGCCGCACGAACTGCCGGTGTTCCGGGTGATCCTCGACGGGATCGTCGTCGGCCTGGTCACCGGCCTGGTCGGCGCGGGCGGCGGCTTCCTCGTGGTGCCCGCCCTGGCCCTGCTCGGCGGCCTGCCGATGCCCGTCGCGGTCGGCACCTCGCTGGTGGTCATCGCGATGAAGTCCTTCGCCGGCCTGGCCGGCTACCTGTCCAGCGTGAGCGTCAACTGGGGCCTGGCCCTCGCGGTGACCGCCGCCGCCGTCGTCGGCAGCGTGCTCGGCGGGCGGTTCGCCGGGAAGATCCCTGCGGATCTCCTGCGTCAGGCGTTCGGCTGGTTCGTCGTGGTGATGGGCGTGTTCGTCCTCGCCCAGCAACTGCCGCCACGAATGGGACTCGGCCTGGTCGCGCTCGCAGCGGTTGCCGCTGCCGGTACCGTCACGGTGGCGGTGGCACGCCGCCGGAGGAGGGAACAACACAGTGGACAGCAGCGCCTGGGACGCCCGGTACGCGAGCACGCCGGGACTGGTGTGGAGCGCTGAACCCAATCGCTTCGTCGTCGAGTCGGTCGCCGGGCTGACCCCCGGCGCCGCGCTCGACCTGGCGGCCGGCGAGGGACGCAACGCGGTCTGGCTGGCCGAGCGGGGCTGGCGGGTCACCGCCGTGGACTTCGCAGCGGTGGCCGTCGAGCGGGGCCGTGAGCTGGCCGCGCAGCGTGGCGTACCGGTCGAGTGGCGGGTCGCCGACGTGACCGCGTACCGGCCGGTGCCCGGAAGCTACGACCTGGTGCTGATCAGTTACCTGCACCTGCCCGCCGCCGACCTGGCCGGCGTGCTCGCCTCGGCCCGGCGGGCGCTGCGCCCCGGCGGCACCCTCGTCGTCGTGGGCCACGACCTGGCCAACCTCAGCGGCGGCACCGGCGGGCCGCAGGACCCGGCCGTCCTGCTCACCCCGGAGGCCGTCGTCGACGGCCTCGCCGGGCTGCGCATCCAGCGCGCCGAGACGGCCCGCCGGCCGGTCCCCACCGGCAACGGCGACACCGTCGACGCCCTCGACACGGTCGTCGTCGCCACCCGACCCGCCGACTGACGCGCCCAGCCGGCCGGGGTTGGCTCACGGGCACAGGACCAGGCGGATCGGGTTGCCGTCCTTGTCGCGGACCCGCCGCACCGCCTCGGGCGCGGCGGCCAGTGGCAGCACGTCGCTGACCGACGCGGACAGGTCCAGCCGGCCCAGACCGGTGAGCGTCACCAACTGCCCGACGTGCTCGGCCTCGGAGCCGTAGTGGCCGAGCACCACCTGCCGGTTGTAGCTGAACCGGCTGTCGGAGGGGATGCTGATCGGCTGGTTGGCGATGCCGGCGAGCACCAGCCGGCCGTGCCGGCCGAGCACGGTCAGGGCCTGCTCGCGGACCGCGGGCACCCCGGCGAAGTCGAACGCCACGTCGAGCCCCCGGGTGCCGGTCAGCTCCAGCACGGCGTCCTTGAAGCCGTCGTCCTTCGGATCCAGCGCCAGGTCCGCGCCGAGGACCAGGGCCCGGTCCCGGGCCGCCGGCAGCGGGTCCACGGCGATCACCGGGGCCGCGCCGATCAGTTGCAGCAACTGCACCGCGTGCGCGCCGAGGCCGCCGACGCCCCACACCCCGGCCGCCTCGGCCGGCCGGGTCCGCGCGGTGTCGGTCACGGCCGCCCACGGCGTGGAGACCGCGTCGGGAATGATGCAGGCCTGCTCGAACGGGAGCGCGTCCGGGATCGGGACGAGGGTGTCCTCGCGGGCCAGGGCGTACTCGGCCCAGCCGCCGTCGTAGTCGACACCACGGGTGAGCACGAGGCCGAAGCGGTCCCGCTCCCCCGCCTGGAGCAGCACCCGCTGGCCCGGCTGCCAGCCCCGCACCCCGTCGCCGAGCGCGTCCACGGTCCCGGCCACCTCATGGCCGAGGGTGACCACGTCGCCGGACAGGTAGAGCGGGCTCAGGGTGCCGTCGATCAGGTGCACGTCCGACAGGCACACCCCGGCGGCGCCCACCCGGACGCGTACCTGCCCGCGCCCCGGCTCGGGCACCGGCACCGACTCCATCCGTAGCGCCCGCTCGGCCACGTACAGCCGTCCGGCCAGCATCTCCGCCACGCCGCACCCCTCTCTCCGGCTTCCTCGACCGGCGACGGGCGTACCCGCGACGGGCCGGGCGATGCCGGCAGCGGCGGGAAATCCCGACGGCGGGACGACGGGCCGGTAACATCCGGGGACGGGACGGGTGGAGAGGACCACCGGGTGGCGGCGCGATTCGAGGAACTGGCCTGGCGGGAGACCCCGATCGGCGAGATCAGCCTGCGCCGGCGTCACGATCCGTCACTCGACGTCGACGTGTACGAGGTGAAGCTCGACGACGAGTTCCTGATGTCCAGTCTCTTCCCGGTCGCGGAGATCGAACTCGCCCGGCTCGGGCTGGCGTCGCTGCACGGGCCGGCCCTGGACGTGGTGGTGGGCGGGCTCGGCCTCGGCTACACCGCGCGTACCGCCCTGGAGGACCCCCGGGTCCGGTCCCTGGTGGTGGTCGAGGCGATCGAGGACGTGATCGACTGGCACCGCCGGGACCTGCTCCCGTTCGCCGCCGGCCTGGCCACCGACCCGCGTACCCGGTTCGTCCGGGCCGACTTCTTCGCGGCGGTCGCCACCGGTGCCGGGTTCGACCCGGAGTCGCCGGGCCGCCGGTTCGACGCGGTGCTGCTCGACGTGGACCACTCGCCCCGGCAGGTGCTGCACCCCAGCCACGCCGACTTCTACACGGTCGACGGGCTGCGCCGGCTCGCCGCCCTGCTGCACCGCGACGGCGTCTTCGCGCTCTGGTCGAACGACCCGCCCGACCAGGTGTTCCAGCGGACGCTGACCGAGGTGTTCCCGACCTCGGTGGCGCACGTGGTCCGCTTCCCCAACCCGTTGCAGCGCCGCGAGGCCGCGAACACCGTCTACGTGGCGCGCTTCTGACCCGCGTCGGCCGCACACGTGGCCCGGGTGGGCGCGCGACGCCCACCCGGGCCGGCTGCTCAGCCCCGCACCGCGTACGGGCCGACGGCGTCGAGGGCGGTGCAGCGGTCGTAGCGCAGGACGGCGATCTGCACGATGGTCTCCTTTCGGGAGCGGACGGTCAGCGCGCGTCGACGGTGAACGGCACGGTGATCACGTGCCCGTCGGCCAGCCGGAACTGGCCCCATAGCCGGTAGCGGCCCGGGCGGGGGAAGTCGGCGTGCAGGTCGAGGTCGGGGCCGAAGGTCTGGCCGGGCAGGGCGAGCACCGGCCGGCTGTCGGCGTCGAGCGTCTCGGCGTGCTCGTGGGCGAAGCCCTCGCCCGTCGTCGGCATGATCACCACGTGCCCGGCGGCGGCCAGGTACGGCCGCAGCCCGGTCAGCGGCCGGCCGGTGGCGGCGTCGGCGAACCGGAAGGTGAACCGGCTGCCGCCGACCTCCGCGTCGCCGTCCAGGGTGACCCGGACGCCGTCCACCACCCGCTCGCGCGGGGACAGCTCCGCCCGCTCGTGGATGACCTGGGCCGGGTCGCCGACCACCACCTGGTGCCGCTGCAGCACGTCGGTCAGCTCGCCGCGCCGCCGGAACTCGGTGTGCAGCACGTACCGGCCGGGGGTGGGGAAGGTGAGCGCGACCGCGAACTCGCCGGGGCGGCCGGTCGGGGTCGGGTGCACGTGGGCGAAGGAGGCGAGGTCGTCGCGGACGACGATCAGGTGCATCCACGCCTCGTGGGTGCGCCCGACGTCGCGTACCGGCCGGCCGGTGGCCGCGTCGGTGATCCGGACCCGCACGGTGGCCGGCTGACCGGGCACCACCCCGGCCGGCACCCGCAGGTCGACCCGGACCCCGGCGTCGTCGGCGTGCTCCGGTTCGGTTTCGGCGGCCATCATGGTGGTCATCGCCGGGCGCATCGGCATGCCGGTGCCCTGGGTCCAGGCCAGCACGCCGTTCATCCCCCGGCCGGCCGCGTCGGTGCGGCTCAGCGCGGTCAGGCCGGCCCCGACCGCCAGGGCGAGCGCGGCCACCCCGGTCAGGTACGCCCAGTCGCCGAGCCGGCCGCGCAGCCGGGGGCGCAGTGCGGCGGCGCTGTCCGGGCGGCGGAAGCGGCGCAGCCGCAGCGCGTTGGTGACCACGCTGACCGAGCTCATCGCCATCGCGGCGGCGGCCAGCGACGGGTCGAGCAGGGTCCCCCAGGCCGGGTAGAGCACCCCGGCGGCCACCGGGATGAGCAGCAGGTTGTAGCCGAACGCCCAGCCGAGGCCCTGCCGGATGGTGGCGACCGTACGCCGGGACAGCGCGATCGCGGTGACGATGCCGCGCAGGTCACCGCCGACCAGGGTGATGTCGGAGGCGGCGATCGCCACGTCGGTGCCGGTGCCGATGGCGATGCCCAGATCCGCCCCGGCCAGGGCGGGGGCGTCGTTGATGCCGTCGCCGACCATCGCCACCACGGCCCCGGCGGCGCGCAGCTCGGCGACCCGGGCGGCCTTCTCCTCGGGGCGTACGTCGGCGATGACGTGGTCGACGCCGACCTCGCGGGCCACCACCTCGGCGGTCACCCGGTTGTCGCCGGTGAGCATGTGCACCGCCAGGCCGAGCGCCCGGAGCTGGGCCACCGCCTCGGCGGCCTCGGGGCGTACGGTGTCGGCGACGCCGAGCACGCCGGCGAGCCGGCCGTCCACGGCCAGGTGGACCGGGGTGCCGCCGCGGGCGGCGACCTCGCCGGCGACCGCCGCCAGCGGCGCGACGTCGATGCCGTGCCGGCGCAGCAGCGCCGGGTTGCCGACCAGCAGCAGGTGGCCGGCCACCGTCGCCTCGACGCCGTGGCCCGGCACCGCCTCGAACGCGGTGGCCCGGGGCACGGGGAGGCCACGGTCCCGGGCGTGGCGGACCACCGCCTCGCCGAGCGGGTGCTCGGAGCCGGTCTCCGCCGCCGCCACGTACGCCAGCAGCTGGTCGGGGTCGAACCCGGCGGCCGGGTGCACCGCGGTCACGTCCGGGCGGCCCCGGGTGAGGGTGCCGGTCTTGTCCAGCACCACCGTGGTGATCCGCCGGGCCTGTTCCAGGGCCTCCCCGCCGGAGATGAGGATGCCCAGCTCGGCGGCGCGCCCGGTGCCGACCATGATCGCGGTCGGGGTGGCCAGGCCGAGCGCGCAGGGGCAGGCGATGATCAACACGGCGATGGCGGTGCCGATGCCCAGGGTGAGCCGGCCGTCTCCGGGCCGGCCACCGCCCAGACCGCGAAGGTCAGCGCGGCCAGGCCGAGCACCGCCGGCACGAACCAGGCGGAGACGCTGTCCACCAGGCGCTGCATCGGCGCCTTGCCGCCCTGGGCGTCGCGGACCAGCCGGACGATCTGGGCGAGCGTGGTGTCCTGGCCGACGGCGGTGGCCCGCAGCAGCACCGAGCCGGTGCGGTTGACGGTGGCGCCGATCAGCCGGTCGCCCACCGCCTTGGTCACCGGCATGCTCTCCCCGGTCAGCATGCTCTCGTCCACCGTGGAGGTGCCCTCGGCGACCGTGCCGTCCACCGGCACCCGCTCGCCGGGCCGGATCCGCACCAGGTCACCGACCACCACCGACTCGACCGGGACCTCGGTCTCGACGCCGTCGCGCAGCGCCCGGGCGGTGCGCGGCCGCAGCCCGAGCAGCGCCCCGATCGCCGCGCCGGTACGCCGCCGGGCCCGCGCCTCCATCCACCGGCCGGTGAGCACCAGCGCGATCACCACCACGGAGATCTCGAAGTAGACGTGCAGCGGCAGGCCGAGCCGTTCGGCCACCCCCGGCCAGAGCGTGACGAAGGCGCTGTAGGCGTAGGCGACCGTGGTGCCGAGGGCGACCAGGGTGTGCATGTTCACCCCGCCGTGCCGGGCCGCCGCCCAGGCCGCCCGGTAGAACGGGCGGCCGGCGCCGAACTGGACGACGGTGGCGACCACCAGCAGCGCCGGCATCAGCAGGTCCATCGCATCGACCGGCAGCGGCAGGTACATCAGCACCATCATCGACAGGCCGGTGGCGAGGGTGAGCTGCCAGATGCGGCGCAGCCGGAGCACCTCCCGGTCCTGGTCCGGCTGCTCGCCGGCCTCCGGTTCGGCGGCCGGGGGCTCGGCCGGGCCCCGCCGCGCCGGCGGGGTCGCCGTGTAGCCGGCCCGCTCGACCGCCGCGACGAGCGCGGGCACGTCCACCCGGGCCGGGTCCCAGCGCACCGTGGCGGTCTCGGTCGCCAGGTTGACCTGGGCGCCCGTCACACCGTCGACCCGGCTCAGCGCCCGCTCCACCCGCCGTACGCAGGAGGCACAGGTCATTCCGCCGATCTCCAGCGCGCCGGAGACGACCGTCGGTGTCGTCATCGCACTGCTCCTTCCGTACCGGGCGGTGCCGCCGCCCGTCGCTGCCGCCCGCCGGCGCGGGTCGGTGTCGCCAACCTCCCGGCCGCCGCTGTCCGCCCCCTGTCCGCACGCCGTCGGCCGCGCCGGGGGTACGTGACAGGGCGCGGACAGCCGCCGCCGGCACCGTTCGGATCGCCGGGCCGCCGAGGGGCGGCCCACCGGACGAGGGAGTGAACCGTGAACCAGCTCGTGCTGTCGGTGCCGAAGATCAGCTGCGGCAACTGCGTGGCGGCGGTCCGGGAGGAGGTCGGCCTGGTCGCCGGGGTGAACGCCGTCGAGGTGGACCTGGCCACCCGTACCGTCCGGGTCGACGGGGACGCCGACCCGGCGGCGGTGCGGGCCGCCATCGCCGAAGCCGGCCACCAGGTCGCCTGAGCGGGCCGGGCCGATGGACACCGCACCGGACACCGTGGTGGTCGGCGGCGGGCAGGCCGGGCTGGCGCTCGGCCACCACCTGCGCCGCGCCGGCGTACCCGTCGCCATCCTCGACGCCCACCCTCGGGTGGGCGATGCCTGGCGGCGGCGCTGGGACTCGCTCACCCTGTTCACCCCGCGCCGGTTCTCCGCGCTGCCGGGGCTGCCGTTCCCGGGCGACCCCGACGGGCACCCCGGCAAGGACGAGGTCGCCGACTACCTCGCCCGGTACGCCAGCCACTTCGACCTGCCGGTGCGGCTCGGCTGCCGGGTCACCTCGGTACGCCCCGGCCCCGCCGGCGGGTTCCTGGTGGACACCTCGACGGGGAGCCTCTCCGCCCGGCGGGTGGTGGTGGCCACCGGGGCGTTCCACACCCCGTGGGTGCCGGACGTGGCCCGGAAGCTCGCCCCGGCGGTCGCCCAACTGCACAGCAGCCGGTACCGCAACCCGGCCGGGCTGCCCGGTGGCACGGTCGCCGTGGTGGGGGCCGGCAACACCGGGGTGCAGATCGCCGCCGAGCTGGCCGACCACGGCCGGCGGGTGGTGCTGGCCGCCCCGACCATCGGCCCGGCGCTGCCGCAGCGGTGGCTCGGCCGGGACGTCTTCTGGTGGTTCTCCCGGCTGGGCACCATGCGGCTCGGCCCGGACAGCCGGTGGGGCCGGCGGATCGCCGCCGCCAACCCGGTGATCGGCACCGACGTGGCCGCCCTGCTGCGGCGAATCGAGCGGGTCGGCCGGGTGGTGGACGCCGGGGGCGACGAGGTGCGGCTCGCCGACGGCGGGCGGCGGCCGGTGGACGCGGTGGTCTGGGCCACCGGGTTCCGCAACCGCTACCCGTGGCTGGAGGTACCGGTGACGGACCCGTCCGGCGCCCCGGTGCACCGGGCCGGGGTGACCGACTGGCCGGGCCTGTACTTCCTCGGGCTGCCCTGGCAGCGCACCCGCGGCTCGGCGGTGCTGGGCTGGGTGGGGCGGGACGCGGAGGTGCTGGCCGCCCGGCTCGCCACCGACCGCCGCGCCGACGCCGCCGCCCCGCTGCCGGTCGGCTGACGCCACCGCGCCGAGATCTTGGACAGTTGCCGTTCGCCGCGGACGGCAACTCTCCACGATCCGCGACGGGACGTGGTCGGCAACGGCCCGTTCCGCCCGTACGATGGGCCAGCCCCGGGCGGCCGGGGCCGAGGTGGACGGGGGTGCGATGAGCCGGGACGGTGCTCCATCGCCGGTGTCCTTCGGCCTGCTCGGCGCCGTCGAGGTACGGGTGGCCAGCCGCGCCGCGCCCCTGCCCCCGGCCGTACGGGCGCTGCTGGCCCGGCTGCTGCTCGCCGAGGGCCGGGTGGTCGCCGCCGACGCGCTCACCGACGCGCTCTGGGGCGAGGACCCGCCCCGGGACGCGGCCAACGCCCTCCAGCTGCGGGTCTCCAAGCTGCGCCGGGCGCTGGCCGCCGCCGGGGCGAGCGCCGACCTGCTGGTCACCCGGGCCCCCGGTTACCGGCTGGCGGTCCCCGCCGAGGCGGTCGACGCGTACCGCTTCGAGCGGCTGCTGGACCGGGCCCGGACCGCGACGGCCAGCGGCAGCCTGGACACCGCGCTCGCCGACCTCGACGCGGCGCTGGCGCTGTGGCGGGGCCCGGCGCTGGCCGACGTCGGCGACGCCGGCTGGGCCCGCGCCGAGGGCGGCCGGCTGGAGGAGCTGCGGCTCGGCGCGGTGGAGGACCGGCTCGAGCTGCTGCTCGCCCTCGGCCGGCAGGCGGAGGCGGCGGCCGACCTGGAAGGGCTGGTGGCCGAGCATCCCTTGCGGGAACGGCTGCACCGGCTGCTGATGCTGGCCCGCTACCGCAGCGGACGGCAGGCCGACGCGCTCACCGCCTACCACGCGCTGCGGCACCGGCTCGCCGACGATCTGGGCATCGACCCGGCCCCGGAGCTGCGCGCCCTGGCCGAGGCGATCCTCCGCCAGCAGGTCCCCGCCGGCCCGGCGGGCCGCGAGGCCGCTGCGACCCGGCCGCTTCCAGACCAGGTCACGGGCGGCCCGGCCCACGAACGCGACACCGCCACGACGCCGGCCCCGCGGGGCGCCGCCGCCACGCCGGCCCCGCACGGCGCTGCCACGCCGCCGGGCCCGCAGGGAGCCGCCGCCACGCCGGGCCCGCACGAAAGCGCCGCGCCGCCGGTCCCGCACGGAGCCTTCGCGCCGCCGCGCGCGCACGAAGCTGCCGCGACGCCGCGTCCGCGTGCCGGGGCCGACCGGCCCGACGAGGTCCGCGCCAAGCCGGCCGCCGGGAGCCCGACCGCCGACCGCGACGCCCTGCCGCGACGGCTCGCCTCGGTGGTCGGGCGGCACGCGGACCTGCGCCGGGTACGCGAGGAACTGCGCGACTCCCAGGTGGTGACGCTCACCGGACCGGGCGGCGTCGGTAAGACCACCCTCGTGCTGGAGGCGGCCCGGGAGGTCGACCTGCCGGTCCACCTGGTCCGGCTGGCCGGGGTCGCCGCCGGTGCCGACCTGGCCGCCGCCGTGGCCGGTCAGCTCGGCCTGGCCACCTCGGGCGCCGACCCCGTACCGGCCCTGGTGGACCGGCTGGCCGCTGGCCCCGCCCTGCTGGTCGTGGACAACTGCGAACACCTCGTCGACGACGCCGCCGTGCTGGTGGAACGGCTGGTCGAGGCGTGCCCGGCGCTGCGGGTGCTGGCCACCAGCCGGGAGGCGCTGGCCGTACCTGGGGAGACCCAGCTCGCGGTCGCGCCGCTCGACGTGCCCGAGGAGGGCGCGCCGGCCGACCGGATCGCGCAGGCCGCGGCGGTCCGGCTGTTCCTCGACCGGGCCCGGGCCGTCCGCCCCGGCTTCACGCTGGACGCCGCGACCGCGCCGGTGGTGGCCGACATCTGCCGGCAGCTCGACGGGATGCCGCTCGCCGTCGAGCTGGCCGCCGCCCGGGTCAAGGCGCTCCCCCCGGCCGAGATCGCGGCCCGGCTGCACGACCGGTTCACCCTGCTCACCGCCGGTACGCGGACCAGCGAGGCCCGGCACCGGACGCTGCGGGCCACCCTGGACTGGAGCCACGACCTGCTGTCGGAGGACGAGCGGCGGCTGCTGCGCCGGCTCGCCGTGTTCCGGGGCGGCTGGGACCTGGCCGCGGCCGAGGAGGTCTGCGCGTTCGACGGCCTCGCCGCCGACCAGGTCCTCGACGTGCTCTTCCGGCTGGTCGACCGCTCGCTGGTGGTGCCCGACCCGGCCACCGGGCGGTTCCGCCTGCTCGTCACCGTGCGCGAATACGCCTGGGCGCGGCTGGTGGCCGCCGGCGAGGAGGACGTCACGGTCGACCGGCACCTGGCCCAGGTCACCGCCCTCGCCGAGCGGTACGGCCCGGCGGCCCGGCAGGGTGGGCAGGCGTGGGCCCGGCTGACCGAGGAGCACGACAACGTCCTGGCCGCGGTGGACCGCTGCCTGGCCCGGCCGGACCGGGTGGCGGCCGGCTTCCGGCTGGCCGACGCGCTCTTCCCGTACTGGAACTACGGCCTGCGGGACGAGGGCGTACGGGTGCTCACCGCGCTGCTGGCGACCGGCCGGCTGGACCGGCCAGCCCGGGCCCTCGCCACCCAGCGGATCGGGCTGCTCGGGGTCTACTACCCGACCCCGCGCACCCGGGCCGCCGCCCGGGAGAGCCTGGCGCTCTTCACCGAGCTGGGCGACGCCCGCAACACCGCGATCTCCCGCCTGGTGGTGGCCTGGGAGGGCACGTACGACGGTGACCTGGCCGAGTGCCGCGAGCTGGTCGCCCTGGCCCGGGTCGAGCTGGACGACCCCGCCGACCCGTGGTGGCCGGGGATGACCGCCTACCTGGAGGCGCTGCTGGACCTGCGGGCCGGCGACTTCGACCGGGCGACCGGGCACTGGACCCGCAGCCTGGAGCTGATCCGCCGGTCGGACGACCGGATGCTGATCGGCGGCATCCTGGCCCATCTCGGCCTCAGCCACCGGGAGGCGGGCCGGCCCACCGAGGCGCTCCGGGCACTGACCGAGGCGGTCGGCTGGGCCCGCCGCGACGACTCCCCGCACGCGTTGGCCTTCAGCCTGGTCCAGCTCGCCCACACCCGGCTCGACGCGGGCGACGGCGACGGGGTGGCGGCGCTGTTCGCCGAGGCGGTCGGGGTGGCCCGCCGGCACGGCAATCCGCGCTGCCGGGCCTGGGCGGCCTGGGGCCGGGCCCGGCTGGCGTACGCGGCCGGCGACCCGGGGACCGCGTACGACGAGTGCCGGACCGCGCTCGACCTGTTCGCCGACCGGGAGTTCCCCTGGGCCCGGCGACGCCTGTGGACGTTGACCGCGGACGCCGCGGCGGCGACGGACCGCGCCGACGAGGCGGACCGGGCCCGCCGCGCCGCCGCCGACCTGGCCGCGGCGACCCCGGCCAGCGAGCCCCT
>NZ_JAPDPH010000154.1 GCF_026013475.1 Micromonospora yasonensis | reverse complement strand
AGGCGTGGCCAACGGCGCGCCGAAGAGCAGCGCGATCGCGGCCGCCAGGGCGGCCGCGGCGGCCGCCGCCGGGGGCGGGCCGAAGGGGCCGCGTACCGCGCAGCCGGCCCGGCAGACCGCGGACGCCGACTGGGCCGGCGAACCGCCCTACGACCCGGACTTCGACGGCCCGATCCGGCCGGGCGCGGGCCCGGCGGCGCCGGCGGTCCCGGTTTACGAGGGCTTCGATCCGGGCGACGAGCCGCTGGACGACGTGATCGACGAGCGGACCGCCCGGCAGTCCAGCGAGGAGCAGGCGGTGCAGCTGCTCCGCGAGGCGTTCGGGGCCGAGAAGATCGACGAGGTCGACGCGCGCTGAGGCGGGAGCCGACGGCGAGGACAGGGGCCGCCGCCCGACTAGGCTGGGCGCGGCCGATCGGACGAGTGCGAGAAGGAGCCATCCGTGCGCCCAGGTGGACAGCCGAACATGCAGCAGATGCTGAAGCAGGCGCAGAAGATGCAGCAGCAGATCGCCAAGGCCCAGGCCGAGCTGGCCGAGGCGGAGCTGACCGGCACCGCGGGCGGTGGCCTGGTCACCGCCACCGTCGCCGGCACCGGTGAGCTCAAGGCGATCAAGATCGACCCGAAGGCGGTCGACCCGGAGGACGTGGAGACCCTGGAGGACCTGGTCGTCGCGGCCGTGCACAACGCCGCCGAGGCGGCCCGGGAGCTGACCGAGAAGAAGATGGGCCCGGTCGCGGGCGGGATGGGCGGCCTCGGCCTGCCCGGGTTCTGAGCCGGCAGATGTACGAGGGTGCCATCCAGGACCTGATCGACGAGCTGGGCCGGCTCCCGGGCGTGGGCCCGAAGAGCGCCCAGCGGATCGCCTTCCACGTCCTGTCGGCGGATCCGGCCGACGTGAACCGGTTGGCCGGTGCGCTGCGCAAGGTGAAGGAGCTGGTCCGCTTCTGCACCAGCTGCTACAACGTGGCCGAGTCGGAGCAGTGCCGGATCTGCCGTGACCCCCGGCGCACCGACGAGGTGCTCTGCGTGGTCGAGGAGCCGAAGGACGTGGTGGCGATCGAGCGGACCGGCGAGTTCCGCGGCCGCTACCACGTGCTCGGCGGCGCGATCAACCCGCTGGAGGGGATCGGCCCGGACAACCTGCGGATCCGCGAGCTGATGACCCGGCTCGGCGGGGGCGCGGTGCGCGAGCTGATCCTCGCCACCGACCCGAACACCGAGGGCGAGGCGACGGCGACGTACCTGGCCCTGATGGTCAAGCCGATGGGGATCGCGGTGACCCGGCTGGCGAGCGGCCTGCCGGTCGGCGGCGACCTCGAGTACGCCGACGAGATCACCCTGGGCCGGGCGTTCGAGGGCCGCCGGGCGATCTGAGACCGTTCGGATCGTGGAGGGTTGTCGTTCGTGGCGAACGGCAACCCTCCACGTTCTGCCGTGCGGTACGGCTGTGACAGTCCTGTTTGTCAATAGATCACCCGCTGTCAGACCCGGCGGCTTGGTGTCGGCTTGATAGCGATTGCCTAACGGCCGTTCCGCTTCTGTGTGTCGTGTCATAGCCTCCCGCTCACGGACTGGGCCACAACTCGGCGTGGTCATGCGCATGACAGAGGTGAGAGATGCAGGCGAGCAGGCTTAAGGCGGCCATGGCCCTCGCGGCCGCTGCCGCTTTGGCGGTCGGGGCGTCCGGCTGCGCCAAGAGCGAGCGCGACGGGGACGGCGGTGGTGGGGCCAAGACTGGCGGCACCTTCGTCTTCGCGGGCGCCAGCAACCCGAAGAACTTCGACCCGATCTTCAACGACGACGGTGAGTCGTTCCGGCCGATCCGCCAGATGTACGACACCCTGATCCAGAACAAGCCGGGCACGGCCGACCTGCAGGGCGCCCTGGCGGAGACCTGGGAACACGACCCCGAGGGCAAGGTCTGGACCTTCCACCTGCGCAAGGGTGTGAAGTTCCATGACGGCACCCCCTTCAACGCCGCCGCAGTCTGCTTCAACTACGACCGCTGGTACAACATGAAGGGTGCTGCGGCGCAGGCGCAGATGCAGTACTACCTGGACGTCTTCGGCGGCTTCGCGAACAACGAGGCCGACGCCGCCGGCAAGCCGGCCTACAACAAGTGCGAGGCCAAGGACGACAACACCGCCGTCCTCACCCTCAACCAGTACAAGGGCGCCTTCCCCGGTGCCTTCGCGCTGACCGCGTTCTCGATCGCCAGCCCAGAGGCGCTGAAGAAGTACGACGCGGACACGGTCAAGCAGAACGGCGACTCCTTCGAGTACAGCGCGTTCGCCAACGAGCACCCGGTCGGCACCGGCCCGTTCACCTTCGGCGGCTGGGACAAGGCCAAGGGTGAGGTCACCATGAACCGGAACCCCGACTACTGGGGCGAGAAGGCCAAGGTCGACAAGCTGATCATCAAGGTCATCCCGGACGAGAACACCCGCAAGCAGGAGCTGCGGGCCGGCACTGTCCAGGGCATCGACTTCCCGGCCCCGGCCGACCGCAAGGCGCTCGCCGGTGAGGGCTTCAACGTCATCGACCGCCCGGCGTTCAACATCCTCTACCTGGGCATCAACCAGAAGAACCCGAAGCTGAAGGATCTGCGGGTGCGCCAGGCGATCGCCTACGCCCTCAACCGTCAGCAGCTCGTCCAGACCAAGGGCCCGGGTGGCACCAAGGTCGCCGACGAGTTCATGCCGGACACCGTGCTCGGCTACGCGCCGGACGTGCAGAAGTACGAGTACAACCCGGACAAGGCCAAGCAGCTGCTCAAGGAGGCCGGGGCCGAGGGGATGACCCTCAACTTCTACTACCCGACCGACGTCACCCGTCCGTACATGCCGAACCCGCAGGAGATCTTCACCGTCCTGGCCAACGACCTGCAGGCCGTCGGCATCAAGGTCAACGGTGTGGCCCGCCCGTGGAACGGTGGCTACAAGGACGACGTGCAGCAGTTCGGCAAGCACGACCTGCACCTGCTCGGCTGGACCGGTGACTACAACGACCCAGGCAACTTCGTCAGCAGCTTCTTCGGCCGGGGCAAGGCCGAGTTCGGCGACCAGGCGATGACCGACATGTTCGCGGCCATCGCCAAGGCCGACGGCACGGTCGACGAGGCCGGCAAGAAGGCCGCCTGGGAGCAGGTCAACCGGGACATCGCCAGCAAGTGGCTGCCGGCCGTGCCGGTCTGGCACGCCCCGCCGGCCATCGTGGTCACCAAGGACGTCAAGGGTCTGGTCGCCAGCCCGCTGACCGACGAGCGGTTCAACACCGTCAGCGTCGGCTGACACCGCCACTGACGCCGTACACGGAATCGGCCCGGGCCGGGCTTCCCGGCCCGGGCCGACCCCGCTGTTATCGAGAATCTGGTGTGAGAGATGTTGCGAGTCATAGTCCGCCGCCTGCTCCAGCTGGTGGTGACCCTGATAGCCCTGTCCGCGCTCATCTTCATCTGGCTGCGGAACCTGCCCGGCGGCCCGATCGAGGCGCTGCTCGGTGAGCGGGCCACCCCGGAGCGCCGGGCGCTGCTGACCAAGGCGCTCGGCTACGACCAGCCGATCCTCGTGCAGTACGCCAAGTTCATGCAGCGGGTCCTGACCGGCAACTTCGGCAACTCGATCCGGACCGGCGACCCGGTCACCGAGGTGATCGGCCGCGCCTTCCCGGCCACCATCGAGCTGGCCCTGGCCGCCATGATCATCGCAGTCGGGCTCGGCGTGCCGCTCGGTTACCTCGCCGCCCGGCACCGGGGCCGCCTGCTGGACAACCTCAGCATCGCCGGGACCCTGCTCGGCATCTCGATCCCGATCTTCTTCCTGGGCTACCTGCTCAAGGACGTCTTCACCCAGAACATCCACTGGTTCCCGCCCTCGGGGCGGCTCAGCACGGGCGTGGACAACACCAATGTCACCGGGTTCTTCGTCCTCGACGGACTGCTCACCCGGGAGTTCGACGCCACCGCCGACGCGCTGTGGCACCTGATCCTGCCGGCGTTCACCCTGGCCACCATCCCGCTGGCGGTGATCGTCCGGATCACCCGCGCCAGCGTGCTCGACGTGCTCAACGAGGACTACGTGCGCACCGCCGAGGCCAAGGGCCTGCGGCACAAGACCATCCGCGGCCGGCACATCCTGCGCAACGCCCTGCTGCCGGTGGTCACCACCATCGGCCTGCAGACCGGCGCGTTGCTCTCCGGCGCGGTGCTCACCGAGAAGGTCTACAACTGGGGTGGCCTGGGGACGTTGATCACCGACTCGATCAGCGGCGGCCGGGACTACCCGGTCCTCCAGACGCTGATCCTGCTGGCGGCACTGGTCTTCGTGGTGGTCAACCTCCTGGTCGACCTCTCCTACGCCTTCATCGACCCGAGGGTGCGTGTGCGATGAGTGATCCCATCACCCGCCCCGGCGTGGGCGCCCAACGCGACAGCGTCGACCCGGCCGCCGTCGAGGAGAAGCCCGAGGGCGTGACCCCGAGCGCCATCAGCCGGCTCGGCGAGCGCAAGAAGGCCCGGCTGGACGCCCTGGCCCAGGCCAGTGCCGACAAGGGCGGCGTCAGCCTGGTGCGGGACGCGTTCCGCCGGCTGCGGCGCAACCCGGTGGCCATCTTCGGTGCGGTCATCGTCGGCCTCTTCGTCCTGGTGGCGATCTTCGCACCGCTGCTCGCGCCACACGACCCGGCGCAGCGCTTCGACGAGCTGACGAAGAACCTGACGGTCGACAACATCCCCGGGGCCAGCAGCGACTTCCCGCTCGGCTCCGACCCGCTCGGCCGGGACTTCCTGTCGCGGATGATCTACGGCAGCCGGCAGACGCTCTTCGTCGGTGTGGTCGCCACCCTGATCGGTCTGGGCCTCGGCGTGCTGATCGGCGCGCTGGCCGGCGCCTTCGGCGGCTGGATCGACAACATCCTGATGCGCCTCACCGACGTCATGCTGGCCCTGCCGGCCCTGCTGCTGGCGATCAGCCTGGTGGCCATGGCCAGCCGGTCGAGCCAGTGGACGGTCATCTTCGCGGTGGCCATCGTCAACGTGCCGATCTTCGCCCGGCTGCTGCGCGGCTCGATGCTGGCGCAACGGGAGAGCGACCACGTGCTGGCCGCCCGGGCGCTCGGCGTGAAGCAGGGCAGCATCGTGCTGCGGCACATGCTGCCCAACGCGATGACCGCGGTGATCGTGCAGGCCACGCTGACCCTCTCCACCGCGATCCTGGAAGCCGCCTCGCTCTCCTTCCTCGGTCTCGGCGACCCGGACATCAACCGGGCCGAGTGGGGCCTGATGCTCGGCGTGGACGGCCAGCGCTACTTCGAGGTCCGGCCGGAGTTGGCCTACTACCCGGCCGTCGCGATCATCGTCGTCGCGCTCGGCTTCACCCTGCTCGGTGAGGGCATGCGCGAGGCGATCGACCCGAAGAACCGGCGGTGACGGAGATGCGAACGACAGACCAGCACCGTGAGGAAGTGACCCGATGAGCCTGCTCGACGTACGCGACCTGAGCGTGGTGTTCCAGCGCCGCGGTGAGCGGCCGTTCACCGCGGTCGACGAGGTCAGCTTCAGCGTGGAGCCGGGGCAGACCGTCGGCCTGGTCGGCGAGTCCGGCTGCGGCAAGAGCGTGACCAGCCTGGCGATCATGGGCCTGCTGCCCCGCCGGGGCAACAAGGTCAGCGGTCAGGTGATGTTCGACGGCGCCGACCTGCTCGCGCTGCGCCCGGACGACATGCGGGATCGGCGTGGCCGGGACATCGGCATGATCTTCCAGGACCCGCTCTCCTCGCTGAACCCGGTCGTCCCGATCGGGACCCAGGTGGCCGAGGTGCTGGAGCGGCACCGGGGCATGGACCGCAAGGCGGCGCTGAAGGAGGCCCGGGAGCTGCTCGACGCGGTCGGCATTCCGGATCCGAACCGGCGGCTGAAGGAGTACCCGCACCAGATCTCCGGTGGCATGCGGCAGCGCGCGCTGATCGCCATCGCGCTGGCCTGCAAGCCGCGGCTGCTGATCGCGGACGAGCCGACCACCGCGCTGGACGTGACCATCCAGGCGCAGATCCTCACCCTGCTCAAGCAGCTCGTCGACGAGACCGGCACCGCGCTCATCATGATCACGCACGACCTGGGCGTGGTGGCCGGCCTCTGCGACACGGTCAACGTGCTCTACGGCGGCAAGGTCGTCGAGCGGGCCGCCCGGCACGAGCTGTTCGCCCGGCCGCGGCACCCGTACACCCACGGGCTGCTCAACTCGGTGCCGCGGCTGGACTCGCCGCGCGGCGAGCGGCTGCACGCCATCCGCGGCTCGGTGGCCGACAACATCCCGTGGGTCGAGGGGTGCGCGTTCGCGCCCCGCTGCGACAACGTTGTGGACGCCTGCCTGGAGGGCACGCCTCCGCTCGAACCCACCGCGACCGGCGGCGACCTGCGCTGCAACAACCCCGTAACCGAGGAGGTGGCGGTCCCGTGACCGAGGAGCGGACCGGACCACTGGTCGAACTGCGCGACGTCAAGGTCCACTTCCCGATCAAGAGCGGCGTGCTCATCGACCGCACGGTCGGCTACGTCTACGCCGTCGACGGCGTCTCCCTGTCGATCAACAAGGGTGAGACGTACGGGCTGGTGGGCGAGTCCGGCTGCGGCAAGTCCACCCTCGGGCGCGGCCTGCTGCGGCTGGTCGAGCCGACCGACGGTGAGATCGTCTTCGACGGCACCGACGTCCGCTCGCTCAAGGGCGAGGCGATGCGCAAGGCCCGCCGCCGGATGCAGATGATCTTCCAGGACCCGCTGTCCAGCCTGGACCCCCGGCAGTCGGTCGAATCGCTGCTGGTCGAGGGGCTCAAGGCGCACGGCCTGGCCCGGGACAAGGCGGCCACCGCCAGGAAGCTGCGGGACACCCTAGCGGCGGTCGGCCTGCCCGCCTCGGCGCTGAGCAAGTACCCGCACGAGTTCTCCGGCGGCCAGCGGCAGCGCATCGGCATCGCCCGGGCGCTGGTGCTCGACCCAGACCTTATCGTCGCCGACGAGCCGGTCTCCGCGCTGGACGTGTCCATCCAGGCCCAGGTGCTCAACCTGATGGAGGACATCCAGAACGAGCTCGGCCTGACGTACCTGATCATCGCGCACGACCTGGCGGTGGTCCGGCACATCGCGGACACGGTCGGCGTGATGTACCTGGGCGGCCTGGTGGAGGAGGCGTCCAGCGACGACCTCTACCGGGAACCGATGCACCCGTACACCAGGGCGCTGATGTCGGCGGTGCCGGTGCCGGACCCGCAGGTGGAGGACCGGCGCGAGCGGATCCTGCTCGCCGGCGACCTGCCCTCGCCGACGAACCCGCCGGCCGGCTGCCGGTTCCACACCCGCTGCCCGTGGGCCCAGCCGAAGCGCTGTGCCGACGAGCGGCCGGCGCTGCGCGAGGTGCTCGACGGCCACCGGGTGGCCTGCCACTACGCCGAGGACATCGCGGCGGGCCGGATCCGGCCGCACGAGGTGGAGCCGGAGCTGGTCCGGCCGGACGACGGCGCGGCGCCCGGCGACACCGGTGAGCTGATCCCGACCCCGTGAGAACGGCACGAGGCCCCCTTCCCCACCGGGGAAGGGGGCCTCGGCGTGTCTCAGCCCTCGGGGCGGTTGAGCAGGGCCACCGCGACGGCGTGCACGGCGTCCAGTCCGGACGGGTCGGCCAGCGGGGCCTTGCCGCCGGTCACCACGTACCACTCGTCGGCGTCCTTGTACTGCACCCGCAGGGTGATCTGGCCGTCGGCCCACTCGGTACGCAGAGTCAGCTCGCCGGTCACCACGCCGACCTCGTCGGTCATCACCCCGCCCGGGCCGGCCGTGATGTCGGTGGTCCGCTGCTGCGGCCCGCCGGTCGCGGCCGGCGCGCCCTGGCCAGTCGGCGCGGCGGGCGGGGTGGCGTCGGCGGACATGCCCGCCCCGGAGACGTCGGCCGGAGCCGGCGCCGTGCCGTCGGCCGTCATCCCGGCCGAGGTCGGACCGGTCGTGGTCCCGCTGCCGGTCGCCGCGGCGGCGTCCTCGCCCGCGGCGTCCGGCTTCTGCTCCGGCACCGGTGTCGCACCGGCCCCGGTCACGGCTTGCTCGCCCATGTGCAGCCCTCCAACATGTCGGTCAGGGCGGCCTTCTCGGCACTGGTCACCGTCAGCCGCCAGTAGTGCTTGACCGTCACCCAGTCCGCGGCGTACTGGCACCAGTACGACTTGTTCGCCGGCTTCCACTGGGACGGGTCCTGATCACCCTTTGCCCGGTTGGAGCGGAGGGAAACCGCCAGCAGCTGCGGTCGGGTCAGGTCGTTGGCGAAGTCGCCCCGCTTCGAGTCGTCCCACACGTCGGCGCCGGAGCGCCAGGCGTTGGCCAGCGGCACCATGTGGTCGATGTCCACGTCGGCGGGATCGGTCAGCTTCAGCCCGTCGTACGGGCTCTCCCAGCGACCGCCGACCACGTTGCAGCCGGAGAGCTTGATGCTCTCCCCGTCCCGCTGCAGCACGCTGTCCCGGACGTCGCAGTTCTTGCCCGTGTCCCGCCAGTGCGGGAAACGGGACCGGCTGTAGCCCTTCATCGACCCGGCGGACGCGACGGTCAGCTCCCCGAGCTGCTTGTCGATGTTCCCCGCGGCACTCGGCGGCGTGTCCGGCTGGTTGAGTGCCGGATCGCAACCGGCCGCGCCGAGGGCGAGCAGCGCGGCGACCGCGCCCGCCAATCCGGCACGGGCTCCTGATCTCGTACGCACAGACCACACCTCTCCAGCTTGCGGGCTCCGGGGCGAGTCCGCACAGTACCGCGCGGTGGTTTCCGTGATTTGTGGCGTCGGCAGTGGCACCCGGGCAGAGTGGTTACCCATGACCGCACCCGCACCCGCGCTCCGGACCGGCACCGCCGCCGGGCGCGGCACCCTGCTCGCCGCGATCCTCGCCTCCGGCATGGTCTTCCTGGACACCACCGTGGTCAACGTGGCGCTGCCCCGGCTGGGCGCCGAACTCCGCGCGAACGTGGCCGATCTCCAGTGGACCGTGAACGGCTACCTGCTCATGCTCGCCGCGTTCGTGCTGCTCGGCGGTGCGCTCGGCGACCGGTTCGGCCGGCGCCGGATCTTCCTGCTCGGGGTGGCGTGGTTCGCGTTGGCGTCCATGCTGTGCGGGCTGTCCCAGGGCACCGGCTGGCTGATCGGGGCGCGGTTCCTCCAGGGCGCCGGCGGGGCGCTGCTCACCCCCGGCTCGCTCTCCGTACTCCAGGCCAGCTTCCATCCCGACGATCGGGGGAAGGCGATCGGCATCTGGTCCGGCCTCTCCGGGGTGTCCACGGCGCTCGGCCCGCTCCTCGGTGGCTGGTTGATCGACGCGCTCTCCTGGCGGTGGATCTTCTTCATCAACCTGCCGCTGGCGGTCGCGGTGGTGCTCGCGGCGCTGCGGTGGGTGCCGGAGAGCCGGGACGTGAACGCCTCGCGCGCCCGGGCGGGGCGGCGGTTCGACATCGCCGGGGCGCTGCTCGGCGCGCTGGGCCTGGGCGGCATCACGTACGCCCTGATCGACGCCCCGAAGCGCGGCGTCGGCTCCCCGGCGGTGCTGGCGCCGGCGCTGGTCGGGGTGCTCGCCGCGGTGGTCTTCGTGCTGGTCGAGCGGCGGCGCGGGGACGCCGCGATGCTGCCCACCGGCCTGTTCACCAGCCGGCTCTTCTCGGTGCTGAACGTCTTCACCGTGGTGGTCTACGCGGCGCTCGGTGGGTTCACCTTCTTCCTCGCCGTCTACCTGCAGAACGTGGTGGGCTGGTCGGCGCTGCTCACCGGCCTGGCCACCGTGCCGATGACGGTGCTGCTGCTGGTCGGCTCGGCCCGGGCCGGGGCGCTGTCGGCCCGGATCGGTCCCCGGCTGCCGCTCACCGTCGGCCCGGTGATCGCCGCGGCCGGGCTGCTGCTGCTGCGCGGGGTCGGGCCGGGGGCGTCGTACGTGACCGACGTGCTGCCCGGGGTGGCGCTGTTCGGGGTGGGCCTGACCCTGGTGGTGGCGCCGCTGACCGCCTCGGTGCTGGCGGCGGTGGCCGACCGGTTCGCCGGGGTGGCGAGCGGCTTCAACAACGCCGCCTCCCGGGCCGGTGGCCTGCTGGCGGTGGCCGCGCTGCCGCTGCTGGTCGGCCTCTCCGGCACCGGGTACGAGCAGAAGGCCGCGCTGACCGGCGCGTTCCGGGGGGCCATGCTCTGGTGCGCCGGGCTGCTGCTGGCCGGGGCCGCGATGGCCGGACTGCTGATCCACCGCCCGGAGCGGAGGGCCCACGGCGCCCAACCCTGCCCGTCCCTGCCCGCCTCCACGCCGGAAGTGAAAGGAGGGGCCCCCTCTTAACGCATTCGGTAGAGGAAGGGCCCCCTGTTAACACGGGCACCCGGGCGTGGGCGTTAAGAAGGGCCCCCTGTTATGCGCGAAGCGTTAACAGGGGGCCCCTCCTTTCACACCTCAGCCGCGGGCGCGGTTGACGGCGCTGGTGACCGCCTTCACCGAGGCGGTGACGATGTTGGCGTCCGTTCCGACGCCCCAGACGGTGCGGCCGTCCACCTCGCACTCCACGTACGCGGCGGCCTGCGCGTCCCCACCCGAGGAGAGCGCGTGCTCGTGGTAGTCGAGCACCCGTACCGCCACGCCCAGGGACTGCAGCGCGTTGACGTACGCGTCGATCGGGCCGTTGCCGACCGCGGTCAGCGGGCGGACCTCGCCGTCGAAGCCGACGCGGGCCTCGATCTCGACCTTGCCGTCGGCGGTGCCGATGGCGTAGCCGGCCAGGGTGACCGCCGGGTCGACCTGGTGGTCGACCAGATAGTTGCGGGCGAAGATCTCCCACATGGCGCCCGGCTCGACCTCGCCACCGTCGTGGTCGGTGACCTGCTGGACCACGCCGGAGAACTCGATCTGGAGCCGGCGCGGCAGGTCGAGCTGGTGCTCGCTCTTCATGATGTACGCGACGCCGCCCTTGCCGGACTGCGAGTTGACCCGGATGACCGCCTCGTAGGTGCGGCCCAGGTCCTTCGGGTCGATCGGCAGGTACGGCACGGCCCAGGTGAACTCGTCGACCGGCACCCCGGCCGCCGCCGCGTCGGCGTGCAGGGCGTCGAAGCCCTTCTTGATCGCGTCCTGGTGGGAGCCGGAGAAGGCGGTGTAGACCAGGTCGCCCGCGTACGGGTGCCGCTCGTGCACGGGCAGCTGGTTGCAGTATTCGACCGCCCGCTTGATCTCGTCGATGTTGGAGAAGTCGATCATCGGGTCGATGCCCTGGGAGAACAGGTTCAGCCCCAGGGTGACCAGGTCGACGTTGCCGGTGCGCTCGCCGTTGCCGAACAGGCAGCCCTCGATCCGGTCGGCGCCGGCCAGCAGGCCCAGCTCGGCGGCGGCCACGCCGGTGCCCCGGTCGTTGTGCGGGTGCAGGCTCAGCACCAGGCTGTCCCGTCGGGGCAGGTGCCGGTGCATCCACTCGATCGAGTCGGCGTACACGTTCGGCATGGCCATCTCGACGGTGGCCGGCAGGTTGACGATCAGCTTGCGGTCCGGGGTGGGGTCGACCACCTCGATGACCTTGGTGCAGACCTCCAGCGCGTACTCCAGCTCGGTGCCGGTGTACGACTCCGGCGAGTACTCGTAGTGGATGTCGGTGTCCGGGGTGTGGATCTCCGCGTACTTCTGGCAGAGCCGGGCGCCTTGGGTGGCGATGTCGGTGATGCCGTCCCGGTCCAGGCCGAAGACCACCCGCCGCTGCAGCGTCGAGGTGGAGTTGTAGAAGTGCACGATGGCGCGGCGGGCGCCGCGCAGCGACTCGAAGGTCCGGTCGATCAGGTGCTCCCGGCACTGGGTCAGCACCTGGATGGTCACGTCCTCCGGGATCAGGTCCTGCTCGATCAGCTGCCGGACGAAGTCGTAGTCGGTCTGGCTGGCCGAGGGGAAGCCGACCTCGATCTCCTTGTAGCCCATCTGCACGAGCAGCTGGAACATCCGGCGCTTGCGCTCCGGGGACATCGGGTCGATCAGTGCCTGGTTGCCGTCGCGCAGGTCGACCGCGCACCAGCGCGGCGCGGCCTCGACCCGGCGGGTCGGCCAGGCGCGGTCCGGCAGGTCGACCCGGAACTGCCCGTCGTACGGCAGGTAACGGCGGAACGGCATCCGGCTGGGGCGCTGCCGGGCGATCGGATCGGTCTCGGCGTCGGTGACAGGTTGAGCCATCTCGGAGTGCTCCCTGGGGCATGTGGCGTCAGCAGATCGGAAGGTGTCGGCGCAGATGCCCGGCGACGGTGCCGGGGTGCCGAGGAGAAGTTCGGATGTGCTGGACGGCGCGGTTCAACTCCGCGACGAGGTGCCGGCCGATCAGGCCTCGTCGCGGCAGCCAAGGAGAAGGAACGCCCGCCACATGACGGGATCACCCTACGTGGCGGGACGAGCCGTGGGAAGGTGGGTCCGGATTATGGGACCGGAGTCACCCTCGCGGGTTCCAGGGCCGAGTCGATCACGGTCAGTGGAGGAGGAGCGCCGCCACGGGGTGACGGCGGCGGAGGGCCGTCTCCTGGTCGCGGAGGTCGGCGGGGAGGGCGTACGGGTCACCGAGGCGACCGACGGCGGCCACCACCAGGGGCCGGATTCCGAACGCCAGGTCCAGTTCGGTGGCGAGACCACCCCGGTCGAAGTGGCTGACCTGAGTCACGTGCAGCCCGAGCGCGCTGGCCTGGACGGTCAGGTGGGCGATCGCCTGCCCCAGGTCGTACGCGGCCCGCTCGGCGCTCTCGTCGAGGGCGGCGGTATCGGAACCGCCGGCGTGCGCGGCCGCCGGGGACGCGCCCGTGTACGCGCCGACCAGCAGGGCGGAGGCGTGCCGGGCCCAGCGCTGGTCGGGCGCCGGGAGGTTGACCAGGATCCGTTTCCAGGTCTCGTCCTGCCGGTGCCCGAGGGCGAACCGCCACGGCTGCGTGTTCCCGGCCGAGGGCGCCCAGCGGGCGGCCTCCAGCAGGGAGGCCGCCTGGTCCCGGGTGAGCTCCGCGTCCGGGTCGAAGGCCCGGGGACTCCAGCGGAAGGCGAGCAGCGGGGTGAGGTCGGCCATGAGGTGAAGCGTCCCTCATGGGCCTTTCACCCGCTCGAAGGGCTGGGTCAGATGTGGTTAAGAGCACCCGTAACGGACAAGTGGGTCACGGCGTTCCGGAGCTCGGGCTGCTCTCGAGCGTCGGCGCCTCCCGCCCCACCGGGTCGCCGTCGGTGACCGGGCCGGCGAGCTGCACGGTGGCCGGCGCCGGCCCTGGCTCGCCGGCCAGCTTCAGCGTGCCGAACGCGGCCCGGACCGCCGTCGGCGTGCCGTCCGGCCGGTAGCAGTAGATGCCCACGTCCAGCGGCGCGTTGAGCGAGGCCGAGGTCGACTCGACCGAGTAGCACTGGCCGGTCGCCCCGGCTGGCGGGGTGGCGGGCGAGACCGCCAGCGGCGCCCGGCGGTCGGTGAGCACCTCCAGCCAGTCGGTGAACGGGTGCTGCACCCGGGGATCCAGCCTCCGGGGCACGCTGTCGTCCTGGTCGCCGAGGCGTACGCAGCTCGGCGGCGCCGAGTGGCCGGCCGAGGGGAGCGCGCACTGGAACAGCCCGTCGGCGGTGGCGGCGAGCGAGACGTCCACCGTGCCGCCCTGACCCCAACCGGGCACGTCCACCCGCCAGGTGCCGTCGTTCGCGCTGGTCACCGTGATCGTCCGATCCGGTCCGTCCGCCGTGGCAAAGGTGTAGGCGGCGGTCAGGTGTCGGTCCTGGGCGGCGGCGGCGAGTGCGGCCAGCTCGTCGCGGGCGGCGTCCACCTCGGCGGGAGCCGGGTCGGCGGTGCCGGTCGGGGCGGGCGTCGGCGGGTCGGTGGTGCAGGCGGACAGCAGCGCCGAGAGGGTGATCGCCAGGGCGCCGGTCAGTCGCCGGCCCGCGCGAGGGTGAGCGTGCACCGGGACATTCTGCGGCGCGCGCCCGCGTCCGGGGACCCGCCGTACGGCTGTTGTCCCGGCGTGTCGCGGCAGGCGCGACGGGCCCGTCCGCCGCTGGTGAGCCGCCCCACGCCAGGCCGGATGGTGGGATCACCCGACCCCGTGCGGCACGTGGCCCGATACCCTGGGGTGGTCTGACACACGCCGCCGGACCGAATCCCGGCGGCGTCGGCACGCTCAGGGTCGTCGCTGGGAGGGAGTGCACCGTCGTGGCACTCGTGGTGCAGAAGTACGGCGGGTCCTCCGTCGCCAACGCCGAGCGGATCAAGCGGGTGGCCGAGCGGATCGTGGCCGCCCGGAAGGCCGGCGATGACGTGGTGGTGGTGGTCTCCGCGATGGGGGACACCACCGACGAGCTGCTCGACCTGGCCAACCAGGTCAGCCCGCTGCCGCCGGGCCGTGAGCTGGACATGCTGCTCACCGCCGGGGAGCGGATCTCCATGGCGCTGCTGGCCATGGCCATCCACAACCTGGGGTACGAGGCCCGCTCGTTCACCGGCTCGCAGGCCGGCGTGATCACCACCTCCGTGCACGGCAGGGCACGGATCATCGATGTCACCCCGGGTCGGCTCAAGGGCGCGCTGGACGAGGGCGCGGTCGTCATCGTGGCCGGCTTCCAGGGTGTCTCGCAGGACACCAAGGACGTCACGACTTTGGGTCGGGGCGGGTCGGACACCACCGCCGTGGCGCTGGCCGCCGCACTCGACGCGGACGTCTGCGAGATCTACACCGACGTGGACGGCGTGTTCACCGCCGACCCGCGGATCGTGTCGAACGCCCGGCACATCAAGAACATCACCTACGAGGAGATGCTGGAGCTGGCCGCCTGCGGCGCCAAGGTGCTGCACCTGCGCAGCGTCGAGTACGCCCGGCGCGCGGGGTTGCCGATCCACGTCCGTTCGTCATACTCGACCAACACCGGCACGATGGTCACCGGATCGATGGAGGACCTTCCTGTGGAACAGGCACTGATCACCGGGGTCGCCCACGACCGCAGCGAGGCGAAGATCACCATCGTCGGGGTGCCCGACGAGCCGGGCGCCGCCGCGAAGATCTTCGAGACCGTGGCCGGTGCCGAGATCAACATCGACATGATCGTGCAGAACGTGTCCACCGAGGGCACCGGGCGCACCGACATCTCGTTCACGCTGCCGAAGACCGACGGCGCGACCGGCATGGCGGCGCTCAGCAAGATCCAGGAGGCGGTCAAGTTCAAGGGCCTCCTCTACGACGACCACGTCGGCAAGGTGTCGCTGATCGGTGCCGGCATGCGCTCGCACCCGGGCGTCGCGGCCGGCTTCTTCGCGGCCCTCGGCGCGGCCGGCGTGAACATCGAGATGATCTCCACCTCCGAGATCCGGGTCTCGGTGGTCTGCCGGGACACCGACCTGGACAAGGCGGTCCGGGCCATCCACGACGCCTTCGACCTGGGCGGCGACACCGAGGCCGTGGTCTACGCGGGCACCGGGCGGTAGCCGCATGTCGTCGCTGCCCACCCTTGCCGTGGTCGGGGCGACCGGTGCCGTCGGCACCGTGATGTGCCAGCTCCTCTCCTCCCGGCGCAACGTGTGGGGGGAGATCCGGCTGCTCGCCTCGGAGCGCTCGGTCGGGCGGAAGGTGCAGTGTCGGGGCGAGGAGTTGACCGTCCAGGCGCTCACCCCCGAGGCGTTCGACGGCGTCGACGTGGCGATGTTCGACGTGCCGGACGAGGTTTCCGTGGCGTGGGCGCCGGTCGCCGTGTCCCGGGGCGCGGTGGTGGTGGACAACTCCGGCGCGTTCCGGATGGACCGTGATGTCCCGCTGGTCGTCCCCGAGATCAACCCGGAACAGCTGCGCAACCGGCCCAAGGGGATCATCGCCAACGCCAACTGCACCACCCTGGCGATGATCGTCGCGGTCGCTCCGCTGCACCGCGAGTACGGGCTCCGTGAGCTGGTGCTCGCGTCGTACCAGGCGGCGTCCGGGGCGGGGCAGGCCGGCGCGGACGCGCTGCACGCCCAACTCGGCAAGATCGCCGGAGATCGGGTGCTCGGCTCCCGCCCGGGTGACGTGCGGCAGGCGGTCGGCGACGAGCTGGGCCCCTTCCCGGCCCCGCTGGCGCTCAACGTGGTGCCGTGGGCGGGCTCGTTGGCCGACGGCGGCTGGTCGTCCGAGGAGCTGAAGATGCGCAACGAGTCGCGCAAGATCCTCGGGCTGCCCGACCTGAAGGTCTCCGCCACCTGCGTACGGGTGCCAGTGGTGACCGGCCACTCGGTCGCGGTGCACGCGGTCTTCGCCACCGAGGTGGACGCCGAGGGCGCCCGCGAGGCGCTGCGCAACGCGCCCAGCGTGATCCTGGTCGACGACCCGGCGGCAGGCGAGTTCCCGATGCCGATCGACGCGGTCGGCACCGACCCGTCCTGGGTCGGCCGGATCCGCCGCGCCGTCGACGACCCGCGTGCCCTCGACCTCTTCGTCACCGGCGACAACCTCCGCAAGGGCGCCGCCCTCAACACCGCCCAGATCGCCGAACTCCTCGCCCAAGACCTCACCCACCCCTAACCCGCCACCCCCGCCCGTAGGGCCGCCCGCCGCCCACCCCGCCCGTGGGCCGGCGATCTCACAGTTCCGGTGCCGACAAATCGGCGCGAAGAAGGCAAAAAGCCAACCCGAAGTGCAAGATCGCGCAGGCGGGGGCGGGCGGGGCGGACGGGGCGGGGGCGGGATGGGGGTTAGGCGGCGGCTAGGTGGACGCCGTCGCGGCCCTGGCGTTTGCCCTCCTCTCCGCGCTGACCGAGGGCTCGG
>NZ_JAPDPH010000153.1 GCF_026013475.1 Micromonospora yasonensis | reverse complement strand
TAGTCGCGGCAGGACTGGCGGGCGTCGACCATGTCCTGGCGGAGGTGGGCGGCGCGGGCGGACAGCCCCGGCACCCGGTCGATGACGTCGATGACCAGGTGGAAGCGGTCCAGGTCGTTGAGCATCACCATGTCGAACGGCGTGGTCGTGGTGCCCTCCTCCTTGTACCCGCGCACGTGCAGGTTGTCGTGGTTGGTCCGCCGGTAGGTGAGCCGGTGGATCAGCCACGGGTAGCCGTGGTAGGCGAAGATGACCTGCTTGTCGCGGGTGAAGATGGTGTCGAACTCGCTGTCCGGCAGGCCGTGCGGATGCTCCGACGGCGGCTGCAGGCGCATCAGGTCGACCACGTTGACCACCCGCACCTTCAGTTCGGGCAGGTGCTGGCGGAGCAGGTCGGCCGCGGCCAGGGTCTCCAGCGTCGGTACGTCACCGGCGCAGGCGAGGACCACGTCCGGCTCGCTGCCGTCGTCGGAGCTGGCCCAGTCCCAGATGCCCAGGCCGCGGCGGGCATGCTGGATCGCCTCGTCCATGGTCAGCCAGTTCGGTGCGGGCTGCTTCCCGGCCACCACGACATTGATGTAGTGCCGGCTGCGCAGGCAGTGGTCCATGGTGGAGAGCAGGGTGTTGCCGTCCGGCGGCAGGTAGACCCGGACCACCTCGGCCTTCTTGTTGACCACGTGGTCGATGAAGCCGGGGTCCTGGTGTGAGAAGCCGTTGTGGTCCTGTCGCCAGACGTGGCTGGAGAGCAGGTAGTTCAGCGACGCCACCGGTTGCCGCCAGGGGATGTGCCGGGTCACCTTCAGCCACTTGGCGTGTTGGTTGACCATCGAGTCGACGATGTGGATGAACGCCTCGTAGCTGGTGAAGATGCCGTGCCGGCCGGTCAGCAGGTAGCCCTCCAGCCAGCCCTGGCACAGGTGCTCGGAGAGCACCTCCATCACCCGGCCGTCGGGGGAGAGGTGGTCGTCGCCGGGGACCCGGCTGCCGACGAACGCCCGGTCGGTGACCTCGAAGGCGGCGCCGAGCCGGTTCGAGGCGACCTCGTCCGGCCCGAAGAGGCGGAAGGTCTGCGGGTTGCGGGCGATCACGTCCCGTACCCAGGGGCCGAGCGCGCCGGTCGCGCCGGTCATCGGCTCGCCCGGCTGTTTCACCTCCACCGCGTAGTCGCGGAAGTCGGGCAGATCCAGGTCGCGCAGCAGTTGGCCGCCGTTGGCCGCCGGGTTGGCGCTCATCCGGCGGTCGCCCTTCGGCGGCAGGGAGGTCAGCTCGGCGACCGGGGCGCCGGTGGCGTCGAAGAGCTCCTCCGGCCGGTAGCTGCGCAGCCAGCGCTCCAGCTCGGCGAGCGCCTCCGGGTCCTGCCGTACCTCGTCGACGGGCACCTGGTGGGCGCGGAAGGTGCCCTCCACCGGCTTGCCGTGGACGTCCTTCGGCCCGGTCCAGCCCTTCGGCGTACGCAGGATGATCATCGGCCAGCGGGGGCGCTCGATCTCCCCGCCGGTACGGGCCCGACGCTGGATCTCGGCGATCTCGTCGACCGCCCGGTCCAGGGTCGCGGCGAGGGCCTGGTGCACCCGGGTCGGGTCGTCGCCCTCGACCACGTAGGGCTGGTAGCCGCAGCCGCGCATCAGCTCGAGCAGGTCCCCGCCGGGGATCCGGTCGAGCACCGTCGGGTTGGCGATCTTGTAGCCGTTGAGGTGCAGGATGGGCAGCACCGCCCCGTCCCGGGCGGGGTTGAGGAAGGCGTTGGACAGCCAGCTGCCGGCGAGCGGGCCGGTCTCCGCCTCGCCGTCACCGATCACGCAGGCCACCAGCAGGTCCGGGTTGTCGAACGCGGCGCCGTACGCGTGGCTCAGCGAGTAGCCCAGCTCGCCGCCCTCGTGGATCGAGCCCGGCACCTCCGGCGCCACGTGGCTGGGGATGCCGCCGGGGAAGGAGAACTGCCGGAACAGCCGCTGCATGCCGGTCTCGTCGCGGGTGACGGGGTGGTACAGCTCGCTGAACGTGCCCTCCAACCAGGTGTTGGCCACCAGGGCGGGGCCGCCGTGACCCGGGCCGGTGACGTAGATGGCGGACAGGTCCCGGTCGACGATGACCCGGTTGAGGTGCGCGTAGATGAGGTTGAGACCGGGGCTGGTGCCCCAGTGCCCGAGCAGGCGCGGCTTGACGTGCTCGGGCTTGAGCGGTTCGCGGAGCAGCGGGTTGTCGAGCAGGTAGATCTGCCCGACGGTGAGGTAGTTGGCCGCTCGCCAGTAGGCGTCAAGCCGGCGCAGCTCGTCTTCGGTCAGTGGGCCGTGCAGGTCGAGAGCGGTGTCCATGCTGCGTTAGCCTCTCGCGGCTCGGGGTCTTCTGCCACCCGGGCGACGGACGTCCCGCCCGGGCAGGTCCAGCCTCGTTCCCTGGACCGGAATCGATCAGGGCCGTTGGTCCCGGTACCCGCGGGCGTCACGGCCCGTCCTCGCGCTCCGGGTCCAGTCCACGAACGACGATCACCGGGGCGGGCGAGTGGTAGAGCAGGGTCTGGCTGACCTCGCCCAGCATTCCCCGCCACGGTTCGTCGCCCCGCGCGCCGACCAGGGCCACCTGCGCCGAGCGGGACTGTTCGAGCAGGACGGTGGCGGGGTGGCCGCGTACGGTGTGGCACTCGGCGGCCACCGTCGGGTGCCGCGGGCCGTACCGGGCCACCGCCTCGTCGAGCAGGTGGTCGTCGTCGTGGTGCTCCGGCTCGACGACCCGGATCGCGAGCAGCCGGGCACCACGCCGCTCGGCGCAGTCGAAGGCGTAGCCGAGCGCGGCCCGGCCGCTCTCCGATCCGTCGAACCCGACCAGCAGCGGCCCCTTCGGGGGCGGTGTGG
Organism: Micromonospora yasonensis; assembly: GCF_026013475.1. Taxonomy (GTDB): domain Bacteria; phylum Actinomycetota; class Actinomycetes; order Mycobacteriales; family Micromonosporaceae; genus Micromonospora; species Micromonospora yasonensis. Next base: position 13,935 of record NZ_JAPDPH010000153.1, on the reverse strand, counting down.
CCCGGCCGATCAGCACCGGACAGCCGGCCCGGGAAGCGAGTTGCACGGCCGGCGCGTCGCCCGGTACACAGGTCGCGCAGTTGGACATCCCGCCGTCGCCGAGCGCGAGCATGAAGGCGGTGTCGGAGGCCCGGATCAGCGCCTCGACCGGGGAACCCTCGACGATCGCACCGCTCACCGGCACGGCCGGCTCGGCGGCGGAGGCCGTCTGCCCGGCCCGCTCCAGCAGGTCCTCGGCCGCGTCGCGAGGTGCGCCGGCGGTGGGCTCCTCCAGGGCCGCCGCCCAGTTGAAGGCGTGCAGCAGGAGCAGCGGGCGGCGGTGGGCGGCGGCCTCGCCGGCGGCCGTCCGGACCACCTCGAGGTCCTCGTCCGACCGGCCGACGCCGACCACCACGGCACCGTGGGTGGGTGCGGCCATCCCGCCTCACCTCCCGACCGCGCTCTCCTCACCCACGGTAGTCAGGAGGTGGCCCGCGTCGGGTCTGGTCGGCGGAACTTGTGGCCTCGGGCCGAGGAACCGGTCAGCGGGGGGTGGGGACCGTCGGGTGGACGCGGATGATCACGGCGGTGGCGTTGTCCTCGCCGCCCTCGTCGAGGGTGGCCGACAGCAGCGCCTCCGCGGCCCGCGCCGGATCCCGCCGCGCCGCCAGCAGGTCCCGCAGCCGGTGGTAGTCGAGTTGGTCGCTCACCCCGTCGGTGCAGAGCAGCCAGGTGTCGCCGGCCCGCAACGGGACGGCGAGCAGGTCGGGGTCCGGCTTGTCCGGGTGACCGACGTAGCGCAGCAGCTGGTACCGCGCCCGGGCCGCCTCCGGGGAGTCCGCCGGCCACCAGCCGTGCACCACCCCCAGCCAGGCCATGGTGTGGTCGACGGTGATCAGTTCCAGCAGCCCGTCCCGCAGCCGGTACGCCCGGGAGTCGCCGAGCTGGACGAGCCAGCCCTGGCCGCCCTCCGGCTCCGCGACCAGCGCCGTCAGCGTGCACCCGGTGAGGCCGGCCAGGGCCGCCCCGGCCCGGCGTACCCGGAGCTGGGTGTGCGCCGCCGCGGCGCGCAGCTCGGCCGCGCCGATGGCGGGCCAGCCGTCGCGGACCTGCGCGACGAAGGTGCTCAGCGCGGTGGCGCCGGCGACCCGGCTGCCCTCGCCGTCACCCATCCCGTCGGCGACCGCCGCGAGCGGCAGCTCGGGGTCGAGGTGCAGCACGTCGAAGTTCTCCGGGTAGCGGTGCCCGACCACGCTGCCGCCGGCGACCTCCAGGGTCTGCGGCCCGACGGCCAGCCGGCGGGCGGCATCGACGGGGCGGTCCAGGGGGCGACGGCGGAACACCAGCGGACCGTAGCACCGGTACGGGTGCCGCCGGGTGCATCGGGTTTCGTGTCTCCTGTCAACCAGGGTTGACAGGAGACCCGCTGTCAACCTATGTTGACAGCATGAGTCAGGCGACGGAACTCGCGGCGGCCGCCGGCAGCACCGACCCGAAGGTCGGGCTCCGGGCGGTCCTCGCCCTGCGCCGGCTGCTCGAGCGACTCGAGGTCGTCCAGGTGGACAACGCCCGACGGCAGGGCTGGTCCTGGCAGGAGATCGCCGACGCGCTCGAGGTCAGCCGGCAGGCGGTCCACAAGAAGCACGCCGGGCGACCGGCGGTCCGAGGAAGGTGGGAGGCGTGATGTTCGAACGGTTCACCGACCGGGCCCGGGCCGTGGTCCGGCACGCGGTCGACGAGGCCCGCGCCGAGGGCCGGCGCCCGGTCGGCACCGAGCACCTGCTGCTCGGTGTGCTCGCCGACGGCGACAACCTGGCCGTCCGGGTGCTCTCGGCCGGCGGCATCCGGGCCGAGGACCTGCGCGCCGCCGTGGCCCGGCACACCGCCGGCGGTGTCGACGGCCTCGGCGAGGCGGACGCCGCCGCGCTGCGCGAGATCGGCATCGACCTGGCGGCGATCGTCGCGCGGATCGAGGAGTCGTTCGGCCCGGACGCGCTGCGCACGGCACCACCCGCCCGTCGCCGCTGGTGGGGCGGCCGCCGGCGGTACGACGACGGCCGGTTCTCGCCCCGGGCGAAGAAGGTGCTGGAGCTGTCCCTGCGCGAGGCGATCCGGCTGCGGCACCACCACATCGGCACCGAACACATCCTGCTCGGCCTGCTCAGGGAGGGCAACGGCCTGGCCGCGCTGGTGCTCACCGAGGCCGGCGCCGACCTCGACGACCTGCGCCGGCGGGTCGAGGCCGCGCTGCGGACCGCGGCCTGACCGGCCCGGCCCTGCTGCCCGGCGCCGCCCACGTTGAAACCTGTTTGCCGTGCTTGCGACATCGGTCTCCGTCGGCTCGCTGACCCGCCGGAGTTGCTGCACACTGGCGCCGTGGACGGTGGAGACGAGAAGCGCCCGGTGACCGCGGACAACCCCGCGCCACGCTCCGCGGTGGTGGTCAACCCCACCAAGGTGACCGATCTCGACGACTTCCGGCGGACCGTGAACGGCGCTCTCGACGCCGCCGGCTGGCCCGAGCCGGTCTGGTTCGAGACCACGATGGAGGACCCGGGCCGGGGTCAGACCGAGACCGCCGTCAAGGCCGGCGCCGAGGTGGTCTTCGCCTGCGGCGGCGACGGCACCGTGATGGCCTGCGTCACCGCGCTCGCCGGCACCGACGTCGCGCTCGCCGTGCTGCCGCAGGGCACCGGCAATCTCCTCGCCGCCAACCTCGGCCTCTCGAACGACCTGGGCGCGGGGCTGCAGGTCGCGATCGAGCGGGGCATGCGCCGGCTCGACGTGGGGGCCGTCGGCGACCGGTGCTTCGCGGTGATGGCCGGCATGGGCTTCGACGCCCAGATGCTGGACGCCACCTCCGAGACGACCAAGAAGCGGATCGGCTGGCCCGCGTACCTCATGGGGGCCGCCCGACACCTGCGGGACCGGCCGATGCGGGTGTCGATCCGGCTCGACGGCCGGCCGCCGCTGCGCCGCCGGGCCCGCTCGGTCCTGATCGCCAACGTCGGCCGCCTCCAGGGCGGCGTACGCCTGCTCACCGACGCCGAGCCCGACGACGGCTGGCTCGACGTGGCCGTGCTCACCCCGCGTACCCTCGGGCACTGGCTGGCGATGGCCTGGGCGCTGGTCCGCCGCCGGGGCAGCGTCCCCCGGATGGAGGTGCTCCGGGCCCGTCGGGTCGAGATCACCAGCAACCGGGCGCAGCCCCGGCAACTCGACGGCGACCTGGTCGAGCCGGGCCGGTCGCTGAAGGCCGAGATCCGGCCCGAGTCGCTGTGGCTCTGCGTACCGCGACCGGAGCGTGACCCCGACCTGTCGGTGGACGCCGACGCGGCGGCCGAGCGCGGCGAGCGACTGGTCGAGCAGGCTCGCGGTGAGTAGCACGAAACTGGTCCCCGAGACCCGGCTGATGTCGGCGGAGGAACTCTCCGCCGACGACGCCTGGCACACCCTGCGCCGGCACGGCGGTTGGTGCCTGGTCCGGGACGCCTTCATCCGGTTCCGCTACGGCGACGGCTTCAGCCACTCCCGGGCCTTCGCCCTCCAGCTCTGCCTGGCCGTGGTGCCGTTCCTGATCGCGCTCACCGGCCTCATCACCGATCTCGGGGCCGACCAGGGCGGCAAGGTGGTCGCCGACACCGTGCTCGCGCTCACCCCCGGCCAGAGCGAGTCCGTGGTGCACGAGCTGCTCGCCGACCGCGAGCACACCGAGCGGGCCGGCGAGGTCGCGCTGGCCCTCGGTCTGCTCACCGGGCTGGTCGCGCTCACCACCGTGATGGCCCAGATCGAGCGGGGCGCCAACCGGATCTACGGGGTGGAACGGGACCGGCCGGCCCTGGCCAAGTACCTCCGCGCGGCCGTCCTCGCGCTGGTCGCCGGCGTGCCCGCGCTGGCCGGCTTCCTGATCCTGGTCGGCGGCCGGGCGATGGGCGACTCGGTGCGGCGGCACTACGAGTGGGGCAGCTTCGCCAACGCCGCCTGGGATGTCGTCCGCTGGCCGCTCAGCCTGGGCCTGACCGTGCTGGCCGTGGCGGTGCTGTTCCGGCGCGCGCCCCGGCGCAAGCAACCCGGCCTGTCCTGGCTCTTCTTCGGCGCCGGCATCGCCACCGTGCTCTGGTGGCTGGCCAGCCTGCTGCTCGCCGGTTACGTCAAGTACGGCACCGGGTTCGGGCAGACCTACGGCGCGCTGACCGGGATGATGGCCCTGCTGCTCTGGGCCAACCTGACCGGGATGGCGCTGTTCGGCGGGCTGGCCTTCGCGGCCCAGCTGGAGGCGATGCGGATCGGCGTGGAGGAGCCCGCCCAGCCCGATCTCTGGGAGCCGGAGGAATTGCTCGACACCGGCGAGACGACCCCGCTCTGACGGCCCGCCGCCCCGGGTGTACGGGCGGCCGGAATCGGGTACAGCGCGCCTCGCGGACGACAAGGGAGGTACGGTGTGACCGCGGTCAAGGAGACGACGCGCCGACCACTCGGCCACTTCGCCGAGCGGAGCCTCGCGGGTCTGGTCGCCGTCGCCGGTGCGGGCGTGGCGTTCGGCGTGCTGCTGATGCTCGTCCGGTTCCACTGGGGGCCGCTCTACCACGCCGACCGCGAGGCGGCCGAGTGGTTCAACCAGCTCGTGGCCCCGCACCACCCCGTGGTCACCGTGCTCAGGGCGATCACCGACCTGGGTGGCCGGCCGGTGCTGATCTGGCTGGTCACCATCGCCGTGATCAGCCTGCTCATCCGCCGCCAGTCCCGGCTGGCCGCGTACCTGATCGTCACCGGGGTCGGCGGGCTGATCCTCGACCCGTCGCTCAAGGCGCTGGTCGGTCGGCTCCGCCCGGTGGTGGACGTGTCGATCACCCACGCCCCCGGCAACAGCTTCCCGAGCGGGCACGCGCTCGGCTCGTTCGTCGCGTACGGGGCGCTGCTGCTGGTCTTCCTGCCGGCCATGCGACCGCGCTGGCGGAAGCCGGCCATCGCGGTCGTCGCCGTGCTGGTCGTCCTGATCGGGCTGACCCGGATCGCGCTGGGCGTGCACTTCGTCTCCGACGTGCTCGGCGGCTGGCTGCTCGGCGCGCTCTGGCTCGGCGTCAGCGCGTACGCCTTCCGGCTGTGGCGGCGCGAGCGCGGCCGGACGGTGCCGCCGATCAGCGAGGGCCTGGAACCGGAGGCGGGGGAGGAGATCAAGCCGGCGCCGGCCGAGGAGCACGTGCTGGAGCACCCTCGCTCGTCCGTCGCCGAGCTGCTGGTCGGCTGGGTGATCGTCTTCGGTGCCCTCTACGGCTTCGGCATGTACGTCGGCTACCACGCCAAGGGCACCTTCCTCGACACCCTCGACACCGAGGTCCCGCAGTGGTTCGCCGCCCGGCGTACCGACCAGCTCACCGAGCTGAGCTGGTGGTGGAGCAAGTTCGGGGACACCCACGCGATCCTGCTGGTCTCGCTGGTCTTCTGCCCGCTCGTGCTGGCGGTCTGGAAGCGTTGGCGGCCGGTGCTCTTCGTGGTGCTGGCGATGTTCGGCGAGCTGAGCCTCTTTCTGGTCAGCGCCCGGGTGGTCCAGCGGCCCCGCCCACCGGTGGCGAACCTGGACGGCCACCTGCCGACCTCGTCCTTCCCGTCCGGGCACATCGCGGCCACCATCTGCCTGTGGAGCGCCATCGCGATCATCGTGTTCCCCCGTACCGACCGGTGGTGGCGGTGGCTCTTCGTGGCGCTGGCCGTGCTCATGCCGATCGGGGTGGCCGTCTCCCGGATGTACCGGGGCATGCACCACCCGACCGACTTCATGGGCGCGATCCTGCTCGGCGCGCTGTGGATGTCCCTGCTCTACTGGGTGGTCCGCCCGAACGCCGACGTGCAGCAGGGCAACCAGCCCGCCATCACGTCCCACCAGGTGCACGAGCTGGCCAAGGCCGACCGGGAGAGCTGATCGGGCGGCATGCTGCGGGTGATGACCTGGAACATCCGTACCGGCGGACGGGACCGCGACGGGACCGACCGGTGGGACCGGATCGTCGCGGTCGTCGCCGCCCAGCGCCCCGATGTGCTGGCCCTGCAGGAGCTGCGTGGGCTGGACCGGGGCGGGCGGATGGCCGAGCTGGCGGGCCGGCTGGGGATGGTGCCCCACCTGGCCCGGGCCTGTTTCGGGCAGCCGGTGGCGGTGCTGGTCCGGCCGCCGCTGCGGGTGCTCCGGTCCGGCCGGGTACGCCGTCCCTTCCACCACGCCGCCGCCCGGGTCGAGGTGGCCACCGCGGCCGGCCCGCTGACCGTGTTCAGCACCCACCTGGACCCGTACTCCGGCGGGCGGCGGCGGATGGAGGCCGAGTGGCTGGCGGCGGCGCTGCGGCGCACCGGAGGACGGCTGGCCCTGCTCACCGGGGACCTGAACACCCTCGAACCGGCGGCCGACCACACCGCCCGGCTGGCCGGCCTCGGCGAGCTGTACCGGCGGCGGCACCTGCGCCGGGACGGCCGTACCGTGGACACCCGCGCGGTGGCCCGGCTGCTCGACGCCGGCCTGGTCGACCTCTGGCCGCATCTCGGTGGGGCCGAGCCGGACGGGCTGACCGTGCCGACCCGCCACGGCGGGGCCGAGTTCGCCGCGATGCGGCTGGACTACCTGCTCGCCACCCCTGACCTCGCGGCCCTGACCCGCGCGGTCCGGGTGATCCGCGGCGGTGCGGCCGACAGCGCGTCCGACCACTATCCAGTAGTGGCCGACCTGGGGTTGCCCCCCACTTGATCGTCCGGGCCGTGCGGTCAGCACGCGGCGCGGTAGTCCGCCGCGGTGGCCCGCCGTAGCTCCAGCCGCAACGGCGGCTCCGACGCCCGGTCACTGCTGGTGCTCGACCGGGCCACCCCATCGGCATCGACGACTGTGATCCCGGTTTCGACTGTGAGCAGGTCGCCGTCCCGCTTCCCGTCGAGCCGGTTCAGGTATCGGCCCGGGCCCTCCCGCACGGGACGGATCTTCAGAGCGAAGCGGGTGCCCTGGAAGTTCAGCGGGTCCCCCCACACGTCGTACTCCGTGTGTTGGCCGGCGCCGCACACCTCGGCGGTGCCGTCGATGTCCGGGCAGTTGCTGCAGCGACTCGGCGGATCGCCCTTGAGATGAAGCACGAGGTGCCGGTTGTCGCCGGGCGCCACGGCCACGTCGCCCTGCCAGTAGCCGGTCAGCCCGGGCCGCCCCGGCAGCGACACCCAGGGATTGAGCAGCCAGTGCGATCCGTAGATGAGGCCGAACCCGATGGCGAGCACGCCGATCACCCCGACGAGGATGCGCGGCTTGCCGCCGCGCCGCCAAAACGGTTTCCCGACGACCATCTCAGCCTCCTCCAGGCCGCCTCACCGTACTCGTGCCTCGGCCGGCCGCGGGACCGCCGTACGGGTGGAGCCCCGGCCGGCCCGGTTCAGAGGATCAGGTTCAGCAGCACCGTCAGCACCACCGATGCCAGGATCGAGAAGAGGATCATCAGCAGGCAGCCGACGCCGCCGCCGGCAGGACGGATTTCCGTGTTTCCGATCCGCATGGCCTCACGTTCGCGGTGCGGGCGCCAGCAGGGTGCGGATCGCGTCGGCGACCTGCGCGGGCGCGGTGGTGGCGATGTTGTGCGCGGCGGCCGGCACGGTGATCGACCGGCCGTCGGGCAGCAGCCGGGCGGCCTGCTCCCGCCAACCGGCCGGGACGAGGGCGTCCCGAGCACCGCCGAGCACCAGCGCCGGGGCGGTGACCCGGACCAGGTCGGCCTCGATCGCGTTGCGTACCGAGTGGGACAGCGTGGCGAAGACCCGCCGGGGCCGGGCGTCCCACAGGTCGCGGAGCAGGATCGGCACCTGGAGCTTGGCCTCCGACAGGCTGTCCACCAACAGCCGCCCGAGCTGGCGCCGTCGGGAGCGGGCGGCGGGGTCGCTGGTCGGGCCGGCCAGCACCAGGGCACGGACCAGGTCGGGGCGGCGGGCGGCCAGGGCGGCGGCCACCGCCGCGCCGAGCGAGTGCCCGACCAGGCAGACCCGGTCCAGGTGGTACGCGTCCAGCCAGGCCGCCAGGTGGGCGGCGTGCCGGGGGACGTCGTACGGGGTGTCGGGGCGTTCGGTCAGCCCGAAGCCGGGCAGGTCCGGTACGTACACCGGATGGGTGGGGGAGAGGGCGACGGCGAGCGGGGTGAGATAGCGGTGCGAGACGGCGAGCCCGTGCACCAGCACCACGGCGGGCGCGCCGCCGCCCGGGTCGGCGCTCCGGCGGGTGTGTGTGCGGAGCCCGTCGACGAGCCGGAACTCGCTGGTCAGGCCGGCCGCCGGTCGGGGCGCGGCCAGGGCGAGACGGAGTTCCGCCGGCCCGAAGCGCCCCGGCGGCGACGGCCGGAGGGCGCCGCCGGGGTCCGCCGGCCGGAGTGTCACAGCTCGCGGAGCCGGGGCAGCAGCTGCTCCTGCGCCCAGTCCAGGAACATCGGCTGGGTGTCGCCCCCGATCTGTACGAGCGCCACGTGGGTGAACCCGGCGTCGACGAACTTCTTGAACGCCTCGACGTGCCGGTCCACGTCCGGTCCGCAGGAGATGCCCTGCGCCACGTCGTCCTCGCGGACGAACTGGGTGGCCGCGGCGAACGCGTTCGGGTCGGGCAGGTCCGCGTTGACCTTCCAGCCCAGGCCGAACCAGCGGAACTGGTCGTGGGCGATCTTGCGGCACTCCGCCTCGTCGGGGCCGTAGCAGATGGCCACCTGGCCGTAGCGGGGGCGGCCCGCGCCGCCGGCCTCCTCGTACATGTCGATCAGGTGGGGTAGCGGGTCGGTGGCGATGAGCGCGTCGGCGTACTCGGCGGCCAGGGTGGCCGACTGCCGGCCCGAGGCGGCGACCGCCATCGACACCGGCCGGTCCGGCCGGTCCCAGACGTACGCGTCGGGGACGTCGAAGTGGTTGCCGGAGAAGGTGAGCGTGTCGCCGTTGAGCAGAGGCCGGATGATCTGGAGCGCCTCCTCGAACATCTCGTGCCGCTGCTGCACGTGCGGCCAGCCGCCGACCACGTGCTCGTTGAGGTTCTCCCCGGCGCCCAGACCGAGGGTGAACCGCCCGTCCGAGAGCACCCCGATGGTGCTGGCCTTCTGCGCCACCACCGCGGGGTGGTAGCGGCGGATCGGGCAGGTCACGAAGGAGAGCAGCTCGGCCCGGCTGGTCGCGTGGGCGACCGCCCCGAGCACCGACCAGGTGTACGGGGAGTGGCCCTGGGTGTCGAGCCAGGGGTTGTAGTGGTCGGACATGACGAGGTGGTCGAAGCCGGCGGCCTCGGCGCGGAGGGCGTGGTCGACCAGCTGTTTCGGGCCGGCCTGTTCGCCCAAGAGGGTGTAGCCGATGTTGACCATGGTGCTTCTCCTTCCGGGCGGATCGTCACCGGATACCCCGAGCCGAGGGGGTCAACCCTGGTGTCCGCTTCCGGGTCCGACGAATGTCTTGACGGCGGAGGGGATGGTGCCTACAGTCCGGGCTTAACCGGTTCAGGCCGGGGTGGTGCACATCCTGTGGTGGGGATGGCCGCCCCTGTGGTGGCCCGCGGCGACACGGGCCACCACAGGACAGCCGTCGGCGATCGATGAACTTAACCGGTTGCCGCCCGCGTTCTATCGCCCTACGCTGATGCCTGCGTCCGCCGGGAGTCGGGCGGCGGCTGTCGGGCTCAGTCGCCTTCGTCACCACCACCGCACCCCCACCTGGGCAGGGGGAGACCTCCCTGAGGACAGCCATGAAGAAGTTGCTCTCCGTCGCGGGCGCCGCCCTGTTGACGGTCCTCGCCGCCGTCTTCGCCTTCGGGCAGCCGGCGCACGCCGCCACCGGGTTCTCCGTCTCGAACGGGCGGCTCTACGACGCCAACGGCGCCGAGTTCATCATGCGCGGGGTCAACCACGCGCACACCTGGTACCCGCAGCGGACCAGCTCGTTCGCCGACATCAAGCGGCTCGGCGCGAACACCGTCCGGGTGGTCCTGGCCAGCGGCGACCGCTGGGCCAAGAACGAGACCGCCGATGTCGCCAACGTCATCTCGCTCTGCAAGACCAACAAGTTGATCTGCGTCCTGGAGGTGCACGACACCACCGGCTACGGCGAGCAGAGCGGCGCGATCACCCTGGACCGCGCGGTCACCTACTGGCTCAGCATCGCCGGCGCGCTCCAGGGCCAGGAGAAGTACGTCATCATCAACATCGGCAACGAGCCGTACGGCAACCAGGGCTACGGCACCTGGGCCACCGACACCGCCAACGCCGTCAAGCGGCTGCGCGCCGGCGGGCTGACCCACACGATCATGGTGGACGGCCCGAACTGGGGCCAGGACTGGTCCTTCACCATGCGGGACAACGCCGCCACGGTATTCACCGCCGACCCGCAGAAGAACACCGTCTTCTCCATCCACATGTACGGCGTCTTCGACACCGCCGCGGAGATCACCGACTACCTGGGCCGGTTCCGCAGCGCCGGACTGCCCATCGTGGTCGGTGAGTTCGGCTTCAACCACTCCGACGGCAACCCGGACGAGGACACCATCATGGCCCACAGCCAGGCCAACGGGATCGGTTACCTCGGCTGGTCGTGGAGCGGCAACGGCGGCGGCGTCGAGTACCTCGACATGGCCACCAACTTCGATCCCAACCAGCTGACCAGCTGGGGCCAGCGGATCTTCAACGGCGCCAACGGGATCAAGGCCACCGCCAAGGAGGCGTCGGTCTACGCCGGCACCCCACCGACCAGCACCCCGCCCACGACCACCCCGCCGACCACGCCGCCGCCGAGCAGCCCGCCGCCGACCACCCCGCCGGCCGGCGGTGGCTGCACCGCCAGCTACACGATCGTCAACTCCTGGCAGGGCGGCTTCCAGGGTGAGGTGAAGGTGACCGTCGGCCCGGCCGCCATCAACGGCTGGTCGACGGCGTGGACGTTCGCCAACAGCCAGACCATCAGCCAGTCGTGGAACGCCACGATCAGCAACAGCGGGTCGACGTACACCGCCCGCAACATGGACTACAACGGCCGGCTCGGCGCCGGGGCCAGCACCACCTTCGGCTTCCTCGGCAGCTGGAACGGCACCAACGCGGTGCCCGCGGTGACCTGCACCGCGAGCTGACCGCCGTCGTACCGCCGGTGGCCGGGTCGGCACGGACCCGGCCACCGGCTTTCGGCGTACCCGCCGATGTGATCGTTTCCTCTACCCTGGCCCGCGATCAGCCACGCAGCGGGTAGAGCCGCCGGGTCAGGTGGCGTTCGCCAGCCTCGCCGCCCGCATCTGCAGGTACCGCTGCTCCGGCAGGCTGGTGGTGCGGCCGGCGGCGGCCCGGTAGTGGGCCACCGCCGACTCCCGGTCGCCGGCCATCTCGTACAGGTGGGCCCGGGCCGCGTCGAGCCGGTGGTGGTCGGTCAGCCGCGGGTCGCCGTCCAGCTCGCCGAGCGCCGCCAGCCCGGCGACCGGGCCGTGCACCATGGCGGTGGCCACGGCCCGGTTCAGCGCGACCACCGGGCTTTCCACCAGCCGCTCCAGCACCTGGTAGAGGGCGAGGATCTGCGGCCAGTCGGTCCGTTCGGCGCTCGGCGCCTCGTCGTGCAGCGCGCCGATCGCGGCTTGGAGCTGGTACGGCCCGACCGGTCCCCGGGCCATCGCCCGGGTGACCAGCGCGGTCCCCTCGGCGATGGCGGCCGGGTCCCACCGGGTGCGGTCCTGGTCGGCCAGGGAGATCAGCTCGCCCGACGGGCCGGTCCGGGCGGCGGCGCGGGCCTCGGTGAGCAGCATCAGGGCGAGCAGCCCGGCCACCTCGCTGTCGTCGGGCAGCAGCGCGTGCATCGCTCGGGCCAGCCGGATCGCCTCCTCGGCCAGGTCCACCCGGCGCAGGTCGGCGCCGAGGCTGGCGGTGTGCCCCTCGGTGAAGATCAGGTAGAGCACGTGCAGCACGGTGGCCAGCCGGGCCTGCCGTTCCGCCGCCTCCGGCATCCGGAACGGCACGCTGGAGGATCTGATGCGCTGCTTGGCCCGGCTGATCCGTTGCGCCATGGTCGCCTCGGGGACGAGGAAGGCGCGAGCGATCTCGGCGGTGCTCAACCCACCGACCGCGCGCAGCGTCAGCGCGATCGCCGACGCGGTGGACAGCGTCGGGTGGCAGCAGAGGAAGAGCAGCACCAGGGTGTCGTCCCGGTCGGTGGCCAGCGGCTCGTCCGCGGCCGGCGCGGTCCGCCGGTCGTCGCCCTCCCGCCGGGCCGCGCGGTCCTCCCGGGCCCGGCGGGCCGTCTCGGCCCGGACCAGCTCGATCATGCGGCGGTACGCGACCTGGACGAGCCAGCCGCGCGGATTGTCCGGCAGCCCCTCGGCCGGCCACTGGGTGGCCGCGTCGAGCAGCGCCTCCTGCACCGCGTCCTCCGCGGTGGCGAAGTCACCGAACCGGCGGGTGAGCACGCCGAGGACCTGCGGCGCCAGCTCGCGCAGCAGGTCCTCGACGGTCCAGTCCGGTACGCCCAGCGGTCACAACTCCTGCGGCGGTGCCGACATGACGGGGTGCACCTCGATCGGCATGTTCAGCGGTCGCCCGCCCGGGCCGGGGGCGGTGGAGATGTGGGTGGCGATCTCGACCGCCCGCTGCGGGGTCTCGCAGTCCACGATCCACCAGCCGGCGAGGAACTCCTTGGTCTCCGCGAACGGGCCCTCGGTGACCACCGGGGCGCCGTTCTCCCCGGCCCGGACGATCCGCGCCTGCTGCGGCCCGCCCAGGCCCTCGGCCTGGACCCATTCCCCGTCGGCGGTGAGCTTCGCGTTGACCTCGCGCATGAAGCCGATGTGCGCCTGGATCTCCTCCGGCGTCCAGGTGTCGATCGAGGGGAAGTCGGTCCCGGCGGCGCTGAACTGCATCAGCAGCATGTACTTCACGGTTCGCTCCTCACGTCCGTGCACCGATTCTCGGTGCTTCCACCCTCAGGTAGAAGCCGCCACCCCGGTTCTCGACATCCGCCGGAAAGAATTCCAGAAAATCTCGTTGGTGCCCACTCCGTCGCCTGCCTCAGACTCGCCGGGCAGAATGCCGGGAACCGGCCCGCCCGAGCGGACAGGTACCGCATGTGGAGATGAGTGTGCGCGCCCGGATAAGGGCCGGGGACCCTGACGCGTTCCGGGACCTGTTCGACGAACATGTCCGGTCGGTCTACAACCACGGCTTCCGGCTGACCGGGGACTGGTCGGTGGCCGACGACGTCGTGTCGCTGACCTTCCTCGAGGCGTGGCGGTTGCGGGACCGGATCGACGCCGGCGCCGAGGGCGGGTCGTTGCGTCCGTGGCTGCTCGGTATCGCCACCAACGTGGCACGGAACGTACGCCGCGCCGCCCGCCGGCACGCCGGGGCGCTGGCGCGACTGCCCAGGGCGGAGGTGGTGCCGGACTTCGCCGACGAGGTCGCCACCCGGATCCGCGACCGCGATCAACTCGCCCGGGTCCGTACCGCCCTCGCGGCGCTACGCCAGCCCGAACGGGAGGTGCTCGCCCTGTGCGTCTGGTCCGGTCTCGACTACGCCCAGGCGGCGGCCGCGCTCGGCGTACCGGTCGGGACGGTGCGCTCCCGGCTGTCCCGGGCGCGGACCAAGCTGCACAAGCTCGTCACCGCCGGGAAGCTCCAGCCGGCCGGAGAAACCGCGGAACCGGCCGGCGACCGTGGACAGGTACCAGTCGACCGCGCGATCGCGGTCCGGTTCGCTCAGGAGAATTCGCGATGAACGCCAACCCGAATCAGTCCACCTCGGATGCACGGGCCGACCTGGCCCGGCTGCTGCCGGCACCGGCGGAGCGGGACCTGCCCAGCGACCGCCATCGGTTGATCCAGGAGTTCGTGATGACCCAGATCCACACCGCGCAGCCTCCGGCCGGGCCGGCCCCGCGCCGCGTACCCCGGCGGCGCCTGATCCTCGCCTCGGCACTGACCATGGCGGTCGCGGCGACCGCCGCCGGGGTGG
>NZ_JAPDPH010000152.1 GCF_026013475.1 Micromonospora yasonensis | reverse complement strand
CGCGGCCGCGGCCGCCGCCCGGGCCAACCAGGAGGCGCGGACGGCGGCGGCCGACCGGGACGCCGCCCGGGAGCGGGCCGACCGGGCGGAGGCGGAGGCCGCCCGCGCCGCCGACCGGGCACGGCACGCCGAGACGGCCCGCGACGAGGCACGGGGCGAGGCCAGCGCCGCGCAGGCGCTGCGGGTACAGGCCGAACGGGACCGCGACGCCGCCCGCCACGAGCTGCGTACCCTGCGGGCGGAGCTGGACGGCGAACGCCGGCGGGTCACCGACCTGACCGCCGAGCGGGACGCCGCCCGCGCGGACGCCGAGCGGGCGGCCCGCTCGGCCGGCGAGGCCCTGGCCCGGGCGGAGCGACTGCGGGCCGAGGCCGACCGGGCCCGGACCGACGCCGGGGCCGCCCGGACGGCCGCCGAGCAGGCCCGGGCGGAGGCCACCGCGGCCGGGCAGGCCCGGCAGGTGGCGGAGACCGCCCGCGAGCAGGCCGAAGCCGCCCGGGCCGAGGCCGTCACGGCGACCGCGGCGGCCCGAAAGGACCTGGCGGCCCGCACCGGTGAGCGGGACGCCCTGGCCGGCGAGCTGGCCGCCGCACGGCAGGCCGCCGGCGCCGTCGAGGCCCGCCTCGCCGAGCTGATCGTACGGCTGGCCGCCGCCGAGGCCGACCGCGACGCGGCCCAACGCCGGGCCGGGCAGCTCGCCGATCAGGTCAGCGACCTGGCCAGCGCGCTGGCGAAACTGGGTTCCCGCTGACACCGCGCTACTATTGTTGAATGCTCAACCAGTTTCCGTCGCCCGTCGTCGCCACCACCGGCGGCACCGACCCTGCCGCGCCCCTGGTCGTGCTGCTGCACGGCCGCGGCTCCGACGAGCAGGAGATCATCACCCTGGCCGACCACCTGCCGGCCGGCCCGGCGTACGCGGCGGTCCGTGCCCCGATCGCCGAGGGCGGCGGATACGCGTGGTTCGTCAACCGGGGGATCGGCCGCCCGGTCGCCGGGTCGCTGCGCGCCACCATGGACTGGTTCACCGGCTGGCTCGACGAGGCGGCCCCGGCCGGCCGCCCGGTGGCGTTGGTCGGCTTCAGCGGCGGTGCGGCGTTCGCCGGCGGTCTGCTCCTCGACGACCCGGCCCGATACGCCGGCGCCGCGATCCTCTACGGCACCCTGCCCTTCGACGCCGGGGTGCCCACCACGGCCGGCCGGCTGACCGGGGTGCCGGTGTTCGTGGCCCAGGGCGAGCACGACACCGTCATCCCTCGCGAGTTGCTGCACCGCACCTGGACGTACCTGCGCGGCGGGTCCGGTGCGGTGGCGACGGCCCGGCGGGATCCGGTCGGCCACGGCATCGCCGCTGCGGCGCTCGCCGACCTCGACGGCTGGCTGCGGGAACGGCTGGGCTGAGCCGCCACGGGCTGGGACGGGGCTGCGGCCCGGCCCCGACGGCGGGAATGATCAGGGCGTGGGAAAGACGTACGAGCGCATCGACGGCCGGCTGCGGTCCTTCATCGAGGCGCAGCCGATGTTCTTCACCGCCACCGCGCCCCTCGCCGGTGACGGCACGATCAACCTCTCCCCCAAGGGCCTGCGCGGCTCCTTCGCGGTGCTCGACGAACTGACGGTGGCCTACCTGGACTTCGCCGGCAGCAACGCCGAGACCATCGCCCACCTGCGGGAGAACGGCCGGATCACGCTCATGTGGTGCGCGTTCGACGGCCCGCCCAACATCGTGCGGGTGCACGGGCGCGGCGAGCCGGTTTTCCGTGACGATCCCCGGTGGGCGCACCTGCTGGCGCACTTCCCCGACATCGACCCGAGCCCGCACGGGCTGCGGGCGATCGTCGTGGTCCGCGCCGACCTGATCCGTGACACCTGCGGCTACGCGGTCCCGCTGATGACCTACCAGGCCGACCGGGACCTGCACGGCCGACGGTTCGCCCGGGAGGACGACGCGTCGCTGAGCGCGTACTTCGCCGGCAAGCAGCATGTGGCGAGCAGCATCGACGGGCTGCCCGGCCTGCCGCTGCCGCTGCCACCCACCCCGGCGGCGTGACCCGGCGGCCGGCGCCGGTCAGTGGATGCCGGCCATCAGGTGCCGGATGTGCCGGGCGAACATCACCGCGGCCAGCCCCAGCACCACCGACGCCAGGCCGAAGGTGAGGAAGTAGGTCGGCTCCGCCCAGGTCCCGGCCAGTCGCGCCACCTGGCCACCGATCGCGTCGCCGACCGCGGTGGCCAGGAACCACAGGCCCAGCATCTGGCTCGTGTACTTGACCGGGGCCAGCTTGGTGGTGGCCGACAGGCCCACCGGGCTCAGCGACAGCTCACCGGCGACCTGGATGGCGTACACCGCGACCAGCCACCACGGCGCGACCAGGCCGCCGCCGACGGCGGCCTGAGCGGCGGCGGCCATCAGCACGAACGACAGGCCGTTGAGGATCAGACCGACGGCGAACTTCATCGGCGTGGACACCCGGTGGCCGAGCTTGAGCCAGAGCAGGGCGGCCAGCGGCGCGCCGATGATGATCAGGATCGGGTTCACCGACTGCAGCCAGGACGCCGGGAAGGTGAATCCGGCCACGTTCCGGTCGGTGCGGTCGGCGGCGAAGATGTTCAGCACCGACCCGGCCTGGTCGTAGATCAGCCAGAACGCGGCGGCGAACACGAACAGCCAGGTGTAGGCCTTCATCCGGCTGCGTTCGGTGGCGCTGATCTCGTGGTCGGTGAGGATCCGGGCGAAGTAGCCGATCGCCACCAGCACGGTCACCACGGTCAGCAGGTTGACCACGATGTTGACGGTGAACAGCCCGAGCGCGGCCAGCACGGCCAGGACCACCAGCACGACCACGACGACCAGGCCGATGCGGGTCAGCGCCCGGCGCCGGTCCGCGCCGAGCAGCGGGTCGGCCGGCCGGGCGCCGGCGTCGCCCAGGTTGCGTCGGCCCAGCACGTACTGCAGCACACCGAAGGTCATGCCGACCGCGGCGGCGCCGAAGCCCAGGTGCCAGTTGATCTTTTCGCCGAGGAAGCCGGTGATCAGCGGGGCGATGAACGCCCCCAGGTTGATGCCCATGTAGAAGATCGAGAAGCCGGCGTCGCGGCGCGGCGAGTCCCGGTCGTACAGGTCGCCGACCATGGTCGAGATGTTGGGTTTGAGCAGGCCGGTGCCGAGCACGATCAGCGTCATGCCGGCGAACACGCTCCACCGCGCGGGAACAGCCATCACGTAGTGCCCGGCCGCGATGACCACGCCACCCCACAGCACGCTGCGCCGGGCGCCCAGCAGCCGGTCGGCGACCCAGCCGCCGGGCAGCGCCATCAGGTAGACCATCGCGTTGTAGGCGCCGTAGACCGCGTTGGCGGTGGACTCGCGGATGGCCAGGCCGTCGTCGGCGACCGCCGCGGTCAGGTAGAGGACCAGGATGGCCCGCATGCCGTAGAAGCTGAACCGCTCCCACATCTCGGTGAGGAACAGCGTCGACAGCGCCCGGGGGTGACCGAAGAACGTCTTCCCGCGCGGTCGGGCCTCGATCGGCGCGTCGCCGGCCATGCTCACCTCCGCCACCTTGCTGGCGGCTAACATCCCCGTTGACAGGCGAAACACTCCACCGATTCGCCCGGCCGGGCACGACCCCGCCGGGCCGCCCTGGTGGACCGGCTACCCTTGGCGGGTTCCCCTGCCGCGCGGAGGTATTTCGGCGCGGTCGGGAATGGCCCGGCGAGGACGGACCGTTACACCGAGAAGACCAGCACCACGAACGAGGGGAAGCCGATCATGGGCGAGCGCATGCTGCGCGGAAGCCGCTTGGGCGCGGTCAGCTACGAATCCGACCGCAACACGGAGCTCGCGCCGCGTCAGACCCGCGAGTACCTGTGCGCCAAGGGACACCAGTTCGAG
Organism: Micromonospora yasonensis; assembly: GCF_026013475.1. GTDB lineage: Bacteria > Actinomycetota > Actinomycetes > Mycobacteriales > Micromonosporaceae > Micromonospora > Micromonospora yasonensis. The sequence goes on along the minus strand of NZ_JAPDPH010000152.1, from coordinate 12,954 downwards.
GTGCCGTTCGCCGTCGACGCCGAGGTCCCGACGACCTGGGAATGCAAGTTCGACGGCAGCGTCGCCCGGCTGGTCGACGGCAGCGAGCCGGAGCAGAAGAAGGCCAAGCCGCCGCGTACCCACTGGGACATGCTGCTGGAGCGGCGCTCGATCGCCGAGCTGGAGGACATCCTGGCCGAGCGGCTCCAGGAGGTCCGCACCCGCCGCGGCCGCGCCTGACGCACAGCGACGACCGAAACGCCCCCGGGGACATCCCCGGGGGCGTTTCGTCACGTGCGGGGTTTACTGGACGATCTCGCCCTCGATGGCCCGCCCGGGCTCCTGCGGCGGCGTCGGCCGCTGCGGCCCGGCCGCCGGGCCGCCGGCGGGCGGCGGGGGCTGCGGCTCACCCCGGCGGACCCGGACCACCCGCGGCCCGAACAGGTCACCGGCGACCATCGACGACACGCCGCGCTCGGCGGCCCGTTGCGCGCCGGCCCGGGCCAGCCGCCGCACCGGCGGCACCAGCAACAGCAGCCCCACCGCGCCGCTGACCAGGCCGGGCAGCGCCAGCAGCAGCGCCCCGAGCAGGCCGACCAGACCGTCGGTCACCTGCTGGCCGGGCGGCTGCCGGGACTCCACCGCGGCGCGGAAGCCCCGCCACGCGCGCGTTCCCTCGCGGCGCAGCAGCACCAGACCGAGCAGGGACGCCGCGAACATCAGCAGCAACGCGGAGCCGAAACCGATGCCCCGACCCACCAGGACGAACACGGTCAACTCCAGCACCGCGAGCAGCAGCAGGGCCGGTGGTACGTACCTCAGTCCTCGGCGCATCTCACCTCTTCAGCCAGGGGTGTCATCCCGCCCTACCAGCATGACACGCCGGCGCTCACGGCCACCGGGCCAACGCGTCCGGGCGGCGCGCCGCGGCACGCCGGTCCCGCAGCCCCCAGGTGGTGATCCGCCACAGCGCCTCGGCCACGATCAGCGGGCTCATCTTGCTGTCGCCGTGCTCCCGCTCGACGAACGTGATCGGCACCTCGACGATCCGCACCCCGGCCCGGTGCGCCAGCCGGGACAGCTCCACCTGGAACGCGTACCCCTGCGAGCGCACCGAGTCCAGGTCGATGGCGTCCAGCGCACGCGACCGGTAGACCCGGTAGCCGCCGGTGGCGTCGGAGACCGGCATGCCCAGGGCCAGCCGCGCGTACAGGTTGCCGCAGCGCGACAGCAGCAGTCGCCGCAGCGGCCAGTTCACCACCCGGGCGCCGCGGGTCCACCGGGAGCCGATCACCACGTCGGCGTCCCGGGCGGCGTCCAGCAGCGCCGGCAGGTCCTCGGGGGCGTGCGAGCCGTCGGCGTCCATCTCCACCACGGCGTCGTAGCCGCGCTGCCGGGCCCAGGCGAAACCGGCCAGGTAGGCCGCGCCGAGGCCTTCCTTGCCCTGCCGGTGCAGCACGTGCACGTGCGGGTCGGCGCCGGCCAGCCGGTCGGCGATCGCCCCGGTGCCGTCGGGGCTGTTGTCGTCGGCGACGAGGATGTCTACCGCCGGCGCCGCCTCACGGACCCGCGTCACGATCCGGGTGACGTTGTCGGCCTCGTTGTAGGTGGGGATGACCACGAGCACCCGTCCCACCCCGGGATGGCCGACCGTCCTCCTCTCGGCTGCCGCGACCACCGTCGTACCGCCTCCCCGCCGGCGTACCGGCACTGTCCTAGCCGGGGTCGACCTCCCGGCGGCGCAGCACGGCCGCGCCCGCCAGGGCCGCGACGGCGAGCGCCGCGAGGGCCACCTCCGGCCACACCCCGGCCCGGGTGGCCGGGGTACGTCCGTCCCCGAGCTGCAGCTGCCGCACCACCACGGCCGCGCTGTTGAACCCGGTGGCCCCGTCTACCCGCCCGTCGGGGGAAACGAACCCGGACACTCCGACCGTGGAGGCCATCAGGGCGTTGCGGCCGTGCTCGACGGCACGCAACCGCACCATGGCCAACTGCTGCCGGGCCTCGGCCACGTCGAAGGTGGCGTTGTTGGTCTGCACCACCAGCAGCTGCCCGCCACCGGTGACGGTGTCCCGGACCAGACCGTCGTAGGCGACCTCGAAGCAGATCACGTCGCCGAGGGTGACCTCGCCGCTGTCCAGCACGCCGGCGTGGGAGCCCGGGACGAAGTCGGAGCGGACCCGGTCGACCTCGGAGCTGACCATCCGGGCGATCTTGCGCAGTGGGATGTACTCGGCGAACGGCACCGGGTGCCGTTTGGTGTAGAGCTGGTCGAGGTCCGGCCCGCTGCCGGGACGCCAGAGCAGGCCGGCGTTGCGGACCTGCCCCTCGCCGGGGCCGAGCAGCACCGCGCCGACCAGGATCGGCGCGCCGATCGCGTCGGCGGCCTGGGAGATCCGGTACCCGGCGTCCGGGTTGCGCAGCGGGTCGATGTCGCTGGAGTTCTCCGGCCACACCACCAGGTCGGGGCGGCGCTGGGTGCCGGCGGTCACCTGTTCGGCAAGCGTCAGGGTGGCGTCGACGTGGTTGTTGAGCACGGCTTCCCGCTGGGCGTTGAAGTCCAGCCCGAGGCGGGGCACGTTGCCCTGCACGATGGCGACGGTGATGGTGTCGCCGCCACCGCGTACGCCGGTGGGGACGCTCCCGGCCACGGCGAGCAGGGCCGCGAGGACGGCGGCCAGCCCGGCCACCGGACGCCAATGCCCGGCGGGCCGGCGCCAGTCGCGCCAGGCGAGGGCGACCAGCAGCCCACCGGCGAGCGCGACGGCGAAGGTGACCAGCGGGGCGCCGCCGAGCGCGGCCAGCCGCAGCAGCGGGGAGGTGTCCTGGCTGAACGCCAGCCGCCCCCACGGGAACCCGCCGAACGGGGTCCGGTCGCGCAGCGCCTCCTGCCCCACCCACAGCAGCCCGGTGACCACCGGCCAGCCCCACCGGTACCGGTCGACCAGCGGCGACACCCAGGCCGTGGCGGCGCCGAGCAGCGCCAGGTAGCCCGCCTGCAGCAGGGACAGCAGGAGCCACGGCAGGTAGCCGGTGTGCAGGTTGGTCCACTCCAGCAGCGGCGCGAACAGCGCCACCCCGGCCAGGAAGCCCAGCCCGGCGCCGGCCCGCAGCCGCCGCCGGTGGGTGGCGGCGGCGAGCAGTGCCACCCCGGCCAGGGCGAGCGGCCACACCCCGTACGGGGGGAAGGCGGCCAGCAGCGCCAAGCCGGCGGCAACGGCCATCGGCACGGCCGCGGTCAGCGGCAGGGGGCGCGGGCGCGCCGCCTCGCGTGCCACGTCGGTGGCACGGGTCTCTTCCCGGTCGAGCGTCGTCACCGGCACCTCACCACGATCACGCGCCGAAGGCTACCCGGACGGGACGCTCGGCGGCCCCGGCGGGCCGGGGCTTCAGTCGGGGAATCTGATCACCGGCAGGTCGTCGCCGTAGCGGGACTCCCCGGTGAGGATGGGCGCGTCGTGGTCGAGGCACGCCAGCACGGTGGCGGCCAGGTCCACGCGGCCGGTGAAGCCACGCCAGTACGCCAGTTCCTGCCACGATCCGGCGGCGGTGGGCAGCACGGCGCACGCGTCCAGTGCGAGCAGTCGACGCAGCGCGGCCCGGTCCTTCGGGTCGTCGACGGCCGCGTACGTCTCGGCGGCGGCGACCGCGGTGACGCCGAAGCGCACCCCGTCGGCGATCACCTCGTGCAGGGTCTCCCCGACGTGCACCGACCCGGCCAGGTACGCCCGCAGCGCGGACCGGTCGAGCACCAGCCGCACCGGCGGGGCGTCCGGGCCGCTCACGCGGCGGTGACCCGGCCGGCGGGATCCTCGTCGACGGTGTGCCGGACCCGCTCCCGCACGGCCTGGTAGCGCTCGGCGGGCCAGGCGACGTCAACGGCGGCCCGCACCGCCCGCGCCCGCGCCACCCCCGCCTCGGTGACGGTGATGCCCTGGTGGGCCAGCTCGGCGTCGAGGGCCTCCCGACGCATCAGCGCCCGGGCGGCGTGCACCAGGTACGCGCTGGCGTTGGGCTCCTGCTCGAGACGCTCGGCGACGTCCGGCGGGACCGAGATCGACAACTTCCGCACCGGTCTGGTCATACCGCTCAGCATAACTGGTGCCACCAGCATGGCGGTGCCCGTTTCGGCAGCTGACGCATCGCGGGACTTGCGTGATCGAGCCCGGAGACGGAAATCGGGGCGCGACTCGCGCCGCGCCCCGATGCTCCCAGGCCCTTCCCGGCCGGTGAGGCGAGGACGAGCGGCGCCGACCTTCGGACCGACCGGACGTGGACTGGCTGCCCCCGCCTGGCCGTTGTCTACTGGCCGTGCCTTTCACCCTGCCCGTACACCGGTAACCGCGGCCGGTTCGCGCCGCCCCGCCGACCCCCGCCCGCTGGACCTGGCCGCCGCAACCACATCAGGTCGCTCGGCCAGCGGACGAAGGGACGAAGCGAACAACAGCCGCTTCCCGTGGTAGGACTCAAAGACGGTACGGTGTGGACCCCTCCCGCTGTCAACCCACCCCGGCCTGTCGTGTGTTGCGACACGGCGTGTCGCGTCGGCGCGTCCCGGCGCGTACGCGGACGGCGACGATTCACCGATCCAAATGCCGGCGCAGCAACGCGGCGGCGGCCCGCGGATGGTCGTCGGCGAGCAGCCCGGCGGCGGCCAGGACGTAGTCGACGTCGACGACCGGGCGGGCGGCGCGCGGCAGCGGCCATCCGCCGGCGTGGTCGGTGAGGACCGCGTCGAGGACGGCGGCGGCGTCGGCGGGTTCGGCGTGCCGCAGCACCCCGCCGGAGCCCACCACCAGTTTCACGTCGCGCAGGTCCCGCCCGGCGCGCTCCCCGGTGGCGGCGCCACGGGCGTGCCGGCGCAGCGCCACGGTCGCGGCCAGCGCCGCGATACGCCGGTCGGCGGCCCGGTCGGCGCCGTCGGCGGGCAGGAACCCGGGGTCGGCGGCGCGCACCGCCGCGGCGGCCGCCAACTGCTCCTCGTCCCCCGGCGCGAGCAGCCGCTCCTCGACGGCGGCCCGGACCACGCCGGGGGCACTCCACCGCATCCCCAGGTCCCCCTCGACCGTGCGGGCCCGCCACAGGGTGCCGGCGACCTCCTGGCTGGGGCCGGTGTCCCGCTCGTCGGGGGTGAGCACCGAGTACACGTCGGTGGTGGCGCCACCGACGTCGACCACGGCCAGGTCGCCGCCAACAGCGTCGGCCAGCACCTCCACACCGGTGAGCACCGCGTCGGGGGTGGCGGCGCGGACCAGGCGGGTGAACCGGCTGCCGCGGGACAGTTTCTTGCCGCCGATGACGTGCCGCAGAAACACCTCGCGGATGGCGGCGCGGGCGGGCGCCGGGGCGAGCACCCCGATGCGAGGCAGCACGTTGTCGGCGGCGGTGACCGGCACCCCCGCCGCGGCGAGCACGGCGTGCAGGTCGTCGCGGGCCTCGACGTTGCCGGCCAGCACCACCGGCACCCGCCAGCGGGCCCTCGCCAGCCGGGTGGCGTTGTGCGTCAACACCTCCGCGTCGCCGCCGTCGGTGCCGCCGACCAGCAGCACCACGTCGGGACGCGCCGCGCGCAGCGCGGTCAGGTCGGCCGCGCCCAGCCGCCCGGCGGCCACGTGCACCACGTTCGCCCCGGCGGACAGGCCGACCCGCCGGCCGGCCTGCGCGGTGACCAGGGGCTCGTAGCCGATGACGGCCAGGCGCAGGCCACCCCCGGCGGACGAGCAGACGTACCAGGGCAGGTCCCGCACGCCGAGCCCGGCGGTGGCCGCGCCGACCGCGGCGTCCAGGCCGTGCAGCACGTCCGTGGCCACGGTGGTCGGCGCGGACGCCGCCGCGACCAGCCGACCGGCGTCGAGGTCGACCACCGTGGCCTTGGTGTACGTGGACCCGACGTCGGCGCAGACGGCGACGTTCACGCCGCCGCGGGCACGACGACCGTGCCGGTCGCGGTGACCGCGACGATCGGCTCGGCGAGGACCTCGGCGGCCGACTCGGACCGGTCGGGGCGGCCCCGGCATACCACCCGCGCCTCGAAGTCGATGGTGCGGCTGCGGGTGCCGACCCGGGTGACGGTGGCAACGACCTCGAGCACGTCGCCGGCCTTCATCGGCGCCTTGAACTGCACGTCCGAATAGGAGGCGAACAGTCCCTCGTCGCCGTCGGTGCGGATGCACACCTCGGTGGCGACATCCCCGAACAGGCCCAGCGCGTACGCCCCGTCGACCAGGTTCCCCGCGTAGTGGGCATGGGAGTACGGCACATATCGCCGATGCGTCACCGTCAGACCCAGCCGCGCGTCGCTCATGCTCTCGCCTTCTTGTTCGTGATCAGGGCGTGGACCAGATAACTGGCGACCTCGCCCGGGGTGGTGCCACGGCCGAAGATCCGGTCGACGCCCAGTTCATCGGTCATGGTCTCGTCGAAACGCGGCCCGCCGACGATCAGCAGCGGCCGCTTCCCGGCCGGCATGGCCTCCCGGAACGCGGCCGACATCTCCCGGGTGTTGTGCAGATGCGCGTCACGCTGGGTCACGACCTGCGACACGAGCACCGCGTCGGCCTTCTCCCGCCGGGCCGCCTCCACCAACTCCGGCACGCTGACCTGCGCGCCCAGGTTGACGACCTTCAGCTCCCGGTAGTACTCCAGGCCCTTCTCCCCCGCGATGCCCTTGACGTTGAGGATCGCGTCGATGCCGACGGTGTGCGCGTCGGTGCCGATACACGCCCCCACCACCGACAGCTTGCGCCGCAGCTTCTGCTTCACCACCGCGTTGACCTCCTTGGCCGACAGCAGCGGGAAGTCCCGCTCCACCACCTGCACCTGGGACAGGTCCACCAGATGGTTGACCCGGCCGTACACGACGAAGAAGGTGAACCCGTCGCCCATCTGCTTGGCGTGCACCAGCATCGCCGGGTCGATGCCCATCCGGTTGGCCAGCTGGACCGCCGCGCCCTCCGCCCGCTTGTCGTGCGCCACCGGCAGGGTGAACGACACCTGCACCATGCCGTCACCGGTGGTGTCCCCGTACGGCCGGACGATCTTCTTCTCCACGGCCGTCACGCCGCCGCCTCCAGGATCTCGGTGGCCGGGTTGTAGTAGTCGGCCTCGTGCCTCGCGACACCGTCGAGACCCTTGCCACGATCCGCCGGCCGCTTCATGATCCCGAACGTGCCCTCGGCGATCGCGGTCAGCAACGACTGCTCACCGATCCGCTCCAACAGGTCGACCGCCTCCGACAGCACCCGGTGCGCGCGCTGCTGGATGAACCCGCCAGGCGCGGGCACGAAGTCCTCGTGCAGGCCACCGGCCGCGCCCAACACGTACCGCACGTTCTGCAGGGCGATGTCCCGGTCGGACAGCCACGGCGTCACCACGGCCTCGGTCATCATGCCGACCAGCAGGATGCCCTGCCCGGTCATGGTGCCGACCAGGTTGAAGAACCCGTCCAGCAGGTTGCCGCGGAACACGTCGCCGGTCATGTGCTTGGTCGGCGGCATCCACTTCAGCGGCGCGTCCGGGAACAACTCCCGGGCCAGCAGCGCGTGCGCCAACTCGAGCCGGAACGACTCCGGCAGGTCCGGGTTGATCTCGAACGCGTGCCCCAGACCCAGCTGCCAGTCCCGCAGCCCGGCCTCGTGCGCGAAGTACTCGTTGAGCAGCTGCGACACCGTCACCGTGTGCGCCTCGTCCACCGCGTCCGCGGTGGTCAGGTAGTTGTCCTCACCGGTGTTGATGATGATCCCGGCCCGGGCATGCACCTGCCGCGAGAACCGCTGGTCGACGAAGGTGCGGATCGGATTGATGTCGCGGAACAGGATGCCGTACATCGAGTCGTTGAGCATCATGTCCAGCCGTTCCAGACCGGCCAGGGTGGCCATCTCCGGCATGCACAGGCCCGACGCGTAGTTCGTCAGCCGCACGTACCGGCCCAACTCCCGCGACGACTCGTCCAGCGCCGCCCGCATCAGCCGGAAGTTCTCCTGCGTGGCGTACGTCCCGGCGAAACCCTCCCGGGTGGCGCCCTCGGGCACGTAGTCCAGCAACGACTGCCCCGTGGACCGGATCACCGCGATGATGTCCGCCCCGGCACGAGCCGCGGCCTGCGCCTGCGGAATGTCCTCGTAGATGTCGCCGGTCGCCACGATCAGATAGATCCACGGCCGCTGCTCCGGATCCCCGTACCGCCTGACCAGACGGTCCCGCTCGGCGCGGCGCCGATCGACCTGCCGCACGCCGACGGCGACCGCCTTGCGGGACGCCCGCCGGGCAGCCGTGGCCGCCTTACCACTCGGCTGGGTGAACCGCACCGACCCGGCGGCGGCCTTCTGCGCCAACAACGTCACGTCGGCGACGCCCTCACGGGCCAGCGCGTCGAACACCGGCACAGCCACCCCGTGCCCCAGCCCCACGTCCGCCACCACCGCGTCCACGAGCCGATTGACCCACGGAATGCCGTCCGGGTCCGCCCCGGTCACCCCGGCCAGCCGCAGCACCGCCCGCTCCACCGACACCGTCGTGTGGCTACGCGCCAGATCCACCACCGGCTGCCCGGCCCGGCGCGCCAACTCCCGCGCCCGCGCCACCAGCGCCGGATCCAGCCCAAGCTTGCCCGTCACGAACACCCTTCCCCATCGCTCACGTCACCGCTCCTGAAAGATCACGTCACCGCGCAGCACCGTGGCCCGGCACACCGGCAACGGCGTCGGATCGTCCGCACCCCGCAGCTCCGAATCCTCGGCCTCCAACACCGGCAGACCCCGGTGCACCCCGGCCGGGGTGTCCCACACCGCGAACGTGGCCGGCGCGCCCAGCGCCAGCACACCCTCGTTGTCCAGGTGCACCGCCCGCCACCCGCCACGGGTGTGCGCCGCGAACGCCGCCCGCACACTCATCCGCTGCACCGGGTTGTGATGCGCCGCCGCCGCCCGCACCGACCCCCACGGGTCAAGCGGCGTCACCGGCGAATCCGAACCGAACGCCAGCGCCACCCCGACCGAGTGCATCGCGCCCATCGGGTTGGACTCCAACGACCGGTCCAGCCCCAACCGCGACTCGTACATCCGGCCCGCGCCACCCCACAGCCGATCGAACGCCGGCTGCATCGACGCCACCACGCCGTACTCCACGAACCCGGCGATCAGCCGCTTGTTCATGATCTCCGCGTGCTCGACCCGATGCCGGGCCGCCCGCAGCCGATCCACACCCAGCTTCTCCGCCGCCCCCGCGAACCCGTCGAGCACCGTGGCGATCGCCGCGTCCCCGATGGCGTGGAAACCACCCTGCATCCCGTGCGCCGCACAGTCCAACAAATGGTCACGCACCTGCTCGGCGGTCACGTACCCGTGCCCACACCCACCCGACTCCCCGTCCAGGTACGCCGCCGACACGTGCGCCGTCCGCGACCCCAACGCCCCGTCGGCGAACAGGTCCCCACCCGCACCCACCGCACCCAGATCCCGGGCCCGCGCCGCACCCAGCAACTCACCCCAGTACCCGTACACCTCCGGCAGGCCGGCCCCGGAAACCGCCAGCAGCCCGGTGAAGTCCTCCTCGTCGGAGATCTCCGGGCCGCCGCACTCGTGCACCGCCGCGATACCCAGCGACGCCGCGTGCGCCAGCGCCCGCCGCTGCGCCGCGACCCGCTGCGCCCGCGTCACCGACGCGAACGCCGCCGCCCGCACCACATGATGCGCGTCACGCCGCAGCCAGCCCGACGGGTCGAACCCGGCCGCGCCCGCCGCCTCCGGACAGGCCGCCAGCAGCGCCGCCGACACCAGCGCCGAATGAATCGACGCCTGCGACAGGTACACCTTCCGGCCCCCCGCGGCCCGGTCCAGCGCCGCCGCGTCCGGCAACGCCCGATCCGACCAGGTCGACTCGTCCCACCCGTGCCCGAGCACCACCGCGTCACCCGGCAGGCCCGCCGCGAACGCCGACACCGCGTCCAGCAGCTCACCCGCCGACCGCACCGCGACCAGATCCAGGCCGGACAGGGCCAGCCCGGTGTCGGTCGCGTGCACATGGGCGTCCACGAACGCCGGCGTCACCAGCGCCCCGGCCAACTCCACCACCCGGTCGGCGGCCGGCACGTCGGCGGCGGCACCCAACCAGGCGATCCTGCCGTCACGCACCAGCAACGCCGTCGCGGACGGATCGGCGGGACAGTGCAGCACACCGCCGCGGTACAAGGTCGAGGGGTTCGTCATGGTGTCAGTCTGCCGCCAACCGGGCCTCGAACAGACGACGCACCCCCGGCTCGGCGCGCAGCAGGTCCAGCGCCAACTCCGCGTGACCCGGCACGTACCCGTTGCCGACCAGCATCGTCACGTCCGCCGCCAGACCCTCCGCGCCCAGCGCCGCCGCCGCGAAGCTCGTCGCCATCGAGAAGAAGATCACCGTGCCGCCGTCCTCGGTGCTCAGGATCGCCCCGTGCTCGCAGCCCGGCACGTCCACGCACACCACCGTCACATCCGCCGGCGCGCCCAGCGCCGTCGTCACCGCCGTGGACAGACCCACCGGGTCACGCGCGTCGGCCAGCGCGACCACGTCGGCCAGGCCCGCCGCCGTCAACGCGTCCCGCTCCCCCGCCACCGGCACCACGCCGACCGTACGGCCCGCACCCGCCCGCCGCGCCGCCGCCAGCGACAACGACCCGCTCTTGCCGGCGCCACCGATCACCGCCACGCTCACCGGCCGGGCGTCCCCCTCGCGCCGGCGCCGCGCCACCTGCTCGGCGACCACCCGCGCGGTCAACGCCGGCGCCCCGCACACGTCCAGCACCGCCAGGGACAACTCCGGGTGCAGGTCCGCCGGCAGCACCGCCGCGATCGACCGGGCGAACAGGATCGCGTACCCGTCACAGGGCACCTGCTCGCTGCGCCCGTCCCAGCGGGTCAGGCCGTCGAGGATCAGCAGCGGGGTCAGGGTCAGCGACACCAGCGTCGCCACCCGGTCACCCGGCTGCAACCCCAGCGGGGACCGCTTCCCGGCCTCCTCCACGGTGCCGATCAGCATGCCGCCGGAGCCGGTCACCGGGTTCTGCATCTTCCCCCGACTGGAGATGATCTCCAGCACCTCGGCGCGGACCTTCTCCCCGTCCCCGCCGTGCTTCTCCGACAGCTGCCGGAAACTCGCCGCGTCCAGATTCAGCCGCTGTACCCGGATCCGCACCTCGTTCGAGGCGATCCGCGGGTCCGCGTCCAGGCGCCACGCCGCCTGCGGCAGCACCCCCGCCGGTTCCACAACACGGTGCAGGCCCACCGGTGACGTCACGCCGACCCCCTATGTCCAGCCGCTCGAACCCCCGGCCAGGGCTCGCATCACGGGAAAACTTCCGGCAGACTAATTTCTTCACCGGATATTTTCCAGTAGCCTACGCAACCGCTGATCAACCACACCGCAACGAGGAGGGGCCGTGACCCAGACCCAACCGGTGGAGACCATCCCAACGCCCCGCCCCGCGCCGGTCGCGGTCCCCACCGCCGGACAGCCCTACGAATACCGCCGCAGCCCCCTGGTCGAACCCGACTGGACCCGCTTCCCCGGCTGGCGCCACGTCACCCGCGAGCAGTGGGAGAACGCCCAATGGCAGCGGGTCAACTGCGTCAAGAACATCAAGCAGCTGCGCAGCGTCCTCGGCGACCTCGTCGACGAGACCTTCTACGCCGACCTCGAGGCCGACCAGAAGAACCTGGCCACCATGTCCATGCTGGTGCCCCCACAGATGCTCAACACCATGGTGCCGTTCGCGCCCATGACCACCGAGGCGTTCCTCGCCGACCCGGTCCGCCGTTACATGATCCCCGTCGCCTCCGACCGGCGCACCGACTGGCCGTCCCACCCCTACGCCACCCGCGACAGCCTCCACGAGCACGACATGTGGGTCGCCGAAGGCCTCACCCACCGCTACCCCACCAAGGTCCTCGCCGAACTCCTCTCCACCTGCCCGCAGTACTGCGGCCACTGCACCCGCATGGACCTGGTCGGCAACTCCACCCCCACCGTCGACAAGCTCAAGCTCACCCTCAAGCCCGTCGACCGGTACGACGCCCACATCACCTACCTCAAGGCACACCCCGGCGTCCGCGACGTCGTCGTCTCCGGCGGGGACGTGGCCAACGTGCCCTGGAAGAACCTCGAGTCCTACCTCATGCGGCTACTCGAGATCGAAACCATCCGCGACATCCGGCTCGCCACCAAGGCCCTCATGGGCCTGCCCCAGCACTGGCTCCAGCCCGACGTCGTCGAGGGCCTCGAACGGGTCGCCCGCACGGCCGCCCGCCGCGGCGTCAACCTGGCGATCCACACCCACGTCAACCACGCCCAGTCGCTCACCCCGCTGGTCGCCAAGGCCGCCCAGACCGCCCTCGACGTCGGCGTCCGCGACGTCCGCAACCAGGGCGTCCTCATGCGCGGCGTCAACGCCACCAGCGCCGACCTGCTCGACCTCTGCTTCGCCCTCCAGGGCGAGGCCGGCATCCTGCCGTACTACTTCTACATGTGCGACATGATCCCCAACGCCGAGCACTGGCGGGTCCCCGTCTGGCACGCCCAGCAACTCCAGCACGACATCATGGGCTACCTGCCCGGCTACGCCACCCCGCGGATCGTCTGCGACGTCCCCTTCGTCGGCAAGCGCTGGGTCCACATGCTCACCGAGTACGACCGCGAACGCGGCATCTCCTACTGGACCAAGAACTACCGCACCTCGATCGAGTCCGCCGACCTCGAAGCGCTCAACAAGCGCTACGCCTACTACGACCCGATCGATACCCTCCCCGAGGCCGGCCAGGCCTGGTGGGCAGCCCACCGCAACGACTGACCACAACCCCCGACCGTGCCCCGCGGCTCGACGGCCGGGGTCACCGGATGCAAGCGGCGGCGGGCCCCCGGAACTCCGGGGGCCGGTCGGGAGAGGGTCGGGGGGGGGAAGAGTGTGGGGGAGGGTGGTAGAGTTGGGGGGGGGGTGGCGGCGTA
>NZ_JAPDPH010000151.1 GCF_026013475.1 Micromonospora yasonensis | reverse complement strand
CCAACCTCCTCACCGCCGCCCACGCCGGCCGCGACACCGGACTGCGCTGCTGGGCCTTCACCGGACCCACCCCCAACCCGCTCGCCGAACTGTGTCACGAGACCCTCGCCATCGACTCGCCGGAGAGCCAGGTGGTGCAGGAGCTGCACCTGGTCGCCACCCATGTGCTCTGCGAGTACGTCGATCGGGCCCTGCCGGCGGCCCTCGCGGCCCGGACCGGGGCCGCCCCGGTGCGGACCGGTGTCGAGGTGGTGCTCGCAGACGCCCCCGACCGGGAGGTGCAGGCCCGATGAGGAGGTCGAGCATGACGGGACCCGTGGTGGTGATCGGTGACACCCTGCTGGACCGGGACGTGGAGGGGACGGTGAACCGGCTCTGCCCGGACTCCCCGGTGCCGGTGCTCGACGAGACCACGTACGTCGACCGGCCCGGCGGCGCCGGCCTCGCCGCGATCTTCGCCGCCGCCGCGGGCGCGGACGTCGCGTTGGTCACCGCCGTCGCCGACGACGCCGGCGGGGCCCAGCTCGGCTCCCTGCTCGCCGCCGCCGGAGTGCAGCTGTACGCGCTGCCGCTGGCCGGCGCCACCCCGGAGAAGATCCGGCTGCACGCCCGGGGCCGGGTGCTGCTGCGCCACGACCGGGGCGGTCGGGCCGGCGAGCCGGGGGAGCCGAGCGAGGCGGTGCTGCGCCTGATCGCCACGGCGTCCGCCGTGCTGGTCAGTGACTACGGCCGGGGTGTCGCCGGACAGCCGGCGCTGCGGGCCGCGCTCGCGGCCACCCGCGCCCCGGTGGTCTGGGATCCGCACCCGCGCGGCCCGGCGGCGGTGCCCGGGGTGCACCTGGCCACCCCGAACGAGTCCGAGGCGCGGGAACTGGCGAAGGCCCCGCAGGGCGCGTCCCGGCTGGTCACCGCCGCACGAAGCGCGCAGGCGCTGCGGCAACGCTGGCAGGCCGGCGCGGTGGCGGTGACCCTGGGCGGGGACGGCGCGCTGCTCTGCCACGCCGGCTCCACCCCGCTGGTGGTGCCCGCCCCGGCCGCCGAGGGGGACACCTGCGGGGCGGGGGACCGGTTCGCGGCCACCGCCACCCTGGCGCTGGCCCGGGGCGCGCTGGTCTCCGAGGCGGTGCAGGAGGCGGTGGCCGAGGCGTCCGCGTACGTGGCCGGCGGGGGAGTGACCGCCGCGCTGCCCGCACCGGTGCGGACGGCCGCGCCGGTGGTGGTCGGCGGGGGCGGAGACCGGATCGGGGCGGCCGCGGCCGGCGCGGTGGTCGCCGAGGTACGCGCGGCCGGCGGCACGGTGGTCGCCACCGGCGGCTGCTTCGACCTGCTGCACGCCGGGCACGTGGCGACCCTTCAGGCGGCCCGCCAGCTCGGCGACTGCCTCGTCGTGTGCCTGAACTCCGACGCCAGCGTGGCCGGGCTGAAGGGCCCGGAACGCCCGGTCGTGCCGCAGGGCGACCGGAGCCGGCTGCTCGCCGCGCTGAGCTGCGTCGACGCCGTAATGATCTTCGACGAGCCGACCCCGCACGCGGCGCTGTCCTGGCTGCGCCCGGACATCTGGGTCAAGGGCGGCGACTACGCCACCGGCGGCGGCGACGACACCCTGCCCGAGGCGGAGATCCTGGCCCGCTGGGGCGGGCACACGGTGGTCGTGCCGTACCTGGACGGGCGGTCCACCACCGACATGATCGCGGCGGCCCGGTCCGGTCGCGGCTCGGCCACCTGGCCGGAGGCGGCGGTCCCGGCGGCCGAGGCGCGCCGGAAGCCGGTCCGCCGGTCGACGGCGGAGGGAGCACGATGAGCAGCGATCCACCCCTCGGTGCCGGCCCCATCGTCCTGGTCACCGGCGGGTCGAGCGGGCTGGGGGCGGCGGTGGTCACCGCGGTGGCCCGGGCCGGCGGCCGGCCCCTCGTGCTCGACCGGCGCCGGCCCGGCGACGGGGTGCCCTGGATCGAGTGCGACCTGGCCGACACCCGGGCCGCCGAGGCGGCCACCCGCACGCTGGCGGAACGCTCCGGCGGGCTGAACGCCGTCGTCACCGCGGCCGGCATGGACGTCCCGGGGAAGCTGGCCGACGTCGCGGCCGAGACCTGGGAGCGGATCGTCGCGGTGGACCTGCTCGCCACCGCGGCGGTGATCCGGGCCGCGCTGCCCTACCTGGAGGCGTCCCGGGGCAGCATCGTCACCGTCGCCTCCACCCTCGGGGTCAAGGCGGTCGGCGACGCCACCGCGTACTGCGCGGCGAAGTTCGGGGTGGTCGGCTTCACCCGGGCCCTCGCCGCCGAGCTGGCCGGCATCGTCGGGGTCACCCTGCTCATCCCGGGCGGTATGCGGACCGCCTTCTTCGACCAGCGGGACGCGCAGTACCGCCCCGGACCGGACGCCGCGCTCAATGAACCCGCCGACACCGCCGCCGCGATCATGTTCGCCATCTCCCAGCCGCCCGGCAGCTGCGTACGGGAGATGGTGGTCTGCGCCGAGCAGGAGTCCTCGTACCCGTGATCCTGGTGCTCCGCGCGCTCGGCGTGGGCGACCTCGCCACGGCGGTGCCGGCGCTGCGCGGCCTGCGGGCCGGCTTCCCGGGCCGGGAGCTGGTGCTGGCCGCGCCGGCCTGGCTGGCGCCGCTGGCCGACCTGGTCGGCGCGGTCGACCGGGTGCTGCCCACCGACGGCCCGGACCGGCTGGCCTGGCCGGGGCCACCGCCGGAGGTGGCGGTCAACCTGCACGGCCGGGGCCCGCAGTCACACCGGGCGCTGGCCGGCACCCGACCGGGCCGGCTGCTCGCCTTCGCCAACGCCGAGGCCGGCCACCCCGACGGGCCGGCGTGGGACGACGGCGAGCACGAGGTCCGCCGCTGGTGCCGGCTGCTGCACACGTACGGGCTGCCGGCCGACCCGGCCGACCTGGCCCTGCGCCGCCCGCCCGCCGCCGGGGTCCCGGCCGGCGCCACCGTGCTGCACCCGGGGAGCAAGATCCCGGCGAAGCGCTGGCCGGCCGGGCGCTTCGCGGCGCTCGCCCGGACCCTCGCCGGCCGGGGGCACCGGGTGGTGCTCACCGGCAGTGCGGACGAACGGGAGCTGGTCGACCGGGTGGCCGTCGCCGCCGGGCTGCCGCCGGCGGCGGTGCTCGCCGGCCGGACCGGCCTGGCCGAGCTGGCCGCCCTGGTCGCCGACGCCCGGCTGGTGGTCAGCGGGGACACCGGAGTGGCCCACCTGGCCACCGGGTACGGGACCGCCTCGGTGGTGCTCTTCGGCCCGGTGCCGCCGGCGCACTGGGGGCCACCGCCGGACCGCCCCCGACACCGCGTGCTCGGCGTCACGGGCCGCCTCGGGGCCGAGCGGGATTGGGCCGCTCCGGCCGGGGTAGGTACCCACCCGACGTTGGCGGCCATCGGAGTCGACGAGGTGCTGGCTGCCGTGGACGACGCGGAACGGGCGGTGCGGGGCTCCGGTGCGATTGCGGCGTAGTGATCCGGGCCGACCGGGGTACGGGCGACGGCGGCGCGGCAAGGGCTGGCTCTTCGTCGACGCGAAGGGCGAGCCGGTGCGCGACCCCGACGAGCTGGCCCGGCTGCGCGAGCTCGTGATCCCGCCGGCCTGGCAGGACGTGTGGATCGCGCCGTACCCGAACGGGCACATCCAGGCCACCGGGATCGACGCGGCCGGGCGCAAGCAGTACCTCTACCACCCGCAGTGGCGGCAGAAGCGGGACGAGGCGAAGTTCGACCACGTGCTGGAGGTGGCGCACCGGCTGCCGGCGCTGCGCGACCGGGTCGACCACGACCTGACCCTGCGCGGCCTGCGGCGGGAACGGGTCCTCGCCACCGTCACCCGGCTGCTGGACATGGGCATGTTCCGGGTCGGCAGCGATCAGTACGCCACCGGGGACGATCCCACCTTCGGCGTGTCCACGCTGCGCCCCGAGCACGCCCGCTCCCGGCGCGGCTGCGTGGTCTTCGAGTTCCCCGCCAAGGGCGGCATCGAGCAGGTCCGCCGGATCGAGGACGCCGAGCTGTGCCGGGTGCTGACCGACCTGCGCCGCCGGCGGCGTACGCAGGAGCGCCTCTTCGGCTACTGGGACGGCCGGGCCTGGCGGGACGTGCGCAGCGACGAGGTCAACGACTACCTGCGCGACGCCAGCGGCGGGGAGATGACGGCGAAGGACTTCCGTACCTGGCACGCCACCGTGCTGGCCGCCACCGAACTGGCCACGGCCGGCGCCCAGCGCTCGACCACGGCCCGCCGGCGTGCGCTGGCCGCGGTGATGCGCTCGGTTGCCGAACTGCTCGGCAACACCCCCACCGTGGCGCGGACGTCCTACGTGGACCCCCGGGTGGTCGACCTCTACCACGACGGTGTGCTGGCCCCGGTGGAGCCGGAGATGCGCCGGGAGTCGATCGAGAAGGCGGTGCTGGTCCTGCTGAAGGAGGCAGGCTGACCGGCCCCGCCGCCGGTCCTGGGGGGAGTACGACGGGGCCGGAGTCCGGTGTGGGCGTCGTCGGCCGGCGGCGGCGTCGGCACCGGGCGGCCGCCCGCGACGGACCGTCGCGGGCGCCTCGCCACGGCCCCCCGATACCAGTGGGCCGCGCCGGTCTCCCGGCGAACGGCCCACACCAGTATGTCCGCTACGAGTTGACCGCGGACGCCACGGTGTTGACGATCCGTGCCCGTTCCAGGTGGTGCGTCCGGTACGCCTGCGGGGTCTCCGCGAACGCGGCCCGGAACGTCCGGCTGAAGTGGGCCTTGTCCCGGAACCCCCAGCGGCCGGCGACCACCTGGATGGGCAGGTCCCGCAGCGCCGGGTCGGTGAGGTCGCGTCGGCACCGCTCCAGTCGCTGGTCGCGGATGTACGCCGCCACGGTGGTCTCCTCGGCCTCGAAGAGCCGGTGCAGGGAACGGACCGAGATGTGGTGCGCGTCGGCGACGAGTTGCGGGCTGAGCGTGGGATCCCCGAGATGCTGGCGGATGTGGGAGTGGATCTGGGACAGCAGTGCACGGCGGCGTACCTCGGTCGGCACCGCGTCCTCGGACACCAGGTATCGGCCGAGCATGGTGGAGATCAGATCCAGTCCGACGTCGGCCAGCGGCTCGGCGTCCGCCGCGTGGTACTGCTCCGGATGGCTGCTGACCTGGACCAGGTAGTCCGCCAGCAGCGCCCCGATCCCCTCGGTGCCCGACATCCGGCCGGCGAACAGCGGGGCCAGCCGGCTGCGGGACAGCGGCAGCGCGTCGTACGGGATGAACGCCACGACCGAGCTGGCGTGCTCACGGCCGTGGTCGAGCCCGTGGTGGCTGACCTCGTGCGGCAGCGAACAGTCGTAGAAGGTGAACTCGCCGGGGCGGCAGTGGCTCTGCTGGCCCTCCTGGCCGGCGACGCCGGTGCCGGTCAGGGTGAGGGCGAGCGAGTAGTAGTCCGGGTCGGACCGCTGGATCAACTTCGGGGTCCGGACGCAGTCCAGCGACGGGTAGCGGTAGCGGATCAGGCGCATCCGGCCCAGCTCGATGAACTCCGCCCGGGCCACGAAGTCGTCGGCGTGCTCGGTCCGCACCCGCAGCGGCGCGGGCGAGTCGGCGATCATGTCCAGCCAGAGCCCGAAGCGCTCCGGCGCCGGCACCTGCTCCGTGTCGAGGACGTGCTGCTGCAGCGTGGCGTCCATCAACGACCCTCCCCGGCCGTCCGTCACCCGTCATTGTCGAAGACGCCCCGGGCGGCCGCGGGGGCGACCTCCTGGGGCGTCCGACATCCGTCAGTGACGGCAATCATCTCTTCGCTTGCCCGGCTGCCCGGGCCGGGGTAGGGGATCAGTCGTTGAGCACCTGGGACAGCCGGTCCCGGAAGCGGCGCTCCGAGTCGCTGACCACGTCGCCGCCGAGCCCCAGGATGCCGCCGGTGGAGGTCGCGGTGACCACCTGCTCGGCGATCTCCACCAGCCAGTGCCGGTACGCCCCGGCCTGCCCCTCGTCCACCTTGCCGGCCAGCAGGGCCGCCGCCTGGCCGGCCCGGGCGAGCACGTCGTCGATCATCGCCGGCGGATCGGCGGGCGCGATGACCGGCAGCTCCGCGCCGGCCTCCGGGTCGCCCACCCGGGACACGACCTCGCCGGCCACGGCGGCCACCAGCGGGCTGGCCGACTCCCGCCCGGCCGAGATTGTCTCCAGCCCGGCGGCGTTCTCGGCCATGGTGCGCTTGGTGCCGTCGGACTCGGCCGCGCTCGCCGCGGCGAGCACCGCCTGCGGCAGCCCGACCAGCAGGCCCCACTCCTCGTCGGAGAAACCGAACCCGGTGTACGCCGGCTGCTCGATCACGATCAAGCCCCTTTCGCCGTGGTTGTCGACGGGCACCGTCCCGGTGCCCGGGTCAGGCTAGTCGAGCGTCAGCAGGCCCTGTTCGGACACCACGCGCACGGACAGCGTCTTGTAGCCGACCTCGTCGAAGAGCACCGTCATCCGGTCCTCCTCGTAGCTCAGCACCAGGCCGGCGCCCCACTCCGGGTGGCGTACCTGGCTGTGCACCGGGAACGGGCCCACCGCCCCCTCGTCGGCGAGACTGGTGCCGGCGTGGCAGTTGTCGCAGTGCCCGCAGACCTCGTGCATCTGCTCGCCGAAGTACGCCAGCAGCGCCTGGCCGCGGCAGCCGGTGGTCTCGGCGAAGGCCCGCATCATGTCGGTACGCGACCGGGTGACGGCCTGCTGCCGCTCCGCCTCGGCGAGCGCCGCCCGGCCGGACTCGGCGGCCGTGGCGGCGTACCGGGGCGCGCCGACGCGCCGGCGGGTGCGCGGCTCGGCGGCGCCCACCTGCTCCAGCAGCGACAGGTACTGGCCGAGCTTGCGCGGGCCGAGGCCGGTCAGCTCGCGCAGCTCCTTCTTGGTCCGTGCCCGGGTACGCAGCAACGCGGCGAGTTCCCGCAGCTCCCGCTCGTCCTCGGCGGCCCGCCGGGTCGGCATGTAGATGATGCCGGGACGACGGTCGTCGCGGAGCAGCGCGATCAGCCGCCGCCACCGGTAGTCGTCGGTCGGGCAGTACGCCACCTCGAGGAACAGGTTCGGTCGGTCCAGCCCGGAGACCACCACCTCGGGATCGCGCAACCGGAGCCGGGCGATGATGTCGTCGCGTACCGGCGGGGAGGCGGTCGCGGTCAGGGCCACCACCGGCGGCCGACCGATGCCCTCGATCAGGTGCCCGAGCGCCAGGTAGTCCGGGCGGAAGTCGTGCCCCCAGGCGGAGATGCAGTGCGCCTCGTCGACCGCCACCAGGGCCGGCCTCAGCGACCGCACCTCGGCCAGCCGGTCCGGGTTGCTCAGCGCCTCCGGGGTGATGAAGAGGAACTCGGCGCCACCCCGGCGGATCTCGTCGATCGCCTCGGCCTGCTGTGCGGCGGTCTCGTCGGAGCTGATCCGTACCGCCCGCAGCTCGGGGCGCTGCCGTTCGTTGAGCGCCGCGATCTGGTCCTGCTGGAGGGCGAGCAGCGGGGAGACGACCACCGTGGGACCGGGGATCAGGCTGGCCGGGATCTGGTAGATGGCCGACTTGCCGGCACCGGTGGGCAGGACCACCAGGGCGTCGCGTCGCTTCATCACCGCGCGCATGGCGGCCAGTTGGTTCGGCCGGAGCGCGGTCCAGCCGAAGAGGCTGCGGGCCGCGCGGCGCAACGTCGTCGAGTGCGTGGTCAGTCTCATCAGTGCCCGCAGGTACCCCCGGCGATCACCGCCGAAACCGGGGCGGTTCACCCCACGAACGGCGCGACCGCCACCAGGATGATGACGACCGCGAAGACGCCGACGAGGTAGCCCGCCGCGCACGGGCGCGCCGCCGGCCGGAACAGCCCCACCAGCGCGAGGAGCAGCAACGCGGCGTCCACGAGCAGGAAGGCCGCCGCCCCGAGGGTGAACAGGTTGAACCCGCTGTCCGGGCTCGCGGTCGCGGTGAAGCTGTGGACGTAGCGCAGCACCAGCAGCGGCGGCGCCGCGTTGAGCAGCACCGCGGGCAGGAACCCGGCCAGTGCCACGGCCAGGGGTCGCTGCGGCGGTGCTGTCGCGGTCGTCGGGTCGGTCATCCCGCCACCTCCGCGGAGCACCGTACCGGTCGGCGCGCCGGACGCGCGACGCGGTGATTGCGCCGATGCGCCATCATGCCGTCATGGCCTCCCCGACCGCTCCGGCCCCGTCCCGCGTCACGGCGCCGCTGGTCTCCCGTGCCCCCGCGACGGCGCTCGCGGCGGCACTGGTGTTCGGCGTCGTCCGGATGGTGCTCACCGCGACCGGCACGCTCGGGCACGACGCGGGCTTCCTGCTGGGCACGGTGCAGATCCTGCTGGCCGTGGTGGCGTTCGTGGCGGCGGTGCTGAGCCAGCGAGGGCCCTGGCACCGGCCGACCCGGCTGGTCGACGCGGGTCCGGGCCGCCGCCGGGTGCCCGCCGGCCGGGGCTTCGGCTGGTTCGTGTTCGGGCAGGCCCTGGCCGTCACCGGGCCCACCCTGTACCCGGCGGGGCTCGACCTGTTCCGGGATCCCGAAGCACCCCCCGCGCTGCGCTACCTGCTGCCCGCCCTGACGGCGCTGCTGGTGGCGGTGTGGCTGCTGCTGGTGGCGCTCCTGGCGATGGCGGTCTTCACCGGGCGTCCCCGGGTCGACCTCACCCCGGTCGGCGTGGAGATCTGGGATGTGAGCGGCCAACGGAGCATCCCCTGGGCGGCCATGACCCCCGGTACCCCGGCGCGCCAGGGGTCCGGGAACACGCTGCGGCTCCGGGTGGCCCGGCCGGAGCTGGTCGAACGGCGTGGTCTGGTGCTGAGCCCGGTGCGCGCGCCACTGGTCACGCTCGGCTGGCTGCCGGTGCACCCCTGGTACCTGGCCGACGTGCTGCGGTTCTACGTCGACCATCCCGAGGAACGGGCCGCGCTCGGCACCCCGGCCGGCGACGAGCGGCTCCGCCGGGCGCTCGGCGTCGGCTGAGCGTCAGCGCAGCCGGGGCAGCACCTCGCGCTGGTAGAGATCGAACAGCCCCTGCCAGTTCGGCCCGGTGTTGGCCACGTAGACCTCGTCGAAGCCGGCCTTCGCGTACCTGTCGATCATCTCCAGGTGGGCGTCGGCGTCGTTGCCGCAGACGAACGACTCCCGCACCATCTCCGGCCGGACCAGCTGCGTGGCCTGCTCGAAGTGACGCGGCGAGGGGAGCACCTGGGACAGCTCGCCCGGCAGGGCGTCGTTCGGCCACTTCTGGTACGCGATCCGGACGCCCTCGTCCTCGCTGTCGGCGTACGCCGCCTTGAAGCCCGCCTGGCAGGGCTTGTCCCCGCCGCCGGCGTCCCGGAACCGGCGGACCATGTCCGCGTCCGGCACGGTGCTGATGTAGCCGTCGCCGATCCGGGCGGCCAGCTCGATCGACTTCGGACCGAAGCCGGAGACGTAGACCGGTGGCGGGGTGTCGGGCAGCGTGTAGACCCGGGCGTGCTCGACGGTGTAGTGCTTCCCGTGGTGGTTGACGAACTTCCCGCGCCACAGCTCGCGCAGCACCTCGACCGCCTCCGCCAGCATCTCCAGCCGGACGCCGGTCTGCGGCCAGGCGGCACCGAGGATGTGCTCGTTGAGCGCCTCGCCGGTGCCCACCCCGAGCACGAACCGGCCCTCGTGCAGCACCGCGCTGGTCGCCGCGGCCTGGGCGATCACCGCCGGGTGGATGCGCGTGGTGGGGCAGGTGACCGCGGTGGTCACCGGCAGCCGGCAGACCTGGCTGAGCGCGCCGATGGTGGACCAGACGAAGGGACTCTGCCCCTGCGCGTCGAGCCAGGGGTGGTAGTGGTCGGAGATCCACAGCGCCGCGAACCCCGCCCGCTCCGCGCCCCGGGCCTGCGCCAGCAGCTCCGCCGGGGTGAACTCCTCGCTGGACAGAAAGTAGCCGATCTTCACACGTCCCCCTCGCCAGTGCGGCACGGACACCGGTGCGTACCCCGGCGGGAGGCGGTCCGAACGCCCGGTCAGCGGCGGAACATCGCGCGGATCGCGATCAGCAGGAAGAGGCCGCCGACCACCAGGCCGAGCAGGCGTACGCCGGGGATGTCGGCGGCGGTGGTGGCGTCGGCGAGCAGCGCGGGGTGCATGGTCGCACTCTCCCACTCCGTGCTGTGGACCGCCAGCAGCTAACAGTTAGGAATGTTGACTAT
This sequence comes from Micromonospora yasonensis, assembly GCF_026013475.1. Lineage (GTDB taxonomy): Bacteria > Actinomycetota > Actinomycetes > Mycobacteriales > Micromonosporaceae > Micromonospora > Micromonospora yasonensis. The sequence continues at coordinate 6,732 of NZ_JAPDPH010000151.1, read as the reverse complement.
TTAGGGACGTGGGTGTGACCATGTCAGCACCGCCGGGGCGGCGGGCCGTGGGGGAGACGGGGGTACGACAGCGCATGAGCGAGCGGATCGTGGGAGCGAGCCCGGACCTGGCGGCCCTGGCCGCGGCCGTCCTGCAACCCGGGTTCGTCGGCACCACCCCGCCGGCCTGGGTCTGCCGCTGGCTCGGCGAGGGGCTCGGTTCGGTGGTCCTGTTCGCCCGCAACGTCGTCGAACCCGAGCAGCTCGCCGCGCTCACCGCGGCGCTGCGGGCCGAGCGGCCCGACGTGATCGTCGCGATCGACGAGGAGGCCGGCGACGTCACCCGGATCGAGTCGGCCCGGGGCAGCTCGCGCCCCGGCAACTTCGCCCTCGGGGCGGTCGACGACGTGGCCCTGACCGAGGAGGTGGCCCGCGACCTCGGCGCCGAGCTGGCCGGGCTGGGCATCACCCTCGACTACGCGCCGGACGCCGACGTCAACTCCAACCCGGCCAACCCGGTCATCGGGGTGCGCTCGTTCGGCCCCGACCCGGCCCTGGTGGCCCGGCACACCGCCGCCTGGGTACGCGGGCTCCAGGCCGGCGGGGTGGCGGCCTGCGCCAAGCACTTCCCCGGCCACGGCGACACCCGGGTCGACTCGCACCACGACCTGCCCCGCATCGGCGGGGACCGGGCCCGGCTGGACGCGGTCGAGCTGGCCCCCTTTCGGGCCGCGGTGGCCGCCGGGGCGCAGGCGGTGATGACCGGGCACCTGCTGGTGCCGGCGCTCGACCCGGAGCTGCCGGCCACGCTCAGCCCGCGCATCCTCGGCGGGCTGCTCCGGGACGAGCTGGGCTTCCACGGGGTGGTGGTGACCGACGCGGTGGAGATGCGGGCGGTCGCCGACCGGTACGGCTTCGCCGGGGCGGCGGTGCGCGCCCTCGCCGCCGGGGCGGACGCCATCTGCGTGGGCGGGGAACGGGCCACCGAGGCCGACGCCGCCGAGCTGCGGGACGCCATCGTGGCCGCGGTGGTCGCCGGGGAGCTGCCCGAGGAACGGCTGGCCGAGGCCGCCAAGCGGGTCGGCCAGCTCGCCGCGTGGACCGCCGCGGCGCGGGCCGACCGGCCGGCCGTGGTCCGGGGCGCGTACGGCTCGGCGGTCGGGCTGGCCGCCGCCCGCCGGGCGCTGCGGGTGGCCGCCGGAGCCGAGCGGTTGCCGCTGGCCGGCCCGGCGCACGTGGTGGAGTTCGCCCCGCCGCGCAACATCGCGATCGGCGCGGAGACCCCGTGGGGGATCGCCGCCCCGCTGGCCGGACTGGTGCCCGGCACCACCACCGCCCGGTACGCCGAGGGCGAGGTCCCGGCCGACCTGGGCACCGGATCGGCGGGCCGTCCGCTGGTGCTGGTGGTCCGCGACCTGCACCGCCACGGCTGGATGCGGGCGGCGGTCACCCGGGCCCTGGCAGCCCGGCCGGAGGCGGTGGTGGTCGAGCTGGGCGTGCCCGAGCTGGTCATCGGCGCGGTGCACGTGGCCACCCATGGCGCCACCCGGGCCGCCGCGCAGGCCGCCGCCGAGCTGCTGGCCGGCGCCCGCTGACCCCCGCCCGGTGGAGCGGTAGCGAACCCGGTCACGACATTCCCGCTCGGCGCGGCCCCCGGGCTCAGGGTGCCGGGACCACCAGGTCGGCGTATTCGGGGTGGCGCTCGATGAACGCGGCCATGAACGGGCACTTCGGCACCACCCGGTCGCCGCGGGCGCGGACCTGGTCCAGGGTGCCCTTGATCAGCGCCGCGCCCACGCCCATGCCCTGGTAGCGCTCGTCCACCTCGGTGTGGTTGAAGACCAGCACCTCGCCACTCAGCCGGTACGCGGTGAACCCGGCCAGCGCGTCGTCGACCAGGATCTCGAACCGGCGCTTGGCGGGGTTCTCCTCGACCAGGAAGCTCACCGGGCCATTCTCTCCCGGGCACCGGTCAGCAGGTCCAGTTCGGCGAGCAACCGGTCCACCTCCTCGACGGTGTTGTAGTGGTAGACGCTGGCCCGGACCGCGCCGCCACTGTCCCGCAGCCCCATGGTCCGGAAGTACTCGTAGGCGTAGTAGTCGCCGGAGGAGAGGCAGAAACCGGCCGCGCCCAGCGCCGCCGCGGTCTCGGCCGGGGCCAGCCCCGCCATCCGGAACGACACCGTGGGGCAGCGCCGGGCCGGTGAGCCGTACACGGTGACGGCCGGGTGCGCGGCCAGCCCGGCGAGCAGCCGGTCGAAGACCACCTCCTCGTGCGCCTGGGCGGCGGCCAGCCCGGCCCGGACCCGCTCCCGGCGGCTGCCGGCCGCCGCTGGGTCGAGGGCGGCCAGGTGGTCCACCGCGGCGGTTACGCCGGCCAGCAGCGGGAAGCTCGGCGTGCCGTACTCGAACCGGTCCGGGACCGCGTCGGAGGAGGGGAGCAGCTTCGCCGGCCGCAGCGCCGCCCACCGGGCCGGGTCGGCGACCATCGCCGCCAGGTGCGGCCCCGACCACTTGTACGCGCTGGTGACCAGGAAGTCCGCGCCGAGCGAGGCCAGGTCGGTGGGGCCGTGCGGCACCGCGTGCACCCCGTCCACGCAGACCAGCGCGCCGGCCGCGTGGGCGGTCTTGGCGATCGCCGCCACGTCCGGTGTGGTGCCGATGGCGTTGCTGCCGGCGGTCACCGCGACCAGCCGGGTGCGCTCGCCGACCAGGTCGGCGTACTGGCCGGCGGGCAGCTCGCCGGTCGCCGGGTCGAACTCCGCCCAGCGGACCGTCGCGCCGGCGGCCTCCGCCGCCTGCACCCACGGCCGTACGTTGGCGTCGTGATCCAGCCGGGAGACCACCACCTCGTCGCCCGGCCGCCAGCCCGCGCCGAGCGTCCGGGCCAGCGTGTACGTCAACGCCGTGGCGCTCGGCCCGAGCACCACGCCCTCGGGCTGCCCGCCGACCAGGTCGGCCACCGCCGAGCGGGCCGCGGCGACCAGGTCCAGCGACCGCCGGCCGGGTACGAAGGCCGTGCTCCGGTTGCCGCTTGCGGCACGCATGACGGCGGCGACCGCGTCGATCACCGGCTGGGCGGTCTGGGTGCCACCGGCACCGTCGAAGTGGACGAAACCCTCGGTCAGGGCTGGGTACGCGGCCCGGATCCGGCCGATGTCGAACGCCATGCCGGCACCCTAGCGCGGAAGGAAGGGCCCCCTGACAACGCCTGGTGGGGGTGAAGGGGCCCCTCCTCACACCTCGCCCGGAGGGCGGGCTGGTCCGCGTCTCGTACCCTTGCCCGGGTGACGAACCGACGCGTTTCCCCCTCGCAGACCCCCGTCCGTCGCGCCGCCGGCCTGCTCGCCGGCCTCGCCCTCGGCACCGCACTGCTGGCCGGTTGCAGCTCGGAGGGCGCCTCCACCGACTGCCGCCTGGACTCCTGCACGGTCACCTTCGACCGGGGCGTGGAGGCCAGCGCCAGCATTCTCGGCGTCGAGGCGAAGCTGATCGGCGCCCAGGGCGACCAGGTGACCGTCGAGGTGGCCGGCGAGCAGCTCTCGCTCACCGTCGGCCAGCAGGCCACCGAGGTGGGCGGCCTCCAGGTGAGCCTGGACAGCGTCACCGACCAGCAGGTGGTCATCCGGGTGGCGCGCAACGCCAACAGCTGATCGACCGGTCCGGGTCCGGGCGGCGGCGGCCGACGTTTGGAAATCTTCGCGCCGGGAGATTGAGCGGCCATGTCTCTCACCCGGAACGCCGGAGCCGCCGCCGCCCAGGCCGCGAACAGCAGGTGGCTCGAACTGTTGACCCGGGCCGGCTTCATCGGCTATGGGATCGTGCACCTCCTCTTCGCCTGGCTCGCGCTGCAGATCGCCTTCGGCAAGTCGGGCGAGGAGGGCAACCAGAACGGTGCGCTGCGAACGCTGGGCGCCCAGCCGCTCGGCAAGTTCCTCCTCGTGGCGATCGCCGTCGGGCTGTTCGCCATGGCGATCTGGCAGGCCTTCGAGGCGGTCATCGGCCACCGCGGCGTGCCCGGCCGCGACCGGCTCTTCGAGCGGATCGCCTCCGTGGTGCGCACCATCGTCTTCGTCTGGCTGGGCTGGACCGCGATCAAGGTCTTCCAGGACGCCAGCGCCAACGCGTCCCGGCAGCAGGAGCAGCTCTCCGAGAAACTGATGACCTCCGGCGACGGGCGGTTCCTGGTCGGGCTGGCCGGCCTGGTGCTCGCCGCGATCGGCATCGGCATGGTCGTCTACGGCCTCAAGAAGAAGTTCGAGAAGAACCTCAAGACCGGCGAGATGAGCCCGCGGACGCACACCGTGGCCCGCCGGCTCGGCATGGCCGGGTACGTCGCCCGGGGCGTCGTCTTCGCCCTCGCCGGCCTGCTGATCGTGGTGGCGGCGGTCAAGTACGACCCGGAGAAGGCCCGCGGCCTGGACGCCGCGCTGCGTACCCTGCGCGACCAGTCGTACGGGCCGGCGCTGCTGACGCTCGCCGCAATCGGCATCGCCGCCTTCGGCATCTACTGCTTCCTCCAGTCCCGGTACCGCCGGGTCTGATCCTGGTCGATAACCGGGCCACCGGGCACCATTGGGCCTTTGCCCGATTCACCCGGCTGGAGGGAGAACACGTCCGTGCAGAACTACCTCGGAACGGCCGTCGCCGCCATCGTCGCGGCGGCGGTCGCTCTCTTCATGGTCGAGGTGGTGCACCGGGTCATCCGTCGGCTCGGCCGGCGGTCGCTGCTGATGACCGAGCTCACCGAGCACTCGCACCGCCCGTTCCAGGTGGCGGCGACCGCGCTCGCCGTGCAACTCGGCGTCCGGTTCAGCACCCTCTACGCGGTCGGCAGCGCGTGGCGGCAGGTGCTCCTGCACGCCCTGGTGCTGGCCGTGATCGCCACGACGGCCTGGGTGGTCGCCTCGCTGCTGGTGGTGGTCGAGGACACCGCGCTGGCCCGGTTCCGGATGGACGTGCCGAACAACCGGCACGCCCGCCGGGTACGTACCCAGGTGGTGCTGCTGCGCCGGCTGACCATCGCGGTGATCGTGGTGCTCGCCCTCGGCGTGCTGCTGATGACCTTCCCCGGTGTACGCGGCATCGGCGCCGGCGTGCTGACCTCCGCCGGCGTGGCGGCCGCGGTCGCCGCCCTGGCCGCCCAGAGTCTGCTGGGCAACGTCTTCGCCGGCCTCCAGCTCGCCTTCAGCGACGCGGTACGCCTCGACGACGTGGTCGTGGTCGAGGGGGAGTGGGGCCGGATCGAGGAGCTGACCCTCAGCTACGTGGTCGTGCAGATCTGGGACGACCGCCGGCTGATCCTGCCCACCTCGTACTTCACCAAGAACCCGTTCCAGAACTGGACCCGGACCGAGGCGGCGGTGCTGGGCACCGCCGAGTTCGACGTCGACTGGGCGGTGCCGGTGCAGGCGATGCGGGAGGAGTTGCGCCGGCTCTGCGAGAACACCGAGCTGTGGGACGGCCGGGTGTGCGTGCTCCAGGTGACCGACGCCACCGGCGGCCTGGTGAAGGTCCGCGCCCTGGTCAGCGCCGCCGACGCGGGCAGCCTCTGGGACCTGCGCTGCCTGGTCCGCGAGCACCTGGTGGCCTGGATCCGCGACCAGCGGCCGACCGCGCTGCCCCGAATGCGCGCCGAGGTGGGCGACGCCACCGGGCCGCTGCCCTGGCAGGTGGTGGCGCCGCGCCGGACGCTGCGCCGCCCGCCCGACACCGACATCCCAGACGATGCGCGGGTCTTCGGTGGCAGCGACGACGGCGAGGCCCGCAGCGAGGTCTTCAGCGGCAACGAAGAGCCCGCCGACGCCCGCCGCTGACGGGTAAGGAGGGGCCCCTTGTTAACAGACGTCTGTTAACAAGGGGCCCCTCCTTTCCTCCCCGGCCGGTGGATATCTCGGTTCCGCCGGGTTTGTTCCGCCGGTTCCGGGGGACCTGCTGCACACGCCCCGACTCCGGCCCGCCGCCCGGTGGGCCGGGGGCACGGTGGCGCGCGGCCGGGCCGACCGGCCGCGCCGCGCAGGATTGACGGGCGGCGACTCCGGGCATACAGCGCGGTGATGATGAAAGGAGGACAGCATGGCTGACGTCGCGAGTCGCAGCGCGTCCCGGAACGGGCACGAGCCGTCCACCGCCGAACTGGTGCAGCGGGCCACGGAGCAGGCCACGCGCCTGGTGCGGGACGAGCTGGCGCTGGCCCGGGCGGAACTGACCCAGAAGGGCAAGCACGCGGGGATCGGGATCGGTCTGTTCGGCGGCGGCGGGGTGATGGCATTCTTCGGCGCCGGCGCGCTGGTCACCACGGCGATCCTGCTGCTGGCGCTGGTGCTGCCCGCGTGGCTGGCCGCCCTGATCGTGGCGGTGGGGCTCTTCCTGCTCGCCGGGATCTTCGCACTGGTCGGCAAGCAGCAGGTCAGCCGTGCCGTCCCGCCGGTGCCGGAGGCGACGGTCCGCAGCGTCCGGGCGGACGTGGACACCGTCACCGCCGCGGTGAAGGACGGGAGGCGGTCATGACCGGCAACGGGACCGGGGACGTGGCGGCGCTCCGTGAGGAGATCCGCCGCACCCGGGTGGAGCTGGGTGAGACGATGGAGCTGTTGGCCGCCAGGGCCGACCCGAAGGCGCTGCTCCGGCACTCCGCCGGGCAGGCGAAGGTGCGGATGCGCGAGCAGGCGTCGCGGACCGTGGCCCGGGTGCGCGGGCAGGCGGCGAGCAAGGCCCGGCAGGCGCGGGCGCAGGCGTACGAGAAGGGTGGGA
>NZ_JAPDPH010000150.1 GCF_026013475.1 Micromonospora yasonensis | reverse complement strand
TGGGCGGCCAGGCCACCGAGGCGGGGCCCCCGGTCAGTGGAACACCATGGGTGTCACCGGAACCGGGAGACAGCCATGACGTTCCACTCACCGCAGACAACCGCGCCAAGAACCGATAACCCACTCACGGCAGCCAACCGCGCCGAGACCCCGACAAACCACCCACGGACCGCACAACCGCGCCGCCACCCCGCCGCAGCCGCCCGCAGCCAGCTTGATCCACTCAGCATCCCGCGAACGCGACCCATCCGGGCTCCGCGACAGCCCCACCCACCGCACGGAATGACCAGGACCGCCGACACACCCACCCCAACGCCGACAGGCGCGAACACCCGCGCAACTTCCCCGAAACTGCTGCCTCCCGCCGTGAAGAGGCAGCACTTTCCCCGAACTTGCGCGGCCCCTGAGGACGGGACGGGCGGCGTGCGCCGCGGCCGTGACAGTGACCACCTAGGGTGGTCATCGTGGGGACCCTTCTGCTTCTGCGGCACGGCCGGACCACCGCGAACGCCGACGGCGGCCTGGCCGGCCGGCAGCCGGTCGAGCTGGACGAGACCGGTCGGGCCCAGGCCGCGGCGGTCGGCGAGCGGCTCAAGGGGTTGCCCCTCGCGGCGGTGGTGACCAGCCCGCTGATCCGCTGCCGGCAGACCCTCGCGCTGGCCCTGCCCGAGGCCGAGCCGGTCGTCGAGGAGGGGCTGATCGAGTGCGGGTACGGCAGTTGGGAAGGGCAGCCGCTGAAGAAGCTGGCGAAGGAGCCGCTGTGGCCGGTGGTTCAACAGCACCCGAGCGCCGCCGTCTTTCCCGAGGGGGAGTCGATGGCGGCGATGTCGGCGCGGGCGGTGGCGGCGGTACGCGCCTGGGACGCCCGGATCTCCGCCGAACACGGGCCGGAGGCGGTGTGGCTGGCGTGCAGCCACGGCGATGTGATCAAGGCCATCGTGGCGGACGCGCTCGGCGTACACCTTGACCTGTTCCAGCGGATCGTGGCCGACCCGGCGTCGGTGACGGCGATCCGCTACACGCCGCTGCGGCCGTTTCTGGTCCGGCTCAACGACACCGGCGGCGACCTGGCCGGCCTGGTGCCGCCGCCACGCAAGCGGCGCCGGCGGGCGGCCCGGACGACCGACTCCGACGCCGCGGTGGGCGGCGGCGCGGGGGCGGCCCGGTGAGCGCGAGGAGTGAGCCGGTTTTGCGAGCCCCGCAGTCGCGAACTGAGGTGAATCGGTGAGCCGCTACCCCACACCCGGGAGCCGTCCCGCCGGGCTCCGGCGTTTCGCCCTGGGCGGATTCGGCGTCGGTGGGCTGCGCGGCGCTCCCACCCTCCGGATAGGGTCGTGGGTATGACCCACCAGGTCCACGCCTTCGAGCCGCCGGAGCGGTTCGTCGCCGGAACCGTCGGCCCGCCGGGGGAGCGTACGTTCTTCCTCCAGGCGCGCGGCGGCGGCCGGCTGGTCAGCGTCGCGTTGGAGAAGGTCCAGGTGTCCCTGCTCGCCGAGAAGCTGGAGGAGCTGCTCTCCGAGGCGCAGCGCCGGTTCGGCGTCGAGCTGCCGGAGGCCGCCCCGGCCGCGAGCGACAACGACCCGCTGGACACGCCGGTCGACGAGGAGTTCCGGGTCGGCACGCTGGGCCTGGCCTTCGACGTGGACAGCGCGACCGTGGTGATCGAGGCGATCGCCGTCGGCGAGACGGAGGCCGAGGTCGCGCTGGGCGACGCCGACGACGACGGGGATGAGGATCCGGACGAGCCGGACGACGACCTCGACCGACTCCGCGTCCGGCTGACCCCCGAGGCGACCCGCGCCTTCATCGAGCGGGCCCGCCGGGTGGTCAACGCCGGGCGCCCGCCCTGCCCGCTGTGCGGCCAGCCGTTGGACCCGGCGGGCCACCTCTGCCCGCGGCACAACGGTTATCACCGGTGACCTCGTCGGAACTCCAGCCCCGACAGGACGGCGCCGCCGCGTTGCGCCTGCTCTGCGACGGCGAGCTCGACCTGGAGGGGCGGCTGGTCGACGCTTCCAACACCACCCTGCGCGGCATCCTCACCCTGGACGGGATGACGGCCCGCTGCGTCTACAAGCCGGTGCGCGGTGAGCGGCCGCTCTGGGACTTCCCGGACGGCACGCTCGCCGGCCGGGAGGTGTCCGCGTACCTGGTCTCCAAGGCCACCGGCTGGGACATGGTGCCGCCGACCGTGCTGCGCGACGGCCCGTTCGGGCCGGGCTCGTGTCAGCTCTGGATCGACGAGCCGGAGGACGCGGAGCCGCTGGTCGGTTTCGTGCCCGCGGAGACGGTGCCGCCGCGCTGGTTCCCGGTCGCGGCGGCCCGGGACGACGACGGGGCCCCGTACGCCCTCGCGCACGCCGACGACCCGCGCCTGGCCCGCCTCGCCGTGCTCGACGCCGTGATCAACAACGCGGACCGCAAGGGCGGCCACGTCATCGTCGGACCGGACGACCGGATCTACGGCGTCGACCACGGGGTCTGCTTCCACGTCGAGGAGAAGCTGCGTACGGTCCTCTGGGGCTGGGCCGGCCGGCAGTTGCCCCTGGACGTGGTGGAGATGCTCGACGGGCTGGCCGGCCAGCTCGCCGGCGCCCTCGGCGACGAGCTCGCCGAGCACCTGACCATCAGCGAGGTCGCCGAGCTGGCGGCCCGGGTGGAGCGGCTGCGCGAGACCGGCCGGTTCCCGTTGCCCCCGCAGGACTGGCCGGCGATGCCCTGGCCGCCCATGTGATCCGCTGTCGCCTTGATCACCCGGGGGATCGCAGCCGAGCCCCTGACGGATCGTTAGGCTGGCGGTCATGGAGTCTTGGGCGGGACACGAGGTGCCACGGCTGCCGGGTTCGGGCGAGCCACTGAGGTTGTACGACTCGGCGCGGCAAGGTGTCCACCTCAGCCGGCCCGACGGTACCGCCACCATGTACGTCTGCGGCATCACCCCGTACGACGCCACCCACCTGGGTCACGCCGCCACCATGATCACCTTTGATCTGGTGCAGCGGATGTGGCGGGACGCCGGCCTGACCGTGCGGTACGTGCAGAACGTCACCGACATCGACGATCCGCTGCTGGAGCGGGCCGAGCGCGACGGCGAGGACTGGAAGGTCCTGGCGATGCGGGAGACCGCGTTGTTCCGCGAGGACATGGAGGCGCTGCGGATCATCCCGCCGGCGCACTACGTCGGCGCGGTCGAGTCGATCCCGGACATCGCCGAGAAGGTGCTGGTCCTGCTCAAGGACGGCGCCGCGTACCGGCTCGACGACGGCACCGGCGACGTCTACTTCGACATCAGCGCCGCCCCGGAGTTCGGCTACGAGTCCAACCTGTCCCGCGACGAGATGCTGGAGATCTTCCCGGAGCGCGGCGGCGACCCGGACCGCGCCGGCAAGCGCGACCCGCTCGACCCGTTGCTGTGGCGGGGCGCCCGGGTGGGCGAGCCGTCGTGGCCCGGCGGCGAGCTCGGCCCCGGCCGGCCCGGCTGGCACATCGAGTGCGCCGTGATCGCGCTGAACCTGCTCGGCGACCGGCTCTCCGTGCAGGGCGGCGGCAACGACCTGCTCTTCCCGCACCACGAGTGCTCGGCGGCGCACGCCGAGCGGCTCACCGGCCAGGCGCCGTTCGCCGACCACTACATGCACGCCGGGATGATCGGCCTGGACGGCGAGAAGATGTCGAAGTCGCGGGGCAACCTGGTCTTCGTCTCCCGGCTGCGGGCGGACCGGGTGGACCCGATGGCGGTCCGGCTGGCCCTGATCAGTGGGCACTACCGCACCGACCGCTCGTGGACCCACGAGCTGCTCACCGTCGCCGAGGAGCGGCTGGCCCGCTGGCGCCGGGCCGCCGCCGCCCCGGCCGGCCCCGCCGGGGACGAGCTGCTGGCCGGGGTACGCGCCCGCCTCGCCGACGACCTCGACACGGCCGGCGCCCTCGCGCTGGCCGACGCCTGGGCCGGGCAGGCCCTCGCCGGTGTCGCCGACGACGCGGGAGCCCCGAAGCTCTTCGCCGACACCGTCGACGCCCTCCTCGGCATCCGCCTCTGACCCACGCCCCGCCAACCCCGACCACCGGGCCGCCCGCCCCCAGGCGGACAAGATCGTGCTCGATCCCGGAAGTGGTGGCCTCGCCCCGCCGGGGAGACCACTACTTCCGTGTTCGAGCGTGCGCAACACCGGGCGCCCGCCTCGGGGCGGCCGCGGGCGCGGTCAGCCGAGGACGAGGCCGGGGTCGGGGTCGGGGTCCTCGGCCGGGGCGGGGATCTTGTACTCCTCCGTGAGGGTGGTCATCGGGCCGGGCCAGGTGGCCTGGGCGACCTCGATCGGCTTGTGCCGTTCGTCGTACGCGACGTGCAGCAGGTGCAGCACCGGGGTGTCGGGGCGGATCTGTAGCGTCTCCGCCTCCTCCCGGCTGGGCTGGCGGGCGCTGATCGTGTCGGTCGCGGTGACGTAGCGCCGGCCGATGGCCTCCTCGGCCTCCTGGTAGAGCGGGCGGCCGAACGCCTCGGCCCGTTCCAGCGAGGTGCCGGCGGTGTCGGCCGGCAGGAACCAGGAGGCGCCGACCTCGACCGGCGACTCGTCGGTGCGGACCAGGTGCTGCCGGCAGTGCAGCTCGGTGCCGTCGGGCACCCCGAACGCGTCGGCCACCTCGGGCGGCGCGGGGGAGCGGCCGACGGAGACCAGCTGCTGCTTGTACCGGGCGGCCAGGTCGGTGTGGTAGCCGCGGAAACCGCCGTAGCGGCCCCGGGAGAGCCGGTTGAGCCGGCGCCGGGTGCCCCGGACGTACGTACCGGAGCCGGGCTTGGTGATCAGGATGCCCTCGACCCGCAGCTGGTCGACGGCGCGCTGCACGGTCTGCTTCGCCACGCCGAACATCTCGGCGATGGCCGGGATGGACGGCAGTCGTTCTCCCGGCGCCCAGTCGCCCCGGCGGACCTGGGCCTTGAGCTGCGCGGCGATCTGCCGGTGCGGGAACTCGGCCGCACCCGGGTTGATCTGCATGCCCGCCTCCTCGTGGACAGCTAGGTTCCTAGGATGGCCTAGAGGCGGTGACCTCGCCACCCCGACACACGAAGACCGGGCCCTCGGGAGGACCCGGTCTTCGTGCGGCAGAGAGCTACCAGGAGCCGGCGGTCGGGCCGGCGGAGCCGCCGCGGCGGCGCAGGTACTTCTCGAACTCCTGGGCGATCTCGTCCCCGGTCAGCGGGGTGATGCCGGCGTCGCCGACCCGCTCCTCCAGTTCGCGGACGTACTCGCCCAGCTCGGCGTCCTGCTCGGCGGCGCTGCGCACCCGCTGCTCCCACTCCGCGGCCTCCTCGGCGAGGTCGGCCATCGGCACCGGCAGGTCGAGCACCTCCTCGACCCGGTGCAGCAGCGCCAAGGTGGCCTTGGGACAGGGCGGGTTGTTGGCGTAGTGCGGCACGTGCACCCAGAAGGACACCGCATCGACCTCGGCCCGGGCGCAGGCGTCGTGCAGCACGCCGACGATGCCGGTCGGGCCGTCGTAACGGGTGGGGGTGAGCTGGTAGCGCTTGGCCGCGTCGGCGTCCGACGCGCTGCCGCTGATCGGCAGCGGCCGGGTGTACGGCACGTCGGCCAGCAGGGCGCCGAGCAGCACCACCCGCTCGACCTCCAGGCTGTGGCAGATCTCCAGCACCTGCTCGCAGAAGGTCCGCCAGCGCATGCTCGGCTCGATGCCGCGGATCAGCACCACGTCCCGCTCGGTGCCGGCCGGGCTGGCGACCATGAAGCGCGTGGTCGGCCACTCCACCCGGCGGGTCTCGCCGTCAGCCATGGTGATGGTCGGCCGGCTCACCTGGAAGTCGTAGAAGTCCTCCGGGTCCAGCTCGGTCACCTGCCGGGCCTGCCAGACCTGCTCCAGGTGTTCCACGGCGGCGGTGGAGGCGTCCGCGGCGTCGTTCCAGCCTTCGAAGGCCGCGATGGCGACCGGGGACCGCAGCACGGGCAGCCCGTCGAACTCGGTCACGCCGTCACCTCCCCACCTCGTCGGGAGCGGCCCCGGGTCTCCCGCCCGGGCGTCCGCCCGCCGTGCACGGTCGCGTCCCTGATGTCCTTCACGTCCGCCAGCCTACGTGCCGCCGTGGGATGCGGCCCGTCGGCCGCGCCGGTCGAGGAGGCCGACCACCCGGATGAAACGGACGAACGATGCACAGTGATCCGGCTGACAGTATGTGGGAACCCGTGGGTGCCCCGACCCGGTTCCGCGTTGCGGCACTAACCTGGCTCTGTGCGGACTTCGTTGCTGGATGCGCTGGCGGACCGGATCCTCATCGCCGACGGGGCGATGGGGACGATGCTCCACGCGGCCGACCTGACCCTGGACGACTTCGACGGCCTCGAGGGCTGCAACGAGATCCTCAACGTCACCCGGCCGGACGTGGTCCGGGGAGTGCACGAGGCGTACCTGGCCGCCGGCGCGGACTGCGTGGAGACGAACACCTTCGGCGCGAACCTGCCGAACCTCGCCGAGTACGGCATCGCGGGGCGGATCCGCGAGCTCTCCGAGGCGGCCGCACGGCTGGCCCGGGCGGCGGCCGACGCGTACGCCACGCCGGAACAGCCGCGCTTCGTGCTCGGCTCGATGGGGCCGGGCACCAAGCTGCCCACCCTCGGCCACACCGGCTACGCGTCGCTGCGGGACGCGTACCAGCAGAACGCCGGCGGCCTGATCGCCGGTGGGGCCGACGCGCTGATCGTCGAGACCTGCCAGGACCTGCTCCAGGTCAAGGCCGCGGTGGTCGGGTCGAAGCGGGCCCGGGCCGAGCTGGGCCGGGACGTCCCGATCATCTGCCAGGTCGCCATGGAGACCACCGGCACCATGCTGCTGGGCAGCGAGATCGGCGCCGCGCTCACCGCGATCGAGCCGCTCGGCGTCGACCTGATCGGGCTCAACTGCTCCACCGGGCCGGCCGAGATGGGCGAGCACCTGCGCTACCTGTCCCGGCACTCGCGGATCCCGATCTCGGTGATGCCCAACGCCGGCCTGCCCGTGCTGACCGCCGACGGGGCGTACTTCCCGCTGACCCCGGTGGAGCTGGCCGACGCCTTGGAGCGGTTCGTCGCCGACTACGGCGTCGCCCTGGTCGGCGGCTGCTGCGGCACCACCCCCGAGCACGTCCGGGTGCTGGTGGAGCGGCTGCGCGGCACCCGGCCGGCGGCCCGCGAGCCGGAGCCGGAGCCGGGGGTCTCCTCGATCTACCACCACGTGCCGTTCGCCCAGGACGCCAGCGTCCTGATGGTGGGGGAGCGGACCAACGCCAACGGCTCCAAGGCCTTCCGCGAGGCCATGCTGGCCGCCGACTGGCAGGCCTGCGTGGAGATCGCCCGCAGCCAGGCCCGGGACGGCTCGCATCTGCTCGACCTCTGCGTCGACTACGTCGGCCGGGACGGCACCACCGACATGCGGGAACTGGCCGGCCGGTTCGCCACCGCCTCCACCCTGCCGATCATGCTGGACTCGACCGAGCCGGCGGTGGTCGAGGCCGGGCTGGAGATGCTCGGCGGGCGCTGCGTGGTCAACTCGGTCAACTTCGAGGACGGCGACGGCCCGGACTCCCGCTACGCCCGGGTCATGCCGGTGGTCCGGGAGCACGGCGCCGCCGTGGTCGCCCTGCTCATCGACGAGGAGGGCCAGGCCCGCACCAGGGACTGGAAGGTGCGCGTCGCGGCCCGGCTGATCGAGGACCTGACCGGCCGGTGGGGGATGCGCCGGGAGGACATCCTCATCGACGCGCTGACCTTCCCGATCGCCACCGGCCAGGAGGAGACCCGCCGCGACGGCATCGAGACCATCGAGGCGATCCGGGAGATTGCCACCCGGTACCCGGGAGTCAACTTCACCCTCGGCATCTCCAACGTTTCCTTCGGGCTCAACCCGGCCGCCCGGCAGGTGCTCAACTCGGTCTTCCTGCACGAGTGCATGCAGGCCGGCCTCACGTCGGCGATCGTGCACGCCAGCAAGATCCTGCCGATGTCGAAGATCCCCGACGAGCAGCGCGAGGCGGCCCTCGACCTGGTCTACGACCGCCGCCGCGAGGGGTACGACCCGGTGCAGCGGTTCATCGAGATCTTCGAGGGCGTCGACGCCGCCTCCGCCCGGGCCACCCGGGCCGAGGAACTGGCCGCGCTGCCGCTGGAGGAGCGGCTCAAGCGGCGGATCATCGACGGCGAGCGCAACGGCCTGGAGGCCGACCTGGACACCGCGATGGCCGAGGGGCGCACACCGCTGTCCATCATCAACGACCTGCTGCTGGACGGCATGAAGGTGGTCGGCGAGCTGTTCGGCTCCGGCCAGATGCAGCTGCCGTTCGTGCTCCAGTCCGCCGAGGTGATGAAGACCGCGGTGGCGTACCTGGAACCGCACATGGAGAAGGCCGACGACGGCGGCAAGGGCAGAATTGTCCTTGCCACCGTCAAGGGCGACGTGCACGACATCGGCAAGAACCTGGTCGACATCATCCTGTCCAACAACGGCTACGAGGTCGTGAACATCGGCATCAAGCAGCCGATCACCGCGATCCTGGACGCGGCCGAGGAGCACCGGGCCGACGCGATCGGCATGTCCGGGCTGCTGGTCAAGAGCACGGTCATCATGAAGGAGAACCTGGCCGAGATGGCCTCCCGCGGGGTCGCCGAGCGCTGGCCGGTCCTGCTCGGCGGGGCGGCGCTCACCCGGGCGTACGTCGAGGACGACCTGCGGTCGCTGTTCCCCGGCCAGGTGCACTACGCCCGCGACGCGTTCGAGGGACTCTCCCTGATGGACCGGGTGATGGCGGCCAAGCGGGGCGGCGCCCCGATGGTGGACCCGGAGCGGGAGGCCGCGCTGGCGGCCCGCCGCGAGCGGCGGGAGCGGCAGCGGACCCTGGTCCGTGAGGCGCTGCCCGAACTGGACGACGCCTCGGTCCGCTCCGACGTGGCCACCGACGTGGCCGTGCCCGCCCCGCCGTTCTTCGGCACCCGGGTGGTCAAGGGGGTGCCCCTGGCGGACTACGCGGCGCTGCTGGACGAGCGGGCCACCTTCCTCGGCCAGTGGGGGCTGCGCGGGGCCCGAGGCGGTAAGGGACCGTCGTACGAGGAGCTGGTGGAGACCGAGGGCCGGCCGCGGCTGCGCTACTGGCTGGACCGGCTCACCGCCGACCAGGTCCTCGAGGCGGCCGTGGTGTACGGCTACTTCCCGGCGTACTCCGAGGGCAACGACCTGGTGGTGCTGGACGAGCAGGGGCGGCGCGAGCGGGCCCGGTTCTCCTTCCCACGGCAGCGGCAGGAGCGGCGGCTCTGCCTGGCCGACTTCTTCCGGCCCAAGGGCGATGAGCTGGACGTGGTGGCGGTGCAGTTGGTCACCGTCGGCCAGCCGATCAGCGAGTACACGGCGAAGATGTTCGCCGGCAACGAGTACCGCGACTACCTGGAGGTGCACGGCCTGTCGGTGCAGCTCACCGAGGCGCTCGCCGAGTACTGGCACCGGCGGATCCGCTCCGAGCTGACCCTGCCGGGCGGGCGTACCGTCGCCGACGACGACCCGGCCGACCTGGCCGGCCTGCTGCGCACCGACTACCGGGGCTGCCGGTACGCGTTCGGCTACCCGGCCTGCCCCGACCTGGAGGACCGGGCGAAGATCGTGGAGCTGCTGGGCGCGGAGCGGATCGGGGTGCAGCTGTCCGAGGAGTTCCAGCTGGTGCCGGAGCAGGCGACCGACGCGATCGTGGTCCACCACCCGGAGGCGAACTACTTCAACGCCAAGTGACGCCGTCACAAGCCCTGGGCTGCGCAAACACCATCCGGCTACCTGGCTAGGCCGTCGCCAGGCCGTCGCGGGTGTCCGGTCCGTGGCCGAAGGCCGCGTCGATCGCGCGGCGGGTGCGGTCCTCGCTGCTCGGCAGTAGGTGGGTGTAGACCCGCAGGGTGAAGCCGGGGTCGGCGTGGCCGAGGTACAGGACAGGGCTTTGATGCTCTCGCCCGCGTCGAGCAGCACCGAGGCGTACGTGTGGCGCAGAACGTGCATCCCGTTCTGCCGGCTGTCCTCGATGCCAGCCGCCTGATAACGGCACCACCTTGCCGGCACGTACCGGGGAGCCCGCACTGTCTTGACGGCGCACGGGTTGCTGACCACCTTTCGGTCGTCCGCCGCGTTCAGGATCATCGACATTTCGTTGAAGAGGTTTCGGCGGTAACTGGCCGCCATGCCCGAGTCTTGTGCTGCTTGCCCCAAGCCCGGATCGTCGCCGGCTGGATCGAGGCGAGCGGCATGGTGGTGGCGGCGCATCGCCGAGCGCTGAGCGACCGCCGGAAGGTGCTGGCGAGTTGTGCCCGATGCGTGCCTGATCCAACGGTCAACACGGGCCAACAGCGGGACATACACAGCCTCAACCTGAATGCCCCGTGCTTATGAGCCCGTTGGTGCTGCTACTCAAGGTGTAGATCAATCCGATTCCCAAGCTGGCGGTTAGGGCGGCGCCGGCCCGATCTATGGGCCCTCTGGCCGAAAGCCCCCGGCTAAAGCGGCCTCGCGCAGTTCTTTACGCCGCTCGCCGGCGACGAGGACCTCCGTGATGACCAGGCTGGCACAGACAGCCGCCAGCAGGCCGAGCGCTACTACCGCCGAAAGTTGGCTGGCGGCCGGGATGAGCGCCACCAGCAGCGCTACGGTAATCAACCGCGGCCAGATGACCCGTCCGAGCAGGCGCGTGATCCGTAGTTGGAAGCCGGCGTGGGAGAGCAGGAACAGGGCTGCTCCACCGTAGAGGGCGTGGAGCCCCAGGCTCTCCAGTCGCGCGGCCGAATGGTGTAGTTCGTTGTCTTTGATGATCGCCACCACGTTGTGCAGTCCGAGGGCGAGCAGCATGATGCCGGCGATCATCGGCAGGTGCAGATAGCTGTAGGCGTCGCGGGCGTAGGCGACCCGGCGCTGGACGGAGTTCTGGCTTAGCGTCCGCTCGGCGGCGATCGCGACGACGTCGAAATAGGTCCAGCCCAATGCGGCGGCGGTGACGATGGCGAAGACGAGGGCCGCGATGAGCGATCCGGTCATCGGCACGCCGCTGCTCGTCAGGCCAACCGCTATGAGCGACTCGCCAAGGGCGACGAGCACGATGAGGCCGTGCCGCTCCGCCCAGTGCCGGGCCGAGATGATGTGCAACCCCCACGACCGCAGCAGCAGGGCGCGGACATAGTCGATGAGGATGGCGAGCATCCAGAGCCCGGTCTGGCCCGCCTTGACCAGCCACGGGTCGTGGAACAGTCGCTGCGGCACGACGGCGGCGGAGAACAGAAGGACGGAGGCGACAAACAACGGCGCGGTGATCAGCAGGACAATGCGCGGCCCCGTGTCTGGAATGGCGTACCAACGCAGCGCCAGATGCACCAGCCGAACGACCACGAAGCATGCGACGAACACCACTGGGCCGGAGATAGCCGCGCCCGGGAGGCCGGTGAATGCCTGCCGGACCGCCACCGCCATCACAAGGGTGACCACCGTCACAAACAGCAGCGCGATCCGGATCAGCCCGACCCGAGCTTGGAGGCTGTTGCCCAACCAGGCATAGATGGACCACGTCGACCACAACAGGGCCAGCGCAAGCATCCCGTTCAGCACGCCGTGACTGGTGAAGTCGTCGTCCATCAACGCAACGACCTGGATGAACCCGAGGACGAACACCAGATCGAAGAAGAGCTCGACGCTGGTTACGCCGACGCCCTCGCGTAGCGGTCGAATGCCGCGCGGCGCTCGCGCTGACTTGCTGTCGGACGCCCCGTCGTCCTCGCTCACCACACGACAGAGTGTGGCAGCCGGCCACACCGAAGATGCCCGAATCACTGATCGCGATCGACCTCGTCGCCGACGGACCCGCCGGACAGAGCGCCCAGAACTTACAACCGAGGGGTCGGAGGTTCCGGCTAGCCGCGGTCAGGGGTCACCGTCGGCGACGTCCAAGGGTGGGTAGGCCGCCGGAGACAACGCCGCGGATATAGCCCGGCAGCGCTCGCTTAGACGGAGCAGGCCGCTCGGCCTCCTGCTCGATCTGCTCGACCGTCTCCCACGTGCGCCGGATCTCCTCCGCCCGTTCGGCCTCTGTCAGCTCCCTCGCCCGCCGCTTCGCCATAGGCCGGATGCTATGCGTCGGTAGTCCCGAGGTCGATGGGCTCCGCGTGGGCTCCGCATGCCGGGCTTCACTTGACGCGTTACGGATCGGTGTCGGATGAGGCGTAACACCTCTGGCTAGACGATCTCCTCTGGGTTCGCCGGGATGGGAAGATGTCCACCGCCCTGGCCGAGCTGCGGGGCTGGTTGGCGGGGCATGAGTGAGCGCCAGCGAGTTTGGCGCATGGGCTTGGAGCTTCTGCGTGCCGGCGGCGAGGCGGCTCTCGCGCGTCAACCAGGACCAGGTCCAGGCCGTAGCCAGGCCGTCAGACGTGGACCAGCGGCGACCAACGAAGACCATCGACGCCAAGTGTTTGCGCAGCTCAGCGCCCGAGTTGGCCAGCTTCGCCCGACAGGCCGAGGGGCAGCGACAGTTCAACGCCAAGTGACGCCGTAACCTGGCTTGAGCTCCGCAAACGCGTAAGGCGCGGTCAGGTGCCAGGCGGATTCTGGCCGCGCCGCCATACCTCACCCTGGATGCCATGGCGCTCTGCCGCGTACCGCTCTTGCCTGGACCGGGCATCGCGGGCCGCAGCCGAGTCCTCCGGCGAGGAGAGCCGCTTCCGGTCTCGCCAGCCAACGAAGACGAACGCCGCGGTCAGTAGCACGGCGAACACCACGAGGGACACCACCACGGCTTCATGCCATCGACGCTACGATATGGGCGCCAGAGCGACCCCTCCGCCACCGTCGAGCCGACTTCCTACTTGTCGTGCTGTCGGCGCACCATCTCGGTGATCCAGATGGGCGCGTACGGAGACGTGCAGCCCGGGGAAGTCGGGTAGTCCTTGAGCACCGCCAGGCGCTCGCCGATGTCGATTGCGCGGGCGCGGTGCTCGGCGTGCTCGATTCCGATCTGAGCCAGGCAGTGGTTCATCGCCCACTGCAGGCGATCCGGGGCGTCTCTCATCTCCGCCTCGATGACGTCGAGCAGTCCTGCGAGGTCGAGGCCCTCGGGCTTCTTCGCCACGCGTTCGGTGGTCAGCGCCCAGCCGGCGCTCGCGACCACTGGATCCGGATCGGCGGACCAGGCCAGGCGCAGCTCTTCCGAGTGCGGGTTCTTCTTCACCACGTAGTTCACGAGCCAGTCGTGCACCTTGGGCGCGCGCGCCTCGCGCAACATGCCGTCCAACTCGTCACGCTCGAACGCCTTCGGGCGGCAGATCAGGATCGCCAGCAGTCTCGCCGCGGTGTCGTCCGTCGCCCAGAGTTGGCACGCGAGTTCCTGCTGCGTCTTCAGCCGCTTCGCGAGCGCGCGCAGCTTGCCGAGGTTCACGCCGTGGTCGTCACCGTGTTTCTCGTTCACCGCGCGTGCCTTCGGGTCCTCGAGCTCGGCCAGCTCGGCCATCACCTCGGCCACCATCGTCTCGGTCAGCGTCGTCTCGGCCACCTCAGCCTCCTGTCCGTCACGGCGAGATGCAGCCTACGGCGGAAGTCCGCCCAGCCGTACCCGTCACCTCGACGGCAGGCGACGGGCCGCCTCACCGTCCACGGTGCGCTCGCGCAGCCAGCGCTCGAACTTGACGGCGACGATCCGTTCGTCGTGCACGCCGGCCGCCTCGTCGGACGCCAGCCAGACGATCGGCGGCCCCATCACCGCCGGCTCCAGGAACCGGTGGCCCTCGGGTACGCGCCTGGCCACGCCGTGACGGATGTAGTCATGGGTTTGCCGGGCCGGGACGAGCTCACGATGGTCGACTGGGGTTCAAGCCGCACCAATTATCACGTTTTTGACCGTGTGGCCATTACTTCTTTTGGGCGCTGTATGGGCTGCCCTTCCTGCCGACTGTTGGTCTTTCAAGGTCAACTGTCGTCTCGATGACCAGCGTGGACGTGGTCGCGGCGTGTGGTGATCCTTGGCTAACCACCCCCACGACAACAAGCGCACCCGAGGGCGGGCCGGTCAGTACGCGTAGGTGACCGAGATGGTGACGTTGGGGCAGTTGTTGGCCCAGCTGGTCAGGGCGCTCTTCTCCGCGCTGTCGACGGTGAGCCGCCAGCGGATCTTCACCGCGACCCACTCGTTGAGGTAGCGGCAGCGGGCGGAGGCGTACGAGGGCATCCAGGTGGCGGGGTCCTGATCGCCCTTGGCCTGGTTGACGTTGTCGGTGACGGCGACGAGGGCCCGGCCGTCGCCCAGGTCGTTGGCGTACGCCTGCCGGCGGCTGGTGGTCCAGTTGCGGGCGCCGGAGTCCCAGGCCTCGGCCAGCGGGACCATGTGGTCGATGTCCAGGTCGCTGGTCAGCGTCCAGTAGGCGTTGTCGTAGTAGGAGTACCAGCGGCCGCCGGAGAGGGTACAGGTGCCGCTGATGGTGGGGTTGGTGGTGGCTTCGGCGATGAGGACCTCGTTGCGGGTGTTGCAGCCGTCGCCGTCCGCGTCGATCCAGTGCGGGAACAGGTCTCGGCTGTAGCCGGTGCGGACCTCGGTGGCGACGGGCAGGCCGGCGACGGCGGTGGTGAGGGAGGCGGAGTAGCTGGCGGCCCAGGCGGGCTGGGTGAGGCCCAGGGTGGCGGCCAGGATCGCGGCGAGGCTGATGGCCGTGGCGCGCAGGGTGCGGGTCATGGTGCTCCGTCCGAAACGGGGGATAGTGGTACCTATATAGATCAGCATGGAAGTAACGGTCTAGATCAATTTCCGTGAACGGCACGTGAGCCTCTGGCGTACGCTGGCCCTGTCCGACCGCGAGCCCCGGGTCGACCACGAGTCCCACCCCTCTCTGTTGCGCCGACGCAGCCTCGGAGATGCCGTGTCAGGCCATCGGGGTGAGCATGAGGAACGAGAAAGGGGGGCGGAGATGACCGAAAACCCGGCATCGAAGGTTCCGCCGGACCCGACCACGGCCGCGCCCACGCCGGCCGCTGCGCGTTCCGTCGAGCCGCCGAGCAGCCTGGAGCTGTGGGCCCGCGCGCTGGTGATGCACCGCTGCTTCGGCGAGGACGACGTGGAGCCGAACATCCTGCGCGGCCTCGACTGAGCGAGTCCCGTGCGGCTCAGCCAGCGGTGAGCGGGCCCAGCCGGGCCGCGCGAGCGTGCAGGTAGCGCTGCTGCGGCAGGTTCATCGACCGGTGCGCCGCCGCCAGGTACGCCGCCCGGGCCGCGTCCCGCTCCCCGGCCAGTTCCAGCAGGTGGGCGCGGGCCGCGTACCGGCGGGGGTCCTCGGCGACCCGCTGGTCGGTGGCGAGGTCGTCGAGCAGCGCCAACCCGGCGTGCGGACCGCGCGCCATGGCCACCGCCACCGCGTGGTTGAGCCGGACCACCGGGTTGTCCGCGAGGCTCAGCAGCACCTCGTACAGGGCCACGACCTGCGGCCAGTCGGTGGCCTCGACGCTGGGCGCCTCGTCGTGCAGGGCGGCGATGGCCGCCTGGAGCTGGTACGCCCCGACCGGGCCGCGGGGCAGCGCCGCGTCAACCAGCCGGGTCCCCTCGGCGATCTGCTCGCCCCGCCACCGCCGCCGGTCCTGCTCGGCCATCGGCACCAGCGCCCCGTCCGGCCCGGTCCGGGCCGGCGTCCGCGCGTCGGTGAGCAGCATCAACGCCAGCAGCCCGGTCACCTCGGGATGGTCGGTGAGCCGGTGCAGCAGCCGGGTCAGCCGGATCGCCTCGGCGCACAGGTCCGCCCGGTGCAGGTGTTCCCCGGCGGTGCTCGCGTACCCCTCGTTGAAGATCAGGTAGAGCACGTGCAGCACGGCATCCAGCCGGGCGGCCCGCTCCGGGCCGGCGGGCAGGGCGAACGGTAGGCCGCTGTCCCGGATGCGCTGCTTGGCCCGGCTGATCCGCCGGGTCATGGTGCCCTCCGGCACCAGGAACGCCCGGGCCACCTCGGCGGTGCTCAGCCCGCCGACCGCGCGCAGCGTCAGCGCGATCTGCCCGGCCGGTGGCAGCGACGGGTGGCAGCAGAGGAAGAGCAGGATCAGCGTGTCGTCGGCGTCGTCCGGCGGGTGGTCGGCCGGCGGGGCCAGCCACCGGTCCGGTGGCGTCCGGCGGGCCACGACGTCCTCGCGGCGGCGCCGGGCCTGCTCGGCGCGGAGCAGGTCGGTCAACCGGCGGGAGGCCACGGTGATCAGCCAGGCCCTCGGGTCGTCGGGCAGGCCCGTGTCGGGCCAGCGGGTGGCGGCGGCGAGCAGTGCCTCCTGGGTGGCGTCCTCGGCGGTGTCGAAGTGCCCGTACCGGCGGACCAGCGCGCCGAGGACCTGCGGCGCCAGTTCGCGCAGCAGGTCCTCGACGCCACCGTCGGCCACCGGTCAGCCCTGGAGGTCCTCGAATCCGTTCACCACCGGGCGCACGTCCACGTACTCACCCTCGGCGTCCGGGTTGACGAACCGGGCGGCGATCTCGGTCGCCCGGTCGAAGCTGGCGCACTCGACGAGCGTGTAGCCGGCCAGCACCTCCTGGGTCTCGGCGTACGGGCCGTCGGTGACCACCGGCGCCCCGCCGTGCAGCCGGACCCGCCGGGCGTGCACCGGCGCGGTCAGCCCCTGCGCGTCGACCAGTTCCCCGGTCTCGGCCAGCTCCTTGTGGATCGACTCCATGTGCGCGTGCATCGCCGCGATCTGCTCGGGACTCATCGGCGGCCGGTCGCCGGGCGCCCCGGCCAGCATGTCGTAGTCCTGCTGGCTGCCGTAGAGCATGATCAGGTACTTCACGATGTCTCCTCTCGGCCGGCGCCCGACGGCGCCGTTCACCCGGGACGTCGGAGCCGATCAGCCGCGCCGGACACCCAGCCTAGGGCCGGCTCAGCCGACCTGGGCGGAGCCGAGCAGCGTGGCGGTGGGCAGCCGCAGGGTCCCGTCGGCGTCCCGGTAGGCAGCGCTGAGCCGGTCGTACTCCCGCCGGATCCGCTCCCGCACCACGGCCGGCTGCCGCTGCACCACCAGGCCGACGCTGCCGATGCCCGCCGCCGGGCCGGCCCACCAGTCCGCCGGGTCGGCGTGGTGCACCCAGGTCAGCGTCGCGCACCGGACGTCGGTCAGCCCCGCCGCGGTCAGCAGCCCGGCCAGGCCGGCCTCGGTGCGCGGGAAGTCTTGCTCGGGCGCCAGCCGGGGCAGGTCGTCCGGGGTCGGCGCGCCGGCGGCGGCGACCGCCTCGCCCCAGAGCCGTTGCAGCGGCGGGGGGGGGGGGGGCCCCCGGGCGGGGAACGCCCCGGGCCGCCGGGTCCGCGGGGCGCACCCCCCCATGCGGGCC
>NZ_JAPDPH010000015.1 GCF_026013475.1 Micromonospora yasonensis | reverse complement strand
CGAACAACGGCGGCGGCGCGCAGTCCGGCGGCACCATAAAGATCGGTTCCCTGCACCCGCTGAGCGGCTCGTCCGCGGCCGACGGGCAGCAGATGGACAACGGAGCCAAGCTGGCCGTCGAGGCCATCAACAACGCAGGCGGCATCAAGTCGCAGGGCGGCAAGAAGCTCGAACTGGTCAGCGCCGACACCCAGGGCAAGCCCGAGGTCGGCCAGAGCGAGGCGCAGCGCCTCATCCAGGACGGCGTGGTCGGCCTGGTCGGCACCTACCAGAGCGCGGTCACCGCCAACGTGTCCACCATGGCCGAACGCAACAAGGTGCCGCTGGTGATCGACGTGTCCAGCGCCGACTCGATCCTCGCGCAGGGCTACAAGTTCACGTTCCGGGTGCAGCCCAGCTCCACCGTGCTCGGCACCGCCGGCGCGCAGTTCCTCGACCAGGTGGCCAAGGCGGCCAACCAGCCGGTCAAGACCGTGGCGGTGCTGCACGAGCAGGGCCCGTTCGGCACCGCCATACGGGACGCCTTCAAGGCCGAGGCCGAGAAGGCCGGCATCAAGGTCGGCCCGGCGATCGCCTACGACGCCGCCAACGTCTCCGACCTGACCACCCAGGTCACCCAGGTCAAGGCCAGCGGCGCCGACGTGCTGATGGTGGCCGGCTACTACCGCGACGGCGTGCTGGCGGCCAAGGCCGTCGACACCGTCAAGCCGCCGGCCCTGAAGGCCGTCTACGGCGTCGCCAACGGTGCGTTCGACCTGCCGCAGTTCCCCAAGGAGGCGGGCGCCGCGGCCGAGGGCTTCTTCGACGCCAACTACCACGCCGACATGACCAACCCCGACATGCAGGCGCTGGCCAAGCTCTACCAGGAGCGCTACAACGACCAGATCCGCACCGGCGCGGTGCTCGCGTACGACTCGGTCAAGGTGATCGCCGACGCGCTGGAGCGGGCCGGCAGCGCCGAACCGGCCAAGGTGCGCGACGCCATCGCCGGCGGCTCGGTGCCGACCCTGATCGCCGGCAACGGCCCGATCAAGTTCGGCCCGACCGGTGAGAACGAGAACGCCACGCCCATCCTCATGCAGGTCCAGGGCGGCGTGGTCAAGCAGGTGTTCCCGGCCGACAAGGCGGAGGCGAAGCCCGTCTACCCCGCCTTCAAGAGCCAGTGACCTCGTCACCCGACCAGGGCCACGTCGCCGCCGGCACCGGCGGCGTGGCGACCCTGGACCCCGACGAGGTACGCGCGCCCACCGCCCGCGCCGTGCCGTGGCTGCGGATCGCGGTGATCGCCGCGCTGATCGTGCTCGCGGTCGTGCTCGCCTACGTCCGCTCCGGCAGCGGGGTGGTCGTCGTCCAGGCGGTGGCCACCGGCATCCTGATCGGCGGCGTCTACGGGCTGATCGCGATGGGCCTCACGCTGATCTTCGGCGTCCTCGACATCGTCAACTTCGCGCACGGCAGCTTCCTGGCGCTGGCCCTGTTCCTCACGTTCGGGCTGACCCAGGCCGGGCTGCACCCCTACCTCGCGCTCGCGGTCAGCGTGCCGGCGATGTTCCTGCTCGGCGTGCTGGTGCAGCGCGGCATCCTGGCCGGCGCGATGGGCAAGCCGCTGGAGAACCAGCTGCTGATCACCCTGGGCATCTCGCTGATCATCGAGAACGCGCTGCTGCTGTTCTTCGGCGCCAACCCGCGCTCGGTGGCGCTGCCCGGCGACCGCGGCGTGCCGATCTTCGACGCGGTGGCCAACCTGTCCCGGATCCTCGCCTTCGTCGGCGCGCTGATCCTGGCCGGACTGCTCTACCTGCTGCTGCAGCGCACCCGGCTCGGCACGGCGATCCGCGCGGTGGCCGCCAACGACACCGGCGCACAGCTGGTCGGCATCGACACCCGGGTGATCTACGCGGTGACCTTCGCGCTCGGCACCGCCTGCGCGGGCGCCGCCGGCACGCTGGTCGCGCCGCTGGTCACCATCGAGCCCACCACCGGTTCGCTGTTCAACATCGTGGCCTTCGTGGTGGTCGTGCTGGGCGGCATGGGCAACGTGGTCGGCGCGCTGGCCGGCGGTCTGATCATCGGGCTGGCCGAGCAGCTCGGCGGCATCTACCTGCCCGGACAGTCGCCGCTGCTGTCGGTGTTCATCGTCTTCGTGCTCGTGCTCTTCCTGCGCCCGCAGGGACTCTTCCGGAGGTCGGCATGACCACCACCACCGCCGCATCGGCGCCGGAGACAGCGGCCGGCAAGCCGCTGCCCCGGTTGCCGTGGAACCGGCACCTGCTGGCCATCGCGGTGCTCGCCGTACTCCTGGTGCCGCTGCCGCTGATCCTTCCGCCGGCGCAGGCCTCGGTCGCGGTGCGGGTGCTCATCTTCGCCCTGATGAGCATCGGCTGGAACATGATGAGCGGCTTCGGCGGCATGTTCAGCTTCGGGCACGCGGCCTACTTCGGCATCGGCGCGTACACCGGCGCCTGGCTCCTGGTCGAGCACCAGGTCTCGCCGTGGATCGGGATGCTCGCCGGCATGGTGATCGCCGCGGCGTTCGCCACGCTGATCGGCTTCCTCGCGCTGCGCTACAAGCTGCGCGGCGCCTACTTCGCGCTGGCCACCTTCGCGTTCTCCGAGATGCTCCGCCTCTGGGCGACCAACAGCGACTTCGTCAACCGCGCGGTCGGCTACCACGTCCCGCTGCGCCCCGACACCTCGTGGTGGTGGATCCAGTTCGAGCCGACCTCGCCGAACTACTTCTGGGTCGCGCTCGGGCTCACCGTGATCGCGCTCGTGGTCAGCGTGCAGTTCGTCCGCTCGCGGGCCGGGCAGTTCGCCAAGGCGGCCCGCGACGACGAGGACGCGGCGGCCGCGATCGGCATCCCGGTGATGCGCTACAAGCTGCTGGCGATGGCGCTCTCCGCCGCCATCACCGCGGTCGCCGGCGCCTTCTACGTGCAGTACTTCCTGTTCATCGACCCCGACCTGGCATTCGGGTCGAGCGTGTCGATCCAGGCCATCCTGCCCGCAGTGATCGGCGGCGTGGCGACCATCTGGGGCCCGGTGATTGGCTCCGTGGTGATGGGCCCGCTCAACGACGTGACGGCGACGCTGCTGCGCAACCCGCCGCCCGCGCTGGAGTTCCTGCAGGGCCGCAGCGGCCTCGACGTGATCGTCTACGGCGCACTGCTGATCGTCATCGTGCTGCTCCTGCCGAAAGGCATCTACGGAACGATCCGCCAAAGGTGGTCCCGACGATGACACTGCTTCGGGTCGACGGCATTTCCAAGTCGTTCAAGGGCCTGCGCGCGGTCGACGACGTGAGCTTCGAGGTCACCGAGGGCAGCATCCTCGGCGTCATCGGGCCCAACGGCGCCGGCAAGACCACGATGTTCAACCTGATCGCCGGTGCGCTGCGGCCGGACTCCGGCCAGGTGCACCTAAACGGCAAGGAGATCACCGGGCACGCGCCGCACAAGGTGACCGCCGCCGGCATGACCCGGACGTTCCAGCTGATGCGGCCGTTCTATTCGATGACCGTGCTGGAGAACGTCACGGTCGCGGTGCTGGCCGGCGGCGCCGCCAAGCGGACGGCCCGGACCACCGCCGCCGAGCTGATCGAGCGGGTCGGTCTCGGCCGGTGGCGCGACGCGCTGACCGAGGGCCTGCCCACCGCCGCGCTCAAGCGGCTGGAACTGGCCCGGGCGCTGGCCAGCAAGCCCCAGGTGCTACTGCTCGACGAGGTGCTGGCCGGCCTGGTGCCCGCGGAGCGGGCACCGGTGATGGAG
This sequence comes from Micromonospora yasonensis, assembly GCF_026013475.1. GTDB lineage: Bacteria > Actinomycetota > Actinomycetes > Mycobacteriales > Micromonosporaceae > Micromonospora > Micromonospora yasonensis. Next base: position 55,050 of record NZ_JAPDPH010000015.1, on the reverse strand, counting down.
CTGCTCGAACGGCTGCGCACCGAAGACGGCGTGACGCTCGTCTTCGTCGAGCACATCATGGCCGCCGTCATGCGGCTGTCGGACTCGGTGCTCGTGCTCGACCTGGGCCGGGTGCTCACCTCCGGCGCGCCGGAGGAGGTGACCCGCGATCCACGGGTCATCGAGGCCTACCTCGGGGAGGACCCGCATGCTCAAGCTTGAGGGGCTCAGCGCCGGCTACCACGGCCTGCAGATCTTGCACGAGCTCGACCTGCGGGTCGACGAGGGCGAGATCGTGGCGATCGTCGGCGCCAACGGTGCCGGCAAGACCACCACACTGAAGACCATTTCCGGGCTGGTCAAGCCGACCGCGGGCACGGTCACGTTCGACGGCAAACGCGCCGACGGCGTACGCCCGAGCGAGCTGGTCGCCCGCGGCCTGCTGCACGTGCCGGAGGGGCGGGCGCTGTTCGGCCCGCTCAGCGTCGAGGAAAACCTGCGGATGGGCGGCTGGACCCGCGGCCGCAAACCGCTCGACGAGCCGCTGCGCGAGGTCTTCGAGATGTTCCCGATCCTCGCGGAGCGGCGTGCCCAGGCCGCCGAAACGCTCAGCGGCGGGCAGCAGCAGATGCTCGCGATCGGCAGGGCGCTGATGGCCAGCCCGCGGCTGCTGCTGCTCGACGAGCCGTCCACCGGCCTGTCGCCGAAGCTGACCTGGACCGTGCTCGACGCGGTCAAGGCGATCCGCGACCGGGGCGTCTCGGTGCTGCTCGTCGAGCAGAACGCCGCGCACGCACTCAACCTGGCCGACCGGGCGTACGTGCTGGAGAGCGGGAGCCTGGTCCTCGACGGCCCGGGACCCGAGCTGGCCCGCGACGATCGGGTCCGGACCGCATACCTGGGGCTGTAGCACGATGTCCACTACCGAATCCGTGGCGCGGCTCGGTGCCTGGGTCGCCGGGCTGCGCTGGGCCGACGTGCCGGGCGCCGCCCGCGACCGGCTCGGGCTGGTGCTGCTCGACTCGCTCGGCGTGACCGTGGTCGGCGCCCGGCAGCCCGAGCAGCGGGCGCTGGCCGCCGCATGGCGCCCCGCGGCCGGGCCCGCGCCGCTGGTCGGCGGCGGCGGGACCACCACGGTCGAGGCGGCCGCCTGGCTCAACGCGACGGCGATGGCGCGGCTCGAGCTGGACGAGGGGCACAAATACGCCAAGGGCCATCCGGCGGCGCACGGGCTGCCTGCGGTGCTGGCGCTCGCCGCCGACCTCGGCGCTTCCGGTCCGGAGACGATGGCGGCGCTGCTTGCGGCCTACGAGGTTGCGGCGCGGTTCGGCCGGGCCACCACCCTGCGGGCCGGCATGCATCCGCACGGCAGCTGGGGCGTCGCGGGCGCGGCGGCCGGCTGCGCGCGGCTGCTCGGCCTGTCGGGCGAGGGCGTCGCCGCGGCGATCGACGCGGGCGCCGGCCTGCCGGTGGCCGGACACTTCGCCAGCGCGCTGGACGGCAACCCGGTCCGCGACGCCTGGCTGGGAGCATCGAATGTGTCCGGTCTGGCGGCGGCGCGGATGGCCGCGGCCGGCGTCGCCCGCAACACCGGTACGCCCGCGGTGTCCCTCGGCGACGTGCTCGGCCGGTTCGACCCGGCGCCGCTCACCGACGGGCTCGGCGCGCGCTGGGACGTGGAGCTGGGCTACTTCAAGCGGCACGCGTCCTGCTCCTTCACCCATCCAGCCGCCGACGCCGCCCTGCTGATGCGGGCCGACGGGCTTGCGCTCGACGCCGTCGAGGAGGTCCTGGTCGAGACCCACTCGCTGGCCGGCGGGTTGGGCCGGACGAGCTGGGACAGCCGGCTGGCCGCGCTGTTCTCGACGCCGTTCGTGGTGGCCGCCGCGCTGGTGCACGGCACCGTCGACCCCGCCGTCTCCGCCGACGACCAGCGCGACGACCCGCGGGTGCGCGCGCTGGCCGCCAAGGTGGTGCTGCGGGTGGCTCCGGACCTCGACGCCCGGCTGCCCGACGAGCGTGCGGCCCGGGTCACCATCCGCACCGCCAGCGCGCCGCCCGGGGCGGTCGAGGTGCCCAACCCAGTCGGCGACGCGGCCCACCACCCGATGGCCGAGGGCGACGTGCTCGCGCTGCTCGGCCGCCTGCTCGACGCCGACACCGTCCGGACCGTGCACGAGGTCGCCGCCGGCCTGGCCGCCAGCGCCGACGTCGGGCCCGACCTGCGCCGCCTCGCCGAGATCTAGGAGAAAGACCGTGCGGATCTACGCCGTGACCCCGATCCACGTCGACGCCGAGGAACTGGCCCGCCGGCAGGCGCGCTACGCCGCGCTGTCGCCGCCGGGCGTCGAGGTCGTGCTGCACGACATCGGACCGGACGCGCCGCGCGCCCTGGACACCGACGCGCAGGTGCGGGAGAGCGAGGCGCTGGTCGCCGCGGCGCTGCGCGGCGCGCCGGCCGGCTTCGACGCGCTGCTGCCGGACTGCGTCCTCGACCCCGGCGTCGCGGACCTCGCCGGCACCCTGCCGGTGCCGGTCTTCGGGCTGCTCCGGCTCAGCCTCGGCTGGGCAGTGCTGACCGGGCGCAAGTCCGCGGCGGTGGCCCGCAACAAGGCGATCGCCGACGAGATCGTGGCCCGGGCCGGGGTCTACGGCTGGTCGGCCGACCTGCTCGGCGTCGAGATGCTCGACCTCGACGTGCACGCGATCGCCGACAGCTCCCGCTGGGCCGGCACACTCGGCGCCGCCGTCGGCACGCTGGCCGCGGGCGGCGCACGTTCGGTGATCAACGGCTGCTCGGCGGTCGACCTGCCTTCCGGAGTCAGCCTGCCGGCCCGCGTGGTGGACCCGACCGCGCTGGCACTGCGGCTGATCGGCGCGGGGGAGGTGGGCGCGTGACGACCGGACCCGACCTCGTGATCGCCGGCGCCGGAGGCGGCCTGGTGGCCGCCCTGCGCGCCGCGCAGCTCGGCCTCGACGTGCTGGTGGTCGAGGCCAGCAAGCACTTCCGCCGGGGCAACAACACCTCGATGTCGACCGCGATGATCCCGGGCGCCGGCTCACGGTGGCAGCGGGCCGCCGGCATCGACGACTCGGCCGAGCTGTTCGCGGCCGACGTCGCGCGCAAGACCAAGGGGCAGGGCGACCAGCGGCTCGCCCGCGCGCTCGGCGCGGTGAGCGCCGAGCTCGTCGAGTGGCTGGCCGACGGCGTCGGGCTGGAGCTGTCACTGGTCACCGACTTCCACTACCCGGGCCACTCGGCCGACCGCTGCCACACCGTCGAGGGCCGGCACGGCACCGTGCTGCTCGACCACCTGGTCGAGCAGGTGGCCAAGGCCGGCATCGACCTGCTGGTGCCGGCCCGCCTGGTCGACGTGCTGGTCGACGCTGGCGGGGTGCGGGCCGCGGTGGTCGAGCGGCCGGACGGCACGCGCGAGGAGATACCGACCCGGGCGGTGCTGCTGGCCACCAACGGCTACGGCGCCGACCGGGCGCTGGTCGCCGAGCACCTGCCGGAAATCGCCAAGGCGGTCTACCACGGCAGCGAAACGTCCCGCGGCGACGCGCTGCGGATCGGCAGGGCGCTCGGCGCGGAGAGCGCCTTCCTCGACGCATACCAGGGGCATGCCGCCCTCTCGGCCCGCTCCGCGACGCTGGTCGGCTGGGCGACCGTGATGCATGGCGCCTTCCTGCTGGACACCACCGGCCGGCGGTTCGGCGACGAGACCACCGGCTACTCCGAGTACGCCGCCGTGCTCGCGGCCCGCCCGGACGCGTTCGGTTGGCTGGTGCTGGACCGCCGGATCCACGACGCCTGCCTGCCGTTCACCGACTTCCGGCAGAGCGTGGAGTCGGGCGCGCTGCTGGACGCGGCCGACGCCGCCGCCCTGGCGTCGGTCACCAGGCTGCCGGCCGAGGCCGTGGCCGCGGAACTCGCCGAGACGGCCGCCGTGGCGCGCGGCGAGCGCGCCGACCGGTTCGGCCGCACCTTCTTCGAAGCACCACTGGAACCGCCGTACCTCACCGCTCGGGTGGTGCCGGCGCTCTTCCATACCCAGGGCGGCCTGGTGGTCGACGAGCACGCCCGGGTGCTGCGCCCGGGCGGCGTGCCGATCCCCGGGCTCTACGCCTCGGGCGGCGCCGCAGCGGGCATCTCCGGTCACGGCGCGGCCGGTTACCTCGCCGGCAACGGCCTGCTGCCCGCCCTCGGCCTCGCCTACCTCGCGGCGAACCACGTCGCCGGAACCACGGAAGGAAACGCATGAAACCGCTGGAAACCCTGATCAAGAACGTCACCGTGGTACGGCCCGACGCCGGCTCGCCCGACGGCGACCGGCTCGACATCGGCATCGCCGGCGGCAAGGTGGTGCGGCTGGAGGCGGACATTCCGGCCGACGAGGCGCAGACCGTCGTGGACGGTCGCGGCCGGTTCGCGTACCCGGGCGCGGTCGATGCGCACCAGCACTGGGGCATCTACAACCCGCTGGCCGAGGACACCACCACCGAGAGCCGCGCCAGCGCGCAGGGCGGTGTGACCACCGGCCTGACCTACATGCGCACCGGGCAGTACTACCTCAACCGGGGCGGCTCGTACGCCGACTTCTTCCCGCACGTGCTGTCGGCCTCGGAAGGGCGCTCGTTCGTCGACTACGGCTTCCACCTCGCGCCGATGATGAAGGAGCACATCGACGAGATCCCGGCGATCGTCGAGAACTTCGGCGTCACCTCCTTCAAGATCTTCATGTTCTACGGCAGCCACGGGCTGCACGGGCGGTCCACCGCCCAAAGCTCGTTCCTGATGATCCCGCCGGACGAGCGCTACGACCTCGCCCACTTCGAGTTCGTGATGCGCGGCGTGCAGGCGGCGCGGGAGAAGCTGACCGAGGCGGCGCCGCACGTATCGCTGTCGCTGCACTGCGAGACCGCCGAGATCATGACCGCCTACACGAAGCTGGTCGAGCAGGATGCCTCGCTGTCCGGCCTGGCCGCCTACAGCGCATCGCGGCCGCCGCACTCGGAAGGGCTCGCGGTGACGATCGCGGCGTTCCTGGCCGACGAGACCGGGCTGCCCAACATCAATCTGCTGCACCTTTCGTCGCGCAAGGCCCTGCGGGCCGCGATGCTGATGGCCAAGACGTTCCCGCACGTCGACTTCCGTCGTGAGGTCACCATCGGCCACCTGCTGGCCAGCGTGGACACCGCGCACGGCTTGGGCGGCAAGGTGAACCCGCCGCTGCGACCCCAGGAAGACGTGGAGGCGCTCTGGGAGTACGTGCTCGACGGCAGCGTCGACTGGGTGGTCAGCGACCACGCGTGCTGCAAGGACGAGATGAAGTTCGGCGACCCGCGCGACGACGTCTTCGCCGCGAAGTCGGGCTTCGGCGGCGCCGAATACCTGGTGCCCGGCCTGGTCTCCGAGGGGCGCAAGCGCGGCCTGTCGCACCAGCGGATCGCGCAGCTGCTCGCCTGGAACCCGGCGCGCCGCTACGGCCTGCCCGGCAAGGGCGCCATCGGTGTCGGCTTTGACGCCGACCTGTGCCTGGTGGAGAACGCCAGCTGGACCGTGCACGCGGCCGACTCCGAGTCGACCCAGGAATACACCCCGTTCGAGGGCTTCGAGCTGGGCGCGAGGGTCACCGACACCTGGGTCCGCGGGCAGCGCGTGCTCGACGCCGGCAACATCGTCGGCGCCCCGAGCGGCCGCTACGTACACCGTCCGTACCAGGGGTGAGCATGCCCACCGTGGACGACGGACCGCTGGCCGGCCTGCGGGTGCTCGACGTGTCGACCATCCTGGCCGGCCCGCTGGTGGCACAGATCCTCGGCGACTTCGGCGCCGAGGTCATCAAGATCGAGCACCCGGGCCGCGGCGACGGCATGCGCGGGCACGGGCTGGCCAAGGACGACCAGCCGCTGTGGTGGAAGATGGTGGCCCGCAACAAGCGGACGGTCGGGCTCTATCTCGGTGACCCGGCCGGAGCGGAGATCTTCCGCAAGCTCGCCGCCACCGCCGACGTCGTGATCGAGAACTTCCGGCCCGGCACGCTCGAGCGCTGGGGGCTCGGCTACGACGTGCTCTCCGCCGACAACTCGGGGCTGATCCTGTTGCGGGTCACCGGCTTCGGCCAGTCCGGCCCGTACGCGTCGCGGCCGGCGTTCGGCACGCTGGTCGAATCGATGAGCGGCTTCGCTCACCTGACCGGCGAGCCGGACGGCCCACCGACGCTGCCGGCGTTCGGCCTAGCCGACTCCATCGCCGGCATGGCGGGCGCGGCGGCGGTCTCGATGGCGCTGTTCCAGCGGGAGAAGGACGGCCAGGGCCAGGAGATCGACCTCGACCTTCTCAGCCCGATCATGACCGCGGTCGGGCCGGGCGTGATCTACGCCGACCAGCTCGGCGTGGACCAGCGGCGCACCGGCAACCGGTCGGCCAACAACGCGCCGCGCAACACCTACCGGACCGTTGACGGGCATTGGGTGGCGATCTCCACCAGCGCCGACAGCATCGCCCGACGGGTGCTGACCCTGGTCGGCCACCCCGAAGTGATCGACGAGCCGTGGTTTGCCACCGGCCGTCAGCGGGCGCAGCACGCCGACCTGCTGGACGGCTACGTGGGGGAGTGGATCGGGGCGCGGACGCGGGACGAGGTGCTGCGCGCGTTCGAGGAGGCGGGCGCTGCGGTGGGCCCGGTGTACAAGCCGAGCGAGCTGCTCGACGACCCCCAGGTGCGGGCGCTGGAGCTGGTGGCCACGGTGGACGACCCGAACCTGGGTCCGATGCGGATGCAGAACCTGTTATGGCGGATGAGCCGTACGCCGGGCCGGATTCGGTTCACCGGGCGGGCGCTGGGTGCCGACACTGAGAAGGTTCTCGGCGACGAGCTGGGCCTGTCGGCGGAGGAGCTGGCGGCCCTGCGGGAGCGCGGCGTGGTGGGCTAGGTTCCGCTGAGCGGAACGATGTCATGGATATTGACACGGCGTTGACCGTCTAGCGTCAAACCCCAGATCGTGGTGGTGACGCGACGTTCCGCTCAGCGAAACACTGGAGGCCATCGTGCTCCGCAGGTTCCGTCTCCTCACCGGCTTGGTCCTCGCCGCCGGTCTGACCGTCGCCGTGTCACCCGGCGTCGCACAGGTGTCCTTGCCGAAAAACCCATCCGCACAGGTCAGGCGGCATGCTGGTACTCGTGGAGGATGCCGCCGAGGCGATCGCGTCTTCGTATGTCAAGGTGGGCCAGCTTGTCCGGAGCGGCGATCGGCGCGGGCAATGGGTACAACGGGCGTGCGTTCGCGATGCCCTGGTGGGGGCGGTGTCCGTTGTAGAACTGTTCGAACTCGTGCAGGGCGTGGAGCAGGTGCCGCTGGTTCCAGATCAAGGTGCGGTCCAGTAGTTCGCGGCGGCAGGCCTGGACCCACCGTTCCATGATTGAGTTCATTCTCGGCATCTGGATGCCGCTGAGTACGACGTCGATGCCCGCGTCGGCGAGGATGGCGTCGAACATCTCGGGGAACTTGCCGTCCCGGTCGCGGATCATGAATCGGGCTCGGCAGCCGGTGTCCTCGAGGTCGATGACGAGGTTCTTCGCGGCTTGCACCATCCAGGAGGCGGTCGGGCGCGCGGTGGCGCCCAGGATCCGGATCCGGCGGCTGGTGTGCTCGATCACCGCGAACACGTACATCCGTGTCCCGGTGAGGGTGACCGTTTCCAGGAAGTCGCAGGCCAGCAGGGCGTTGGCTTGGGAGCGCAGGAAGTCGGCCCAGGTACTGGCCGCCCGCTCGGGCGCCGGGTCGATCCCGGCCTCCTGCAAGATCTCCCACACGGTCGACGCGGCTACCTTCACCCCCAGCACCAGCAGTTCGCCGTGCAGACGCCGGTAGCCCCAGCTGGGATTCTCCCGAGCCAGGCGAAGCACCAGGGCACGGATGGAACGAACCGTGCGCGGCCGGCCCGGACGCTTGGGCCGCGAGGCAGCTGCGTGCCGGCGGGCCAGCAGATCGCGATGCCAGCGCAGCACCGTGTCTGGGCGCACCAGCAGCCGCACTCGGCGTAGCAGGTCGCGCGGCAGCCAGTGCAGCAGCGCCGCCAGGAACGCCCGATCAGTCGCGTCGAACCGCACCTTCTCCTGGCCCAGCTGGCGCTGCAGCAGCGTGATCTGATGGCGCAGGGCAAGGATCTCCACATCCTTGTCCCGATTGCTCATCGGCAGCAGGCGCAGCATCGCGAACCCGTTCGTCACGCTCAAGTACGCCAGTCGGAGCAGCACGGCTGCCCATCATGCCGCAGCGATCACCCGGCTGCGCGCAGCGCCAGCACCGGTAACCGGCGCCGACCAACCGGTACCCCGGCTCCCCATCAGGGCGGATGACGTTTTCGGCAAGGGCAGGGTTTGTCGGCGCAGGCCTCCTTCTCGTAGCGCAGGACCAGAAGTTCCACGTTCTTCGCTGCGTTGCAACCGGCCAGCAAGAACTGCCAACCGGCAATCCGGCAGCACACGAGGTGGATCAGACGCAGCGACACGAGCAACGATGGTGCCAGGCATCCCTGTTAGGAACCACGTCCGGCCAGGTCAACCCCCGGTGACCGCATTTGCAACCCCGCAGGCTGCTACGCCACCGCCGACGAGTACGGCATGCCCGGCAGCTACGTGTCCGGTGCCAACATCGACGGCTTCCACCGGGTGGCGGAGACGAGCTCGCGCTCGGCCTGATCTGATTCGCCGCTCACCGCCGTGACGCGCATGACATGCCCCGTGTCCCTGTCCTTCGGGCCGAATCGCAGCATCGACCGAGCGGTTAGGCCGCATCGGTTTGGAAGAGGCGTTGCTCGACGTGGTGGAGGGCAGAACGGACGGCGCCGAGGGCGACGGCCTCGCTGCCGAGCGACGATGCCCGTACTTGAGGGCTGAACAGGCACAGTTCATCGAGGTAGCGGCGGACGGGGTCAACGATCAGCGGCCCGGCCTGCGAGATTCCGCCGCCGACCACGACGAGGTCAGGGTCGACCGTGAGGGCCATCGCGGCGACGCCTTGGGCGAGGTCGAGGGCGAACCGGTCGACACGTTTGGCGGCGGCGGAATCGCCGTCGCGTACCGCGTCGAAGACGGCATGAATGCCGTCTTCGACTTCTGTCATAACCGTGGACTGGTGGGACAGCAGGCGGTGGTAGGAATTCTCCCAGTCGAGGAGCTTCAGGGTGCCGATTTCGCCCGACGCTCCGTGGTGGCCGCGGTGTGGCTTGCCGTCGATGAGTATTCCGGCGCCGATGCGATGACCGGCGTGGACGTAGATGACGTCGCGTGCGTCGGTGGCGGCGCCGCACCAGTGCTCGGCGAGAGCCGCCAATTTCATGTCGTTTTCGACCGCGACGGGCCCGCTGAGGGTGCCGCCGGTGGCGGTGGTCACCTGGTGCTCGATCTGCGCGCGGAGGTCGAGGCCGGTCCAGTCGGGTAGGACGGAAGCGAGGACGTGCCCGTCGCCGGAGATGACGCCGGGGGAGGCGGCGACGGTGGCCAACAATGCCGCGCCATCGAGCGCGGGGACGCAGGCCGTGAGGATGTCGTTGACCTTGCGTAGTCGGCGGGGGGCGGGCATGTCCGGGTCGACCGTGGCGCGGTGGCGGGCCAGGATGGTGCCGTGCAGGTCGGCGACGAGGGCCAGGATCTTGTGCGCGCCGATGTCGATGCCGAGGACGCGCCCTGCGTCGGCGCGGAAGGTGAGACGCCGGGCCGGTCGGCCGGGCGGTCGGGGGTCACGCGGCTCCGGGATGAAGTCGGTGACCCAGCCCTGCCCGACCAGCTCGTTGGCGGCCTCCTCGCACGTGGGTCGCGAGAGCCCGGTGGACCTGGCCAGTTCGGTAAGCGTCAGCGGCCCACCGGTGTAGAGCGTGTGCAGCACTGCGGCGCTGTTGAGTCGCCGCAGCAGTGAGGGATCGCCTGCCTTCGGTCGCACAAGTCTGCTCCGTCCTTCCGGCCGGTGTCGTCTGATCCGGGCTCTTGACACCCTCCGGGCCGGTCATGTTCACTGCCGTCACTCAGATATTAAAGGAACTTCTTTAAGTATCAAGTCGACGCGGCGAGAGGAGCGGGGCATGGACCGGCGAGGGTTTCTGGCGCTCGGCGGAGCCGGGTTGGCCGCGGCGCTGTCCGGTTGCACGGCGGGCGGCAAGCAGGGAAGCAGTTCGGCGAGCGGGACTGAGCTGACATTCCTGACATTCGAGACCCCCAACCTGGACGCGGCGTACTGGGATGCGGCGATCGCGCGCGCCTCGGCGAAGGTCGCCGGCGTGACGATCAAGAAGCTGGTCGCGCCGACCGTCGAGCGGACCGGATACGTCAAGCAACTCGATGCGTCGGGCCAACTGCCCGACATCATGATCGCGGTGAACCCCAACGGATTCGCGCAGGCGGGCAAGTTCGTCGCGTGGACCGACGAGGACCTGGCGGCGTTCGTTTCCCCGCATTCCAACCCGATCGACGGCAAGATCTACCAGTTGCCGTACAACACGCAGCCCACTCCGCTGGTCTACTACAACAAGGTCGCCTTCGCCAGCGCCGGGATCACGACGCCACCGCAGACCTACGCGCAGTTGCTGGATGCCTGCGCCAAGCTCAAGGCCAAGGGCATCAACCCGTTCGTGGTCGGCGGGGGCGGCAAGGACACGTGGGCCGACATGTACCCGCTGATCGCGTGCGTCGCCACCGACGTCTACAAGTCCAAGCCGACGTGGTTGGCCGACCGGGCGGCCGGCAAGACGACCTTCTCCGATCCACTGTTCGTCAAGGCGGTCGGCAAGGTCGCAGATCTGGCGAAGGCCGGTTACATCGATCCGGCGGGGCTGAGCCGTTCCTACGCGGACACCGAGCAGGCATTCCGCGACCGCAAGGGGGCCATGTACCCGATGGGCTCCTGGTTCGCCGCCTCCGCCGACGCCAAGAAGCTCGACTTCGAGGTCGGCGTGTTCGCCTGGCCGGCCGACGACGGTTCGGTCGTCGTGCCGGCCTACACCGGCGGCGGGATGAGCGTGAGCACGAAGGCACCCAATGTGGACCTGGCGAAGAAGTGGGCGCTGGCGTTCATGCTGGACCAGGCGAACCTCGACGGAAGCGTCAAGGCCGACGGGTCGATCATCGCGATCAAGGGCTACCAGCCGCCCGCCGACATGGGGCCGGTCTACAAGGCCACGGTCGCCGCTTACCAACAGGCCGTCGGCGCCAACGGCGTGGTCAACGCCTTCTCCGTCGAGGGCGGTGACGGCTCGCTGCTGCCCGGCCTGGCCGACAAGGCGGCCATCGGCGTGCAGGACCTGATCACAGGCAAGAAGGACGCCGCACAGTACACGGCCTTCCTCGACGCCGAGTGGGCCAAGGCCAAGCAGTAACGACCACGCGTGGGTGAAGCCCGGCGGCGCTACACGTGCCGCCGGATGTTCGAAAGGGGAGCCCCTCGATGGCGGTGACAGGCGCGTCTTCAAGAGTGGAGACGGCGCGGGCGCGGGCCAGCAGGGATGTGCGGCCATCCCGCTACCGGGTGAGGACCAGGCTGGGGTCCTTCGGGGTATTCGGTGCCCCGGCGCTGGCGTTGTACGCCTGCTTCGTACTCCTCCCGGTCGCCGTGACCGTCTACCACAGTCTGACCAACCACAACCCGTACCATCCGCCGACGCAATGGGTGGGCCTGCGCAACTACCGGCTTCTCGCCGCGGACGCCGACTTCCACAAAGTGCTGACGAACACGGTGCTCATCACCGCGATCGTCACGGTCGCCGCGAACGCGCTGGGGCTGGCAGTCGCCGTACTGCTGGACCGGCGCGGCTGGCTCTACAACACGCTGCGCGGCGTCTTCTTCACCCCGGTCGTGCTGAGTTCGGTCGTCGTCAGTGTGATCTGGCAGGCGATTCTGACCGATGACGGCCTGCTCAACTCCGCGCTGCGCCAGCTTGGTGTCGACCATCCGCCGGGCTGGCTGTCCGACCCGGACGTAGCTCTCTACACGCTCGCGTGGATCATCGTCTGGCAGATGCTCGGCTTCTGCGTCGTGGTCTTCCTGGCCGGCCTGCAGGGCGTACCACAGGAGCTGCACGAAGCCGCAGCGATCGACGGAGCCGGACCCGTGCAGCGGTTCAGGCGGGTGGCCTGGCCGCTGCTCGCGCCGGCGCTGACCATCAACACCGTCATGCTGCTCATCTCCGGATTCAAGGTCTACGACCAGGTCCAGGTGATCACGAACGGCGGCCCGGGCAATGGAACCACCAGCACCATAGCGTTCGAGGTCATCCAGACCGGCCTCGTGGGCAACCGCATCGGCTACGCCTCGGCCGTCGCCACCGTGATGCTCGTCGTCGTCGCGGTCGTCTCCACCGCGGCCCTGCGACTGCTGCAGCGTCGGGAGGTGACCGCATGAGCCGACGCCACCCGCACTGGCTGCGCGCGATCGTCGCGGTCTTCGTGACCGCCGTGTTCTTCTTGCCGCTCTACCTGGTGCTCGTCAACGTATTCAAGTCTGGCGACACCATCGTCATGGACCCGGCCGGGTTGCCCGTCCCGCCCACCCTGGACAACATACGGCAGGTGCTGACGCGACCGGACCACCTGTTCTGGTACGGGCTCGTCAACAGCGTCGAGGTCACGGCGGTGTCCGTGACAATCTTGACGGTGCTGTCGGCGATGTGCGGGCACTACGTCGCCCGCAACACCGGCCTCGGCCCGCGGATCATGATGATCATCATGCTGGCCGGGTTGATGATCCCACCGGCGGTCATCCTCACCCCGATCACCGACGTGCTGCGCGCGACGGGACTGATGACCTCCGTAGCCGGACTGGTTTTGGTCAACGTCGGCTACTACGTCCCGTTCGGAGTGTTCGTCTTCGCTGGTTTCGTCAAGACCATCCCGATCGAGATCGAGGAGGCCGCGGCGCTGGACGGCGCCAGCCAGCTTCGGGTCTTCTGGCAGTGCGTCTTTCCGCTGCTGCGACCGGCGTCGGCCAGCGTCATGATCTTCCTCGGCGTATGGGTCTGGAACGACTTCCTCAACCCCCTGATCATCCTGGGTCCGGCCGAGGGCACCACCGTCACCGTCGGCATCTACCGGGCCATCGGCGAGCACCAGCAGGACTTCGGCGCCGTCTTCGCGCTGATGTTCCTGGCCACGCTGCCGATCCTCCTGCTCTACCTCGTCTTCCAGAAGCATTTCGTCAAGGGCCTCACGGGAGGGGCCAGCAAGGGATGACCATCGTGACCACAACCGCCGCCGAACCATTCATCACCGGTGAGCTTCGCGTGCCGATGACCCGGCCGCTGTCGCTGGTGATCGTCGGTGCCGGCGCCCGAGGATCGGCCTACGCGGCGCTCGCCGCCCGTCGCCCGGACCAGGCCCGCGTGACCGCGGTCGCCGAACCCCGGATACGGGTGCGGACAACCTTCGCAGACCGGTACGGCATCCCCGACGCACGCCAGTTCGACAACTGGCGCGACCTCGCGCAGCTGCCGCGAATGGCGGACGTTGCCGTGGTGGCCGTCCAGGACCTGGATCACAAGGACGCCGCCGTCGCGCTCGCCGATCTGGGCTACCAACTGCTGCTGGAGAAGCCCATGGCCACCTCAGAGGCCGACTGCGAGGCGATCGCCGATGCTGTCCGGCGCAACCGCACGGCTCTGGCGATCGCCCACGTCATGCGGTACACGCCCTACACGGTCGCGCTCAAGCAGCTCCTGGCCCACGGCGCGATCGGCGACATCGTGTCAATCCAGCACCTGGAGCCGATCGGCTACTACCACTTCGTCCACTCGTTCGTCCGCGGCAGCTGGCGCCGAGAGGACGAGTCGGCATTCCTGCTCCTGGCCAAGTCGTGCCATGACATCGACTGGCTGTGCGACATCGTCGGCCAGCCGGTACGCCGCGTGTCGTCGTTCGGCTCGCTGACCCACTTCACGTCGTCGAACGCGCCCGCCGGGGCCACGGACCGCTGCCTGACCTGCCCGCTCACCAAGACGTGCGTTTACGCGGCGCCGCGGATGTACCTCGACGGGCTACGACACGGCGGTGCCAAGCAGTACTACGCGAGTGTCGTCACCGCAGGGGAGCTCACCGAGGACGCCGTCACGGCCGCCCTGGCGGATGGCCCGTACGGGCGGTGCGTCTATCACAGCGACAACGACGTGGTCGACCACCAGGTGGTCAACCTCGAGTTCGACGGCGGCACCACAGCGGCATTCACCCTCACCGCTTTCACCCCGCTCGAGAACCGGCGTACGAAGATCTTCGGTACCCGTGGCCAACTCACCGGCGATGGCCGGCACCTCGAGGTTTACGACTTCCGTACCGAACGCACGACAGTCATCGACACGGACCTCGACGGTTCGTCGGCCGCCGACGGCCACGCCGGTGGCGACGCGGGGTTGGTCAACGCCTACATCGACGCGCTGCACGGTGGCCGCCCCGATCTCATCGTCTCCGGCATCGACGCGAGCCTCATGAGCCACCGGGTCGTGTTCGCCGCCGAACGCGCTCGGCGGACCGGGGAGGTGGTGCCGCTGTAAGAGGTGCCCACAAAACGATCTTCGGGTCTTCCGTCCTTTATAGAGGATGATCTGCAGTGTCTGGCCGTGCGGCATGGTGAGCGGAGCCGGGCCTGGGTGCGGCAACAGTTAGGCGTCCGGATCCCGTATACATCGGATGATTAGTCCCGTCGATGAGCGAGCGCGCCCCAATGTTGCAGCCCGCCTAAGAGCTGGCCACAAAGCTTGACCCCACTCGGATATCGACCCTAACCTCTCCACCCAATGATCCGATGTTTGCACGACTGTCTGCACCCGTGCAGTACGGGCGGGAATCCGATCTGAACGAACGCCTCAACCAGAGGTGGGAAGGAGACAGCAATGCAACCTCAACGCCGATGGTGCTCCGTCGTCGCGGCTGGGGCATTGGCTCTGGCCTCGCTGGTGTCTGTGCCTGCCGCAGCCACTGCGGCGGCAGGCGCCATGTCCCCTGAAAGCACGAAAGCGGCGATCGAGATCCCCGCGGGATACCTCTCTGTCGGACTCGACTCGGCGGGCACCGTCGTCGGCCTTCGGGACACGCGAACCGGCTTCGACTACCTCGAACCAGACCGTTCCGCGTCCCTGGTCAGCCTGGTGATCGACGGCAAGCAACAACGACCGACCGAGGTGACCCGCGCGAAGCGCGATCCCAGCCTGTTGACCTTTGCGAACGACGCGGTGGGCTTCAAGGTCGAAGTCCGGATGAGCGACCAGACGAGTTACACGACTTTCGACGTCGTGAGCGTCGAAGGACCGGACGGGGCGGATGTCCAGACGTTGCTCTGGGGTCCGCTGCCCACATCCATCACCAAGACTATCGGCGAGGTGGTGGGTGTCGTCCACGACGACGCCTTTGCCGTAGGGCTGCGGCCGCTGAACGACCGCACGGAAGGCACATGGCCGCAGGAGTATCAGCAGTACGGCTGGGAGAGCGAAGTCCACAATAACCCGTCACGGCTGGAGGTGTGGCCCCACGAAGAATACAGCGCCGCAGGGAAGACGCCCTGGGGTTCGGTGCTGAGGGCGTTCACGTACGACTACACCAAGGAGCGGGTGCGGCAAAATGTCGACGGGTACCCGATCCCCGTCGGACCTCTGCCGGGCATCGAGGGTGAGATCGTCGGCTCGAAGATCGCTCTCTTCGGCACCTCACCCGAGCTTACCCCGACGGTGCTGTCGGCCATCGCAGCGGGTGAGGGCTTGCCCTACCCGACCCAAGACGGCCAGTGGCAGAAGGCCGCGCAGGCGAGCAGCCAGTCATTCCTCGTGCTGGGCGACCTGCGCACCGAAAACATCCCGACAGCTGCGCGCTTCGCCAAGGCGGCCGGCATCGAGTACCTCTACTCCTTGCCCAACGCCGTGGGGCCATGGCAGACGACCGGCCATTACCAGTTCAATTCTAGTCTCGGCGGTAGTGACGCCGGCGCCGCGGCCGCGGTGGAGTTGGCCAAAGCCAACGGCGTGCACTTGGGCGTGCACACGATCTCCGACTTCATCAGCACCAACGACGCCTACGTCACACCGCCTGCCGACCGCCGCCTCGCACTCGGAGGCCGTGCCACGTTGACCCGTCCCGTGGCGGCCACCGACACGGCACTGTATGTGGACGATGGAGGCTTGTTCACGAAGGGTGTGCAGGGCCGGTTACTGCGCATCGGCGACGAGTTCGTCAGTTACGCGACGGCCCAGCAGGTTGGTGACGAGTGGAAGGTGAGCGGGCTCGGCCGAGGACAGTGGCGATCCGTCGCCACTGATCACGCGGCCGGTGATCAAACCGCGCGCGTGATCATCAACCAATACGGCGGGGCGATCGGTGGTCTGCCGATCATCGACGAGATCGCCGACAGGTTGGCGACCGCGTGGAACGCCACGGGAATACTCTCCAACTCCTACGACGGCCTCGAGTCGGCGTCACTGTCGGGCTGGGGAAACTTCGGCCAGGCCAGGTTGGTGAACGGCGCGTATGCCAAGAACGAGGCGAAGGACGGCTTCGTCACCGAGACCAGTCGAATGACGTCCAACACATGGGACGCGATCACCCGTGCCAGCTGGGGTGAGGTCGCATCCACCTCGATGAGTCAGGTCTTCATCAACAACGAGTTCTACCGAGCCAACTTCCTCCCCGGCATGTTGGGCTGGATCAGCCTGGGCGGCTCGGAAAGCCTGCTGAGCGTCGAGAGCAAGCTGGCTCGCGGTGCCGGACTGAACGCTGGCGCCGGTTTCCAGACGAGCGTTGGAAGCCTGACCCGCGGGGGGACCAACACCGACAAGGTGCTCGACGCGATCAAGCAATGGGAGACCGCTCGTAACCTCGGCGCATTCAGCGACGAACAGAAGGAGCGGTTCCGCGACCAATCCACGTACTGGCACCTCACCGTCGCCGAGCCCGGGGTGAAGTGGTCGCTGCAGGAGCTGAACGCCACTGGCCAGCCCGTGGGCGACGCCCAGGAGGTCGTCGTTCCGACACCCAAACTGAGCGCCGACCCGTTGCCGCCGGCCACCCTGCACCAGCTCTACGAGACGCGGCTGACCACCAACACGCCGGCAACGGTGCGCTACGAGGTCACGGCTGGCGCCCTGCCCGAGGGCTTGGAGCTGAACAAGGACACCGGAGGGATTACCGGGACACCGGTTCTCGCCAAGCCCAGCCGGTTCACGGTCACCGCGTACAGCACCGACGGCCTTCCCGAGGCTCGTGCTGAATACGAGATCGACGTACGACCGGCACCGGTTACCTCCGTTCACCTGGACCTGCGCGGCGCCGATGGACCGGCACTGCCCGGCGTCCGCGTCGAACTCGAAACCCGGTTGTCGAACGCCGGAAAGACGCCGATCCGCGATCTCGAGTTGCGGCTCGACGTCCCAGCCGGTTGGGACGTCGAAGCTACCTCCCCGACCGTCTTCGACCTAGTGCCGGCAGGCACCCACATCGCGGCCACGTGGACGGTGACCCCGCCGACCGACGCGGCACCGGGCGACCACGGCGTGACGGCGGTGGCGAACTACCTCGCCCCACCCGGGCCCGCGACGGAGGAGGCCACGAGTGAAATCACCGTGATGGCCGTCCACCAGACGCTGGAGTCGGCGTTCAACAACATCGGCATTACCAGCGACGACAACCCCAAACCAGGCAACTACGACGGAGGCGGGAACAGCTTCTCCGCCCAAGCCTTGGCGCAGGTGGGACTGACGCCCGGAGCCAAGATCACGCACGACGGCATCGAATACGCCTGGACTGCCGCCGCACGAGGATCGGCGGACAACGTCGCCGGCGGAGCTCCGACGATTCAGCTCAGCGGGCAATTCCAACGGATAGGGCTGCTCGCTTCAGGAATCGGGCAGGCCGTCGGGACGGTGACCGTGCACTACGACGACGGCACCTCCGCCGAGGCGGGGGTGGAGTTCCCCAACTGGTGCTGTTCGTCGGACCCCATCAACGGCGGCGCGAGTCTGGTCGCCACCGCGAACTACCGCAACACGCAGGCGGGGCCGGCGAACTTTGGCGCCGGATACCGGGTGTTCGCCTACTCATTCAAGGTCGACTCATCGAAGCGGGTCGTCGCCGTTACCCTGCCGAAGGAGGGGACCGTGCATGTCTTCGCGATAGGAGCCGCTGTCTGAGGTACGGACTCCTCATGACCGTGTTGCGGGCTGAGGTGGACCGCGAAGCCGCTGGATCGCCGCAACCCGCTGGTTGAGCGCCGCGCGCGACTGGGCCACTGGCAAGACCCACCTCGGCAGCAGCGAACAGCCTACGACGTACGTGGCGGTCGAGGCGGCCTAGCGGACCGCCTTGCCTCCGATGGCGCGCCGTCGCCGCTGACCATCACGGCGGCGGCGCGCCATCGACCCGTGCTTCGCACCGAACTGCCGTGAATTCGGGGTGACCGCGTTTCGCGTGTCGGCTTGGCAAGCCGGTGAGGGAGGTGGGTCGGGGTGGGGCTAGCTGACGGGGGCTCCCGCCGGGGGCGGAGCGGTGAAGCGATCCGGGTCAGGTAGGAGCCGCCAGTCAGGCGGGCCAACACCGGCGGGCCCCGGATCGACCTGCACCGCGGCCGAGCCCTGCACGGTCGCCGAGCTGTGGGCGCTGCACGACAAGCGGCGTGCCGAGGTCGTGGGGGCGGCACATTGACGCATGTCCTGCCCGTTGTCGCCCGCCCTTGAGCGGGCGAGGAAACCTCCCAATCCCCTCCATCCGAAAGAGACAAACGTCATGACGGTTGATCAACAGAGTCACCTGTTCTGCGAGGTTGTCGGCCAGCCGGACGGCTGGTCGCGCGTGGTGTCGCGGGTCGGCGAGTTCGCCGCCGCCCTTCCGCCTGCTGGCATCCGGGTCGCTGTGATCGGCTGCGGTACGTCGTACTACATGGCGCAGGCGTACGCGGCGCTGCGTGAGCAGGCCGGCCTGGGTGAGACTGACGCGTTCGCGGCGAGTGAGCACAAGCTGCGCCGCGGGTACGATGCCGTTCTGGTGATCAGTCGGTCGGGAACCACGACCGAGGTGATCGACGTGCTGGAGTCGCTCAAGGGTCGTGGTGTGAGCACGTCGGCGATCGTCGCCACCGCCGGTACGCCGGTGACCGAGCTGGCCGACCACGTGATCCTACTCTCCGAGGTGGATGAGCGGTCGGTGGTCCAGACGCGGTTTGCGACGTCCGTGCTGGCTCTGCTGCGGGCCTCGCTGGGGGAGAACCTCAGCCGTGCGATCGCGGACGCGGCGGCGGTGCTCGCCGAGGACGAGGCGCGGGCGTTGGCGCGGCTCGCCGACGCCGAGCAGGTCACCTTCGTGGGGCGCGGCTGGACCGTCGGGCTCGCCGAGGAGGCGGCGTTGAAGCTGCGCGAGTCGGCGCAGTTCTGGACGGAGTCGTATCCGGCCATGGAGTACCGGCACGGACCGGTCAGTATCGCCGCACCTGGACGGGTGGTCTGGGCGTTGGGCGCCGTGCCGGTTGGGTTGGCTGAGCAGGTACGCGCGACCGGGGCGCATTTCGAGCATCGGGACGTCGACCCGTTGGCCGAGCTGGTTCGGGTGCATCGGCTCTGCCTGGCCAAGGCCCGCCGGGCGGGCCTCGACCCGGACAACCCTCGGCACCTGACCCGTTCGATCATCCTTGCGCCGCCGGCCGGGTGGTAGCGTGTCCGACTCGCGTGAAGTGGTCGCGGCCATTGATGTCGGTGGCACCCGCATCAAGGCCGCGCTGGTCGACCGGTCCTATCAACAGCTCACCCGGATCACCCACCGGACGCCGCCCGATATCGCCGCCGACATCGGGTCGGTGGCGAGCCGGATCGTGTCGGCCCTGCTCGACCAGGCCCGGGGCGAGGGCGGAGAGCCGACGCTCGTGGGGTGCGGCATGGTCGTGCCCGGTGTGGTCGACGAGCGGCGGGGGATCGGGCGGTTGTCGGTCAACCTGGGTTGGCGTGACCTGCCGGTCGCCGAACCGGTCGGCCGCGCCCTCGGGATCCCGGCCACGGTCGGCCACGACGTGCGCGCCGGTCTGCTCGCCGAGTCGCGACTGGGTGCCGCGCGCGGTGCCCGTAACGTCGTGTTCCTGCCTGTCGGCACGGGCGTGGCGGGGGCGCTGATGCTCGACGGCCGCCTGGTTTCCGCCGACGGATGGGCCGGCGAAGTCGGCCACGTCATCGTGGACCCGGAGGGATCTGTGTGCGGCTGCGGCAGCCGGGGCTGCCTCGAGACGGTCGGGTCGGCGGCCGCGGTCGAGCAGGCGTACGCCCGCGACACCGGGCAGCGGGTCGGCGCCGAGATCGTGGCCGGCCGCGCCGCCGCTGGCGAACCGGAAGCCGCCGCCGTTTGGGCCCGCGCCGTCGACGCCCTGGCCCGGGCGATCGCCACGACGGTCAGCGTCACCGGCGTCGACCTGGTGCTGATCGGCGGCGGGCTCGCCGAAAGCGGCGACCTGCTCCTGGCGCCGCTGCGGCGGAGCGTCGACGACCTGCTCACCTTCCACCGCCGCCCCCGCCTGCAGCGGGCCGCCCTCGGCGACCGCGCGGGCTGCCTGGGCGCGGCCTGTCTCACGTGGGAGGCGCTGTGATCATCACGGTCACCCTGAACGCCGCGCTGGACATCACCTATGAGGTGCCCGACCTCGTGCCGAATGCGAGCCACCGGGTCAGCGCGGTCCGCCAGCGGGCCGGTGGCAAGGGGATCAATGTCGCGTCGGTGCTCTCGGCATTCGGGGTCCCGGTGACCGCCACGGGGCTGGCGGGTGGCGGGATCGGGGCCGACATCCGCGCCGACCTCGACGCCCGCGCGGTGCGCCACGCTGCTGCCGCGGCGAGAGCAGACGCACCGTCAACGTCGTCGCCACCGCGCAGGGTGACGCGACGATCTTCAACGAGCCAGGCCCCACGGTGCCCGCGGGCGAGTGGCGGATATTCATGTCGTTGCTGGATCAGCTGATTCAGCAGACGGCAGCGTGCGTCGTGGTGGTCTCCGGGAGCCTCCCGGCCGGGTTGCCGGTCGACGCGTACGCCCAGATCGTCGAACTCGCTCACGGCCGGCACGCCCGATGCATCGTCGACGCCGACGGGGAGACGCTGCGCCGAGCGCTGGCCGCTCACCCCGACGTCGTCAAACCGAATCTCGACGAACTGTTCGCCGTCACTGGGGTCGACGATCCGCTGCGCGGTGCGGAGGTGCTGCGGCGGCTCGGTGCTCGGGACGTGGTGGTGTCCCTCGGCGCCGACGGCGTCCTGGCGGTTCCGGCCGACGGGCCGGCCTACCGCGCCGGCCTGGGCCAGCGGTTGGCGGGCAACCCGACCGGCGCCGGCGACGCGGCGGTCGCTGCCGTCGCCGCCGGGATCGAACGTGCGCACGGCTGGCCCCGGATGCTGGGCGACGCCGTGGCCTGGTCGGCCGCCGCGGTACTGAACCCGGTCGCCGGCCCAGGTGGATCCCCATGAGGTGCCGCGACTGGCGGCGAGAGTGCGAATCGAGGAGACAGATGACGCTCGTACGACTTGACCAGGTGCTGCGGGACGCGCGCCACACCGGGCGTGGTGTCGGGGCGTTCAACGTGATCCAGGTCGAGCACGCCGAGGCCCTGGTCGCCGCCGCCGAGCGCACCGACCTGCCGGTGGTGCTGCAGATCAGCGAGAACGCCGTGCGCTACCACGGGTCCCTCGCCCCGATCGCGTTGGCCACCAGGACCATCGCCGAGCGGTCGGACGCCAGCTGCGTTCTTCATCTCGACCATGCGACGAGCGAGCCGCGTTTGAATATAGGCTGATTCCGCTAAGAACGAGCACGGCCGTCTAGCAACTGGTGGCCTCGACCCACGGGGCCTCGCGACGGGCCATCGGCGGCCAGCCCACCAACCGCCGGTCAAGGAACCAGCATGCGTCCTGCGGCGAGCACGGCGGCCAGGCTGCCGCCGAGCACTACCGCCGAGGAGGCGAGGATTGGCGCCCGCCGGGTCCACCTGCGCAGCTTGGCCGAGTCGGCGGCGCGGGTCAGCAGCGCGTCGCGTCCGCGGAGCACGATCAGGCCGACCCCGGTCAGGGCCAACGCCATCCCGCCTCCGAACGCCGTAACCATCAGTACCGCAGCCCAGACCCGGCCGGTCAGCAGGCCACTGAGCAGGACCAGGAATGCCGACGGCGAGGGGAGTAGACCACCGGATGTGCCGAGCAGGACAAGGCCGCGCCAGCTGAGCAGGGATTCACCAGGCACGGGGTGGGAGTGGCGGTGGCCGTGCCCGTGGTTGTGGCCGTGCGCATGGCCTCGGTTGCCCAGGTGACGCCACAGCAGACCCACCCCGACGCCCAGCACGACCAGGGCAGCGATCAACTGCAGCCAGCCGGTCAATGCCGCGATGTCCGGAGCGTTCTCCGCGGCGAGCCACCATCCGACGGCGAGTGCGGTGACGGACGCGGTGTGCATCACGGCGACGATGATGCCCAGCCATACGGCGTCCCGTACCCTTCCCCGGCCTGCCACGAGGAAGCTGGCCGCAAGTGTCTTCCCGTGCCCGGGGGCACACGCGTGAAAGGCGCCCACCAGGGCCGCGACGAGCAGCGCCAGGGGCAGTACGACACGGTGTTCCAGCAGTCCGGAAAGGTCCGTGGTCCAGATGCTGAACGGCCCTTTCCGCCGGTCCGAGACGACCGAGTTGCCACCGGCGGGCGGGCTGAGCGTGAGCCTGCGGGTCGGCTCACTGGCGGTGTGCAGGCCGCCGCTGCCCGACTCCGTGATGGAGATGGTGCGGTACCTCGGGTCGACGTCGTTCAGCGCGGTGATGGTCACGGCGATCGCGGTTACCGGATTTGGGCAGCGGTAGCGGAGGCGGGCGCCGTCCTGGCCGAGGCGTGCGGTGTCCGCGTGGTCGAGCGGGCAGGGCTGGCCGTCCTGGCTCAGCCGAATGTGCGAGCCGAGGTACTGCGCCTCGGATGTCCCGGCTGCGCCGGACTTCGTGCGGAGCACGGCCAAGTCGTCCTCCGTGGCCGACCAGATGACCACGACCGCCTTCCCGTCGGCGGTGATCCCGGCAACCGGGGGCGTACCGAAAGGATGCGCGTCCGCCGTGCCTGGCAGACCGAGCAGCGCCAGCGCCGTGAGGGCGCCGACGAGGAGGAGGCGTGCCAGGTTGGAGCAGTGGTGGCTGAAGATGTGCACAGTGGTGTCCCATCGGGATTGCCCCGGTGCGCGGCCTCCCAGGCCGGGAGGCCGCGCACCGGCGCGAGAGCGGTGTATCGGGTCGTCAGCCGCCGCGGCCGTGCCGGGCCGCCAGAGCGTGGATTGACCCGTCGTCGGTGAGGGCGATCACCCAGTCACCGCTGATGGACAGTGCCGAGGTCACCCCGCCGCCGAGGTTGTACTCGGCCAGCCGCTTGCCGTTGGCGCGGTCCAGGACGACCAGCCGCCCGTCCCAGGTGCCCGCGTACACCAGGTCCTTGGTGACCAGGGCGTGCATCACAGGGGATCCGGGCCCCGTGTTGGTGGCGCAGCCGCTGGCCACCCGCCACTTGTCGTCCGTGGGGCTCTCCCCGGGCAGGTAGCCGGCCTTGGTCTCCCAGAGCGGCTTGGCCGGGTCGGCCGCCTTCGTGTTGTAGGCGCGGATGACACCGTCGCGGCCCGCGATGTAGGCGATGTCGCCCCAGACGGCGGGGCTCGTCAGCGGTGCCTTGCCGGGCTCGCAGGTCCAGGGGTCGTTCGCGGCGGACTTCCACAGGACGTTGCCGGTCGTGAGGTCGTGCCCGCGGGCACCGCTCTGAGTCACCGTCACCAGTTGAGGGTTCCCATCGGCCGGGTCGGTGAGGACCGGGGAGGAGTGGCTGTCGATGCCACCGTCGGTGTTCTGTTCCCACAGCTTCTTGCAGGCCGAGAGGTCGATGGCGACCAGGGTGTTGCTGGAACCCGTGTGCAGGTAGGCGGTGTTGGAGCCGGGCTGGCGGACCGCCGTGCTGTGGAACTGGCCCCAGGCGAACGAGGCGCCGAAGCCGCCGGGCAGCATCCCGCCGGTCTCGGCGTCACGGCAGCGGATCATGTACGCGTCCTGGTAGACGGCGACCGAGCGGTGGTCCGCGCCCGCAAGCGCGAAGACGCTGACCGGTCCGCCCGCGCGGCCGTAGCGGCGCACGGTGTCACCGTGCTGCTCCTCACGGTCGATCGACTGCCAGACGACGTGGCCGTCCTCGGCGTCGAGAGCGTAGATCCGGCCGACGGCGGTGGTTAGGTAGACCTTGCCGTCGTGCAGGGTGGGCGCCGACTCGGCGTCGCCGTCCAGGTAGGTCCGCCAGATCTCGCGGCCAGAGGTGAGGTCGTAGGCGAGCACCATGCTGTGCGGGGAGTCGAACGCCCGGGAGGAGACGATCACCTTGCCGTTGGCGATCACCGATCCGTTGAGGTTGAACTGCTCACCGGTGCTGGCGGCCCAGCGCAGGTCGAGTTCGCTGCCCGGATCGTCCGCGCTCGCGGACCGCCCCGCCTCGTCGCGGCCCTGACGGGTCCAGTCCTGGCCACTCCTGGGCCTGGCCAGTTGGCTGTCGGGCAGCACCTGGAAGGTGTTCTCGATGGTGGGCCACGCCTTGCCCTTGGTGTCGACGGCGGTCATCTCCGCCGTGTACGTACCCGGGCCCAGGCCCTCGATGCGGTCACTGACCCGGGTCCAGGAGATCCGGGCGTCCGGGCAGGGCTCCGGCGTGCCGCCGGGTGCCGTGTAGCAGTTCTCGATGCCCGTCCGGGCGTTGCCGGCGCCGAACTTCAGGCCGATTTCCTCCTTCACCATACGGCCGCGGCTGTCGCGGATGGTGAGGGTCGCGTTGGCCGGGGTACGGCCGTCGTCCTCGGCGTATAGCTCGACCGGGATCTTGGCGCTGGCGGGGTGGACGCTGCCCTGTGCGGGGCTGACCAGCGCGGCATCGTCATCGATGTCGAACTGCCGGTGCGTACCCATGACATAGCCGGTGTCTTCGTTGCGCTTGGTGCGCGGGTCGTCGGTGATGTCCTTGAAGTCAAGGATCTTGTAGTCCGGGTGGGAGCCGTCGATGCCGTACTTGCCCTGGTTGTTGACCTCGACCGAGCGGTTGAAGGCGCCACGGCGGTACTCGGCCTGCTGGTTGTGGCCGGCGGCGAACATCCGCACGTCGTACTTGGCCAGCTCGTCGATGGTTGGCTGCATGCCGGCGGCGGGTCCCCATTGGGTGAACAGGGACCGGTGGGCGAAGACGAGCACCTGCTTGCCCACGGCGTGGCGCTTGAGGTCCTCACGCAACCACTCCAGCTGCGGCTTCAGGCCGCTGGAGTCGTAGTTGTCTTCGAGGACGACGATGTGACGGCCGTTGCGGTCGAAGCTGTACCACTCGGGGCCCATGTTCTGCCGCCAGTAGTCCATGCTGCCGGCATAGCCCCGGGAGGCGGCGGTGCCGCCGAAGTCGTGGTTGCCGATCGTCGGGTAGTAGGGCAGGCCGAGTTTGCCGTCGGTCAGGCCCTTGCGCAGGATGTCGTAGCCGCCCTGTCGGCGTGGCTCCTGAGCGTAGTCGGTGACCGTCAGGTCACCGGTCGTGATCACCATCGACGCGCCGTCGACCTCGGACATCGCCTCGACCTGGCCGGTCCACTCCGGCAGCGTGGAGCGGGCGGCGCCGTCCGAAGTGTTGGACACCTCGGTGTCGGAGACCATCAACCACTTCTCGGTGGGGTTGGCGGCGTTCTCGTCCGGTACGAGGGCGAAGTCGATGCCGGTGCGTGGGCCGCTGTCGGGCACCCGGTGGAAGAACTGCGGGACGTAGTCCTGCCGCAGAGCGGGGGTGTAGCCGTTGGGGGAGACGATGCTGACGAGATCGGTCTCCCGGCGGGTCAGATCCATCTGCAGGGTGTACGAGCCGTCGGCGCCGGTCGTCGTCCAGACAGCGCCGTCGGTGACATCGACGCCGGGCATCGGGGCCTCGCCCTGATCCCGTACGCCATTGGCGTTGACGTCCTTGAAGACCGTGCCCTGGACGGACACCCAGTCACCGGTCGTCGCCGCGTCGGCGGCGAACGATGTGCCGGACGGAGCCAGACCCGCCACCACGGCGGCGCCGGCCGCGACGAGCCGCCTACGGCGACGGCTGCCGGCCGGCGGCTGCAGCGGGCGCTGGAACTGCGAGCGACGCCGGAGCGCCGAGCGGAGGGCCAGCAGCGCGACAACGGCGAGGGCCAGGCCAAGCAGCACGGGGCGCCACGGGAAGGCAGGGCTCTCGGGGGCCTCGTGGGCGCCTGTCGCATCGACGACCGGGGCGGCCACGGTCGCGTCGACCGTGTTCCCGTCGAACTCGACGATGGCCTGGGTCAGTCCGCCCTCCTTCAGCATCGACGTCAGGTCGAGCTTGTCGACATGGCAGCTCCACGCCAGCTCGACCACCACACCGCCGGGGACTCCGCCGCTGTCGCCGGCCACGCCGGAACCGCTGACCGGGCAGGATGCGGTCAGCAGGCGTGATGCCCAGGCGCCCGCCTCCTCGGGCGACACCACGTCGCGGTGGACGATCAGCCTCCCGCTGGTGACGTTCTCCTTGGTGGAGACGACGAGTTCGGCGTGTTGTGGCGACACGTGCGCGGATGCGGGCTGTGCGCCGAGGCCCAGTACGAAGGCCAGCAGCACAAGACCGGCTGTTGCCGCTGCGCGGATTGGTTTCATGTGCAGGAAGCGTGCGGGCGGTACGAGTCCGGCAGCGAAACATCCGGGTGGCTGGGGTTGAACGATGGTTGGCGCCCTGATCGTTTGTGATCGGGTCTTGACGAAATCCTGCGAAATCACTCATGCCTACTGCGTCGTCCAGGCCGGCCTCAACCGGAACTGCCCCCCTTTGCCGTGCTGGCACAGCACCCCGACGACCGTCGTCGCGGAGACAGACTCGACGGTCACCCGCGGGTTGCATCGCCAGGGCCGCATAGTTCATCGCCCAGTTACCCTCGGGGTCGGCCTCTGCTGTCACCCCGGCGTCGGCCAGCCTCTTGGCCATCGCCAGCTGCGCAGAACTCGGCTTCGGCGGTAGCAGGCGCAGGAACCCGCCCGAATTCGGGGTCGAGAGCGGCCGAGCCATCCGGTGAGCCGGCCTCGATCATCACCTGGAACGGGTTGATGTTGAGCCCGGTGAGGCCGGTGGGATGCCGCGTGGCGATCGACAACGGCCACTGGGTCCTGTTGGCATGCACGGCGGATCCGCAGCAACGCCTGCTTCCACCGCTCGTGCGCGGCCTGTTCGGTGGCTCGCCGGCCCGGCCGGGCATGCCCGGCCTGCTCCGCCAACTGCCAACACGTCTTTACCTCAAGATCGGCCAGGAGCCCGGTCACCAACGCCGCAGCACGCCGGCGCGGCTCCACCCGTCCGAAGCGGCCCACGAAACACCCGAGCACCCCGGCCATGACCCGCTCCCCGGCACCAGGATTTACGCTGTGGCCTGCGGCCACCGCCAGATCTGAAGTTATGTCCACAAGGTACAGACGATCATGCGGTGGCCGCTTCGCGTCCAGCCTCCCAGAGCAGCGACATCTCAAACGGCGGCCGCCGCACTAGACATCCGACCTTTATCCTGTCAGATTGAGCTCCAGGCACGCCTGGCGTGATCATTCGTCCGCATTCCGCCGCAAATAGACCCGATCATTGAAGTTCAGGAGTTCGTCCATGGCCCCGTACCACCCCAACCGGCGCCAAGTCCTGCGACTCGGTGGCGCGTTCGCCCTCACCCCTCTCGTTACCAAGCCCACGACGGCTCCGGCGTCGGCGGCACCGGCCACCGTCGGGGCTCCGGCCACCGCATCCGCCGGGTTGGCGCCGGTGAATCGAACCTCGCTCGCCCGCCACTCTCTCTGGTATCGGCTCCCTGCCACGGACTGGCAGTCCCAGGCGCTGCCGATCGGCAACGGCCGGATCGGCGCCATGCTGTTCGGCCAGCCCGACCGCGAGCGGATCCAGTTCAACGAGCAGAGCCTCTGGGGTGGGGTCAACGACTACGACAATGCCCTCGCCGGTCGCCCCGACGGCGCCTTCGACACGAGCATGACCGGCTTCGGTTCCTACCGGGCCTTCGGTGACGTCATGCTCTCCTTCGGTGCCCGGCCGGAGATCACCGCCCCTGGTGGTCCCTACACGACCGCCGCGACCGAGGGGGTGGACAAGACCGTCGACGGCGACTCGCGGACGAAGTGGTGTATCGAGCGTCCCCCGTCGGAGGTGATCTGGCAGGTGGCCCTCACCGCATCCGCCGCCGTCTCGACCTACCAGCTCACGAGCGCCAACGACGTCCCCCTCCGAGACCCCCAGGCCTGGACCTTCCAGGGCTCGACGGACGGGTCCGCGTGGACCACGCTCGACACCCGTTCACTGCCCGGCCCCTTCGAGAGCCGGTTCCAGACCAAGGAGTTCACCTGCGCCAACAGCACGACCTACCGCTTCTACCGCCTCGCGTTCACGCCCCGCTCCGGGGTGAGCCACTTCCAGGTGGCCGAGATCGGGCTCGCCGGGGTCGACCTCGGTGGAGGCCGCCTCTACGTCTCCTCGCCCTCCGGCCATGCCGACGGCGCCGGCATCGGGCAGGACATCTCCCGGACCGTGGACGGGGACGGCTCCACCGTGTGGCGAGCGGCCGACGCGACCGCCGGGGCGGTGTGGCAGGCCGACCTGGCGTCAGCTGCGACGGTCACCGGCTACAGCCTCACGGCCGCGCTGGACACTCCTGAGGAGGACCCCGGTTCGTGGACCCTTGAGGGCTCCACTGACGGCCAGGCGTGGACGCTGCTCGACGAGCGCGACGCCCAGCCCGCCCTCGACCGCGGCGAGCGTCGACAGTTCACCGTCGGCACGCCCAAGGCGTTCACCAGGTACCGCCTGACGCTGCGACCGGCGTCCGGGTCCTCGGTTGTGCGCGTGGCCGAGATCCGCCTCGTCGGCACCGGATTCGACACGGCGACGCTCGGCCCGGTGGTCGAGTACCGCCGGGCGCTCGACCTTGAGTCCGGGATCCACGCCACGTGGTTCGGCTCCCCCGGACAGCGGGTCCTGCGGGAGGCGTTCGCCAGCCGATCGGCCGACCTGCTCGTGCTGCACTACGAGGCCGAGCGCGCCGGCGCGCTCGACTGCGACCTCGCCCTCACCTCCGCGCAGGGTGCGTCCACGACGGTCGACGCCGCAGCGCGGACCGTCGAGTTCCGCGGCACCATGGGAAACGGCCTGAAGCATGCCGCCGTCCTCCGGGTGGCCGAAACCGACGGCTCCGTGACCGGCACGGGTTCCCAGCTCCGGGTGCGCTCGGCGACGCGCATGACCCTGCTCCTCGACGCGCGCACCGACTACAAGCTCGACGCTGCCGCGCAGTGGCGCGGACCGGACCCCCAGCCCGCGATCATGGCAGCCCTCGACGCCGCAGCCGCGCAGTCCTACGAGGCCCTGCGCGGGACGCACGTCGCCGAGACCCGAGCCGTGGCCGGGCGCGTCTCCGTGCACTGGGGGCGCACCGACGACGAGGTCACCGCTCTCCCGACTGACGCCCGGCTCGCCCGTTACGGCACCGGCAAGTCCGACCCCGGGCTCGAGCAGACCATGTTCGTCCTCGGCCGGTATCTGCTCCACAGCTCCTCGAGGCCCGGCGGCCTGCCTGCCAACCTCCAGGGGCTCTGGAACGACAGCAACCAGCCCCCGTGGGCGTCGGACTACCACACGAACATCAACATCCAGATGAACTACTGGGGCGCGGAGACCACCAACCTCAGCGAGAGCCATGAGGCTCTCGTCGAGTTCGTACGCCAGGTCGCGGTGCCGAGCCGGGTCGCGACCCGCAACGCCTTCGGCGCCGAAACCCGAGGCTGGACGGCTCGCACGAGCCAGAGCATCTTCGGGGGCAACGCGTGGGAGTGGAACACCGTCGCCAGCGCCTGGTACGCGCAGCACCTGTACGAGCACTGGGCCTTCACCCAGGACCTCACCTACCTGCGCCGCATCGCCTACCCGATGATCAAGGAGATCTGCCAGTTCTGGGAGGACCGGCTCGTCGAGAACGAGACCGGCGAGCTCGTCTCGCCGAACGGGTGGTCGCCCGAGCACGGCCCGCGCGAAGACGGCGTGATGTACGACCAGCAGATCATCTGGGATCTCTTCCAGAACTACCTCGACTGCGCGGCGGCGATCGACGTCGACCCCGAGTACCGGGCCACCATCGCCGACCTGCAGTCCCGGCTCGCGCCCAACAAGATCGGCCGGTGGGGCCAGCTACAGGAGTGGCAGACCGACCGCGACGACCCGAACGACATCCACCGCCACACTTCGCACCTGTTCGCGGTGTTCCCGGGGCGCCAGATCACGCCCGACGTGTCGCCCGACCTCGCGGCAGCCGCTCTCGTCTCGCTCAAGGCGCGGTGCGGCGAGCGCGAGGGAATCCCGTTCAGCGAGGCAACCGTCTCCGGTGACAGCCGCCGATCGTGGACCTGGCCCTGGCGGGCCGCGCTGTTCGCGCGGCTCGGTGACGCCGAGCGGGCGCGGTACATGCTCCGGGGCCTCCTGCGGTACAACACGCTGAAGAACCTCTTCTGCAACCACCCGCCGTTCCAGATGGACGGCAACTTCGGGATCACCGGTGCGATCGCCGAGATGCTCCTGCAGAGCCACGAGAGGGTCATCCACCTCCTGCCCGCGCTGCCCAAAGACTGGGCCGACGGCTCGTTCACCGGTCTACGTGCTCGCGGCGGCTACGAGGTCAGCTGCACCTGGCGCGACGGGCGCGTCATGGACTTCACGGTCGTGGCCGACCGGGCACGCGACCAGGGCACCGTCATCGTCCGCGTCAACGGCGAGGACGTGCGGGTCAAGCCGGTGAACCCGCGCGAGCGAGGCGGTCGCTGACCCCCCGCATGCACCACTTCCCGGCCCCGGCCCCGTGGACGCCGTCTGGCGACCACGGGCCCGGGGCTTAATTCGATGAATGCGAAGCCAAGCCGGGTGCCGCTCCAGGCGTCATGGGGTCCGCGAGGTGAGGCGGGCGGTTGCGTCTGCCATGCCCGGGGCCTTGGGTACGCCACTCACCGCCATCCGGGATGATGCCGAGATTCTTGATGTCGATGTGGACCAGGGCACCGGGGTTGGCCTGCTCGTAGCGGCGGACGGGTGGCCCGGCGGCCCGGTCCAGGTGCGTCAGCTATGCGCCTGAGGGGTGGCCGACTACGACGGTTCGTCGTCCTGGTGGACAACGCCGGCGTCTTCCCGTGTGGACGGGTCGAAGGTACGTGCCTCGACGACCTGGGTGCGGCGTAGCGGCCGAGCGCGATGGCAGCGAAGCGGCTGTCGATGGCGATGTGCCCGCCATGGGCTCATGTGCCGCGACGAGGTCGCCGTCGCCGTGGCGACGGGCTGATGCCGTTGATCACAGTCCGGATCGATCGCACCGATCCTATATCTTGCGCGATCTATGACGAGCCCCTAGGGTAGGCGGAACGCTGATGAAACCAGGCTCATCGATGCGTGCCGCGCCGGGGCGATCGTCCGCGGATGCCCGGCGAACGGACGCTCACCAGATGGGTTCAGGTGCATGGCGTCGACGCCTGTCGACCCGGGTCAGGAGGACAGATCACATGAGATTTGGCGTACGCCTTCGAGCCGGGCTCGCCGCGCTGTGCGTCCTACCGCTGCTGGGTGCTGCGACGCCAACGAGCGCTGCCCAGGGTGCGTCGGATTACGAGCCAACGTGGCAGTCGCTGTCACAGCACGCGGCGCCGGACTGGTTCAACGACGATAAGTTCGGTGTGTTCATCCACTGGGGACCGACCTCGGTGCCGGCGTATGACGAGTGGTACCAGTACCAGATGAACCGGCGGGGCAGCGGCACCTGGCAGCATCACCGCGACACCTATGGCGAAGGTTTCAACTACGACGACTTCTTTCCCCGGTTCACTGCGGAGAAGTTCGACGCGAACGCGTGGGTGGATCTGATCGAGGACTCCGGCGCGAAGTACTTCGCGCTGACGACGAAGCACCATGACGGCTATGCGCTGTTCCCCAGCCGGTACTCCGACCGCAACTCGGTGGCGCAGGCGCCGCACCGGGATCTCACCGGTGAACTGTTCGCGGCGGCGAAGGAACGCGCGCCGGAGCTGAAGCGGGGGGCCTACTACTCCATCTGGGAGTGGCTGAATCCCGCGGAGACCGGCCGGCAGCCGACGAACCCGTACACCGGGGCACCGATCGCCTACACCGGGTACAAGCCCTTCGCGACCTACCCCGAGTTCCTCAACCTGCAGATGAAGGAGCTAATCGACAACTACGATCCGGACCTCATCTGGTGCGACGGCGACTGGACGCACAACGCGGCGTACTGGAACCTCATGCCGACGTTGGCCCACTACTACAACCAGGCGATGAACCGGCAGCACCCCAAGGACGTCGTGGTGAACAACCGCTGCCGTATCTCCGACCAGGGTAGCCACACCGATCGGTTCCAGCCGGACTACCTGACTCCGGAGCAGGTGGTGCTGTCGGACATCCAGCCGTTCAAGTGGGAAACCTCGGCCACCATGGGCACCTGGTTCTACCTGGACAAGCCCGGCTACCCGGTCCCCACCGCAGATCGGCTCATCGAGCAGTTGGTGGATGTGGTGAGCAAGAACGGCAACCTGCTGCTGAACATGTCACCGCGGCCCGACGGGACGATTCCGGCTGACCACCAGGCGAAGCTGCATGAGATCGGCGACTGGTTGCGGATCAACGGCGAGGCGATCTACGGCAGCACGTACTGGAACCAGTTCGAAGACCGTACGGCGAACGTGCCGGTGCGGTTCACGGTGAAGAAGAACGCGGTCTACGTCACCGCGTTCGACTGGCCGGGCCAGCAACTGAACCTCGCGGACACCATCCCGGCGAACCCGGGCACCCAGGTGACGCTGCTCGGCGCGAAGAACAGCGCGCCACTCGCCTGGCACCGGGAAAACGGCCGCATGATCGTCACAATGCCGGCGGAAGGCGCCGAGGCGACCACGAGCCGGCACGCCTACACCTTCAAGATCTCCACCCCCGGCATGCCCCAACTGCGGCTCAGCAGCGATGTCACCAAGCAGGTCCACCGCGGCGACACGGTGCCGATGACGGTGACCGTGTCCAACACCGGCGACGAGTCGAACCCGGTCGGAGAGGTCGGCATCAACGCGCCAGCCGGCCTGAGCCTGGAGCCGTCCACCTTCAAACTCGACGCGTCGCCGGGAGGCGGCGCGCAGCGGTTCCGGACCACCCTCAGCGTGGCCGCCGACGCGCCGTTCGGCCAACAAGACATCACCATGACCGCCACCGTGGGCAACACCACCTTCACGGCCCGGACCAGGGTCGACGTGCAGCGGCCCAACCTCGCGCTGAACAAGCCGGCGGTGCAGTCCAGCACCTACCCGAGTTTGGGCGGCGTCAGTTTCTCGGCGTCCAACGCGGTCGACGGCGACACCGACGGCCTCCACCTAAATCTGAGCCACACGAACAACGACCAGAGCGCCTGGTGGCAGGTCGACCTCGGCAGCAGCCAGCCCGTCGGGCAGGTCGCGGTCTGGAACCGCGCGGACTGCTGCACCGACAGACTGGCCAACTACCACCTGGTGGTGTCCGACAGCCCGCTGCCGAATCGCCCACTCACCGCCGCGGACCTCACCGCACCGGGCGTCTGGAGCACCATGCAGGCCGCGCCGGCCGGCCGACCCACGACGGTGCCCGTCAACGCCACCGGACGGTACGTGCGGATCCAACTCGCCGGCACGAACTACCTGACGATCAACGAGGTCCAGGTCTTCCCGCCAGACGACTGACCGGGGACCTTCGCGTCGCGCCGGCCACAGTAACGCCACCCGGACCGAAGGCACGGCGACACGCCGCACCACCGTCGATGTCCCGGGTCCCATCCTCTCGCGAAGGCCCTGCCCCTCGCGTCGCCGTCCCATCGCGGTTCCCAACGGCCCCACCACCCCTGGAGGTACGCATGAAATTGCGGCCAACATGGCTCGTCTGCCTGCTGTCGCTTCCGGCGTTCGTCGCCATGGGAGCGCCGGCAGCAGCCGAACCCGTCTCCGCCGTCAATGCCAAACCCGCCGTCGTGCCCGCGCTGCAGGAATGGGAGGGCGGCAGCGGGACGTTCGAGCTGCGCAAGCACAGCCGGATCGTGCTCGCCAAGCAGCAGGGCGACGAGCTCGCCGGGCCGGGCGCGCAGGTGGCGGCCGACCTCGAACAGGTGACCGGGCGGAAGCTGGACGTCTCCCCGCGAATCCCGCAGGACGGCGACATCGTCCTGTCGGTCGACCCCACCCTGACCGATGCCGAGGGCGGCGCGCGGTTCGCGGAGGAGGGCTACACCTTCACGGTCACGGACCAGAACGTGACGATCGCCGCGCCGACCGTAAAGGGCGTCTTCTACGGCACCCGGACTCTGCTGCAGCTCCTGCTGCTGGACGACGGTCGCGACTCGATCTCCGTGGGTGCGGCCGTGGACTGGCCGAACTACAAGGTGCGCGGCTTCATGCTGGACGTCGGACGGCGGTTCTTCACCGCCGACTACATCCGCGACTACCTGCGGCTCATGGGCTGGTTCAAGCTCAACCAGCTGCAACTGCATCTCAATGACAACGGATTCAAGGGAGGGCGGCCCTGGAGTGAGGTCCAGGCCGGGTTCCGGCTCAAGACCGACAACCCCGAGCTCGCCGGCCTGGCCTCCGCCGATGGCGCCTACGACCGCGCCGACTGGGACTCCTTCGAGGACACCGCCGCCGTCAACGGCGTCACGATCATCCCCGAGATCGACGCGCCGGCCCACTCGCTGGCGTTCATCCGGTTCCGCCCGTCGCTCGGCCTCAACAACGGCGACTCCGACCATCTGGACCTGTCCAAGCCGGAGACCACCGCGTTCATGAAATCGGTGTTCGGCGAGTTCGTGCCCTGGTTCCGCAGTCCCGATGTGCACTTCGGGGCGGACGAGTACACGGTGGACAAGCCGCGCTACAAGGTCTACTTCAACGAGATGGCCGCGCACATCCGGGCCCTCGGCAAGCATCCGCGGGCCTGGGGCAGCCTGTCGGTCATGGCCCCCAACGCCGACGGATACGACCGCGACGTGACCCTCAACAGCTGGAACAACGGCTGGTACGGGCCGCAGGCCATCAAGCGGGACGGGTACTCGTCCTTCATCAACACCAACGACGCCCTGCTCTACATCGTCCCGTTCGCGGGCTACTACCACGGCCACGGCCTGGACGGAAAGTATCTCTACGACCAGTGGGAGCCGCATGTCTTCCCTGGCGGGCAGAGTGTGGCCCCCGGCGATCCCCAGCTGCTCGGTGCCATGTCGGCGGTGTGGAACGACCTGACCCTGGCCACCTACACGGAACTTGATGTGCACGGGCTGGTCGAGCCCACGTTCGGCGTGCTTGCCCAGAAGATGTGGAGTGGGGCGAAGTCGGGCGCGCCGTACAGCACATTCCTCGGCACGGTGCGTAGGCTCGGCGTGGGCACAGGGCTGACGAAGGTTGCCACGACGCTGGCCACGGCGGCGAACGGAGAGTTGAGCGTGGGCCGGCCGGCGACCGCCTCGGCGGGCGATGCGGCCGCCGCGTTCGACGGGGTGGGGACCACCAAGTGGGCCAGCGGCCCGGGAGACGAGGCCTGGCTGCAGGTGGATCTCGGCAAGCCGGTCGTGGTCAGCAAGGTCGAGTTGGACTGGGCGCCCGAGCACGGACGGGACTACGCGGTCCAGGTGTCCAGCGACGGCGCGACCTGGACCACGGTCGCCGCCCGTACGGGCCGCGAGGCCGCGGGAATCGACACGCTCACCTTCGACCCGGTCACCGCCCGGCACGTACGGCTGACCGGCACGCAGGCCAACCAGAAGCAGGACGGGTACGCCCTGTGGAGCATGCGCGTCTTCGACGCACCCGACCTGGCGCTGCGCCGGCCGACCACCGCATCGTCGTCGGAGGTGCCGAGCCTGGGACCGGAGAACGCCACCGACGGAGACGCCAAGACCCGGTGGGCCAGCGCCTACCGGGACGGGGAATGGATTCAGGTGGACCTCGGATCCCCGCAGCCCGTTCAGCGCGTCCTGCTGGACTGGGAGACGGCTTCTGGTCGCGACTACGACCTTCAGGTGTCGGACGACGCGACGAACTGGCGAACGGTCGCGGCGATCCGGGACAAGCCGTCGGGTGCCCGCGTCGACGAGCTCACTTTCGCACCGGTGACCGGCCGGTACGTGCGGATGCAAGGGATCAGGCGGGCCTCCGGCTTCGGCTATTCGCTGTGGCGCTTCGAAGTCCGTTCCGGTGGCCTGCAGCAGGCTGGCACCAACAACTCTCCGGCCGAGGGACCCGAGGCCAGCCCGGCCCAGGCCACCGTCCCCGCTCAGGTCAGCAGCAGCAACGTCGAGTCTGATGGCCTGACCGGCTCGACCGCACCGAACGCCAGCGACGACAGCACGCTCGCCACCGGCTGATCGAGCTCCGGCAGGCAGGGGCAGCGCCGTCTGCCCCTGCCTGCCGATAGCCTCCGTGCTCCGACCTGACGCCTTCAGCGTCTTCTGGGAACACTCGGCGATCCACTGCCCGATTGCATAGAACGACGTGTTACCCGCCCGCTCGGCAACTCAAGTACAGGAGGACCGATGCAGTTGGTTGTTTCTCCCCGCACTTTCCCCGTTGTCTACGCGCTGTCGCTGCT
This sequence comes from Micromonospora yasonensis, assembly GCF_026013475.1. GTDB lineage: Bacteria > Actinomycetota > Actinomycetes > Mycobacteriales > Micromonosporaceae > Micromonospora > Micromonospora yasonensis. Next base: position 18,371 of record NZ_JAPDPH010000015.1, on the reverse strand, counting down.
TGTAGCGGCAGCGGTCATGCCGACCGCCCCTGCCCAGGCAGCCGGGGAGCCGGCCACTTGGGTGGTCACCGGCCCGTCGGCATCGGCGCCCGCCTCGGCGCGAGTCTCGCTCGATGCCAACGGGGCGCTGGCATTTGCCGCCACCTACCAGGGTGAGACCGTGCTCGCGCCGGCCCAGATCGGTCTCGAGACCACATCCGCCAATTTGACCAGGGATCTGGAGTTTCTGGGGCGCACTGACCGGGTTGTGAACGAGAACTACGTGATGACCACGGGAAAGCAGCGTGAGCGGCGTGCCAGGTTCCAGGAGTCGACGTTGTCGTTCTCCGGTCCGGGCGGTGCGCGGATGGATTTGGTGGTCCGCGTCTCCGATGATGGCGTCGCCTACCGGTACGTCCTGCCGACGGCGGGAAGTGTGACGGTGAAGCGGGAGGCCTCCTCGTTCTCCCTGCCCACCGGTGCGTCCGCCTGGCTGCAGCCGTACGTCACGTATTACGAGACTAGGCCTGTTGAGACGACCGCCGGCGCTGCGGCGACGGGTGACTTCGGTTTCCCCGCGCTGTTCGATGTGGACGGCGCCTACGTCCTGCTCACCGAGTCGGACGTGGACGGCCGGTACTCCGGTGGCCGGCTGACCCATCAGGCGGGGTCCGGTACGTATGCCATCAAGCTGGCCGACGCGCAGGTCACCAGCGCCGGCCCGCTGGCCACGCCGTGGCGTACCGCTATCGTCGGTGACCTGGCCACGGTTACCGCCTCGACGCTGGTCGACGACCTCGCCCCGCCGGCCCGGATCACCGATACCTCCTGGATCCGCCCCGGCGCGGTCGCCTGGTCGTGGCTGTCGGAGCACAGCAGCCCGCGGGACCCGGCCCGTCAGCGGCAGTACATCGACTTCGCCGCGCGCAACGGCTGGTCGTACGTGTTGATCGATGAGGGATGGAATCGCAGCTGGGTGCCGGAGTTGGTCCGCTACGCGCGCGCCCGCGGGGTCGAGGTTCTGCTGTGGTTCCACTGGAACAACCTGGACACCGCGCAGGAGCGGGACACCACGCTGCCGCTGATCAAGTCCTGGGGAGTGGCCGGCGTGAAGATCGACTTCATGGAATCGGATTCCCAGGCGCGGTTCAAGTGGTACGACGACGTGCTCGCGAAGAGCGCCGAGCTGAAGTTGATGGTCAACTTCCACGGTGCGACCATCCCCCGTGGCATCCAGCGCACCTGGCCGCACGTGATGAGCATGGAGGCGGTCCACGGCCTGGAGTACCTCACCCTGAATCCGCCGGACACGACCCGCGCCGTGCTCAACACGACGCTCCCGTTCACCCGCAACGTCGTCGGCAGCATGGACACCACGCCCACGATCTTCGGCATTACTGACCTCGACACCACCGACGCGCACGAGCTGGCGACGTTCCTGGTCTTCGAGTCCGGCTGGCAGCACGGCGCGGACAAGCCGGAGAACTACGAGATGCAGCCCGAGGCGCTGCGGATGTTGAACCAGCTTCCCACCGCGTGGGACGAGACTCGCCTGCTCAGCGGCCGTCCCGGCAAGGAGGTCGTCCTCGCCCGGCGAGCCGGTGACCGCTGGTACCTCGGCGCGATCTCCGCCGTATCGGCGAAGACCTTCCAGACGCCGCTGAGCTTCCTGCCCGACGGCCAGTGGCGGGTGGAGACGCTCCGCGACGGGGCGAACGGCCTGATCCGGGAGACGCAAATCGTCAGCGCAAAGGACACGCTCGCGGTGCCGGTAGCCACCAACGGCGGGTTCGTCGCGGCGATCTGCAGGTACCGTGCGGACACGTCGACCTGCGATCAACCGGTCCGGCAGGTGCCGCAGACGTCCCTCACGGTGACCCCGACCGAGACGGACGCGCAACCGGGCGGCGCCATCGACGTGAGCGGCACGTTCACCCTGTCGGCGGACGGGCCGATCACCGACGTGGAGCTTCGCGTGATGCCGCCCTCCGGGTGGCAGGTCGACGGTGCGACGGTGTCGAAGCCGTATATGCGGGACGGTTGGTCCATCGAGGGTCAATGGACCGTCACGCCACCGGAGCAGGTTGGCTACGGCTATGTCGACCTACCGGTCGTAGCCACCTACCGCGTCCCCCAAGACCCGGCGGACCGCCCGGTGCATGTGGAGCAGGTAGTTCGGCTGTTCGTGCCGCCTCCCACCCCGAGCGGAACCGCATATCTCAGCGACCTGCCGTTCCTGAGCGTGTCCAACGGGTGGGGGCCGGTCGAGCGCGACAAGTCCAACGGTGAGAACGGTGCCACCGACGGCGCTACCCTGACCATTGACGGGAAGACGTACGCCAAGGGCCTCGGTGCGCACGCGACCAGCGAGATCACCATCTGGCTCGGCCGTGCTTGTCGCACCCTCCATGCTGAGGTTGGTATCGATGACGAGACGGCCCAGCGTGGCTCGGTGGTGTATCAGGTGCTCGGCGATGGCCGGCGAATCGCCGACACCGGTGTCGTCCGCGGCACCGACAGCGCCCGCCCCATCGATGTCGACGTGACGGGGGTCAGGATACTGACGCTTCGGGTCACCGACGGCGGCGACGGTAACGCCTTCGACCACGCCGACTGGGCCGACGCCCGGATGGTCTGCGGCTGAGCCACCCGCCGGTCTGTTCTCACCCGCACAGTTAGCTACATGCCGCAGCAGTCGGCGCCGCGGTGAGCCGGATCCGCGTTCCCACCAGCGATCTCTGCACATCATCCTCGGCGCACGCAGACCTCAGGTCGGCCAAATCACGGCAGACCCAAGGACTATCAGGCCGAGGATGATGTGCACCTGGAAAGCGACAGGCTCGCCGCCGACAGGGGAGCGGGCCAACCCCGGGCCCAACGGCGCGTTGCAGGGGGCGGTCCGTGCCAGAACTCGACGCACAGGCTGTGATCTGGGGTTTTACCGAGCTGGGGCATGATCGGGTTCGTGGCTGTTCGACCGCTCTACCTGGTCATGATTCGGGTGTTCGGCCGGCTGATGCTCCTCGTGCGGCCCGGCACCAAACTACGGCAACCCCGACGGGTGGAAGTGAGGTGGCTGATCATGAAATAGTTTCCTTTGCTGGTTCGAGCTTGCGACGGATGACGAGGAACATCCCGAGCAACGTGAGTGCCATGCCAGCGATCTGCATTGGCGGGGGGACCCCGGCTAAATGCAGCATCGCGGAGCTGACCCCTACCAGTGGAGGGACGGCGAGTCCGAGGAGTGCCGAGTAGGACGGTCCACCGATCAACAGGATCCGATGCTGCAAGAGGTAGGCGGGGACATAGATCACGGTGCCGAGGAGTGCGAGCATCCCGATCACTGTCCAGCTGACCGTGGCTCCAGCCGCGAACTCTACCGAGGCCCAGATCGCGAGTGGGATCGCCCCGACCGCGAAGACTGGCATGATCTGCGGTGCCATCGCTCCCTGATAGGTTCGGTTCACCCTCGCGAAGTAGAGGCCGTAGAACGCCATCGACAGCATCGCCGCGACCGCGAACAATGCCCCGAGCGCGACGTCGTGCCCGAGTGCTCCCGCGAGCTGGGGGATCACGTAGAGCACGGCACCCGCGACCGCGAGGGCCGTTCCGACGATCGTGCGTGTTGGCGGACGTGCGCGTGCCAGCATGCCTTCTGCGACCAGGACCACGGCCGGGGTGAGTGACATGACCAAGGTGGGCAACGCCGGGCCGGCAAGGTTGATCGCGACAGTCGAAAGCACCGTGTAGGCGGTCACGCCCGACAGCGCGAGGAGCGCAACCTGCCACCATCGGTACCGAGGTGCCACGGCATGGGTGGAGTGTTTACCCGTGGATGACGACGCGCGGAGTGTTGACCACCAGGTGAGCGTCAGCAAGCCCAGAACAGCGAATCCGGTACGACCTGCCGACACGGTTGCAATGCCCGCCTCGTGAAGCGACGCTCCCACCATCAGCCATGTCGAGGCCAGCAGCGTGACCAGGGCAGCCGACTCCCGAACCAATCGGACCCTGCGGCCTTGCTCGTTCAACGCGCGTCGTCTAGAAGGTGTGTGCTGGACATGACAGGAGGTGTGCTGGCATGACGCCTGTCGCATCGTTGACATGCCTCACCAAATCCACATCGGGGAGCGCTGAGCGGCTGAGCGTGCTCTACCCGCATCGTTCGGGATCGGCACGGTCAGTGGGCTCGCCGGGCCGAGGCTGATGCTTGTGGCGCTGAGATCGGCCAGGCGAGGAAGGTGCGGGTGGACAGCGGAACCGCCGGCCCGATGGGCGGTCCGTGCCGGTTGACGGCACGGACCGCACCCTTTCTACCGTACGGACGTCACCGCATGTCGGCGCTGATCTCGGCGGCGGCGGCCCACGGGCGGCCGTTGATCTCGCTCAGTGCGACGAAGCGCACGTACCGGGCACCGGTCTCGGGCAGCGGTACCCACTTCTCGCCCTGGCCGGTGGTCCCGAAGCGTCCGCTGGCGATCGGCTGTCCCCACGTGTGGCCGTCGGCGCTGAGGTAGACCTCGTACCGGTCGACGGTTCCGTTGACGCCGTTCTGCCGGGGCAGGTAGCGGAACGCGCACACGGAGCTGGCCGCGCCCAGGTCGACCTGGATCTCGTGGGGATAACCGGGTGAGGAGTCGCGCCATTGGGTGTGCCAGATGGTGTTGGGGTCACCGTCGATGGTGTTGGTGGCTGCGCCGTTCTCGCCGACTGTCTCCTGGCTGTCGGCGTACGTTACGGCTACCGGACTGGTGGCATCCTCTGCGCAGGAGAGTCGCAGCGGGCTGCGCAGCCGGACATCACCGGGGACCGGAGCCTGCCAGGTGACGGTGGTGGCCGACTCGGCGGCCCGGGCTCCGGCCTGGGCGAAGGAGATGTCGAAGGTCAGCTGCTGGGTCTGTCCCGCGGGCAGCACCTCGAGGTGTCGGACGGCTGGTTGGACTTCGCTGCTGTCTGGGACGGCGAGCGCGACGGCCAGGTCGCTGAGTGAGCCGGTGCTGCGGTTGGTGACGGTGACCGTGACGCGGGCGGATCCGTCCGGCTCGTAGAGCACCTGGTCGTCGGTGGCGACCGCGACCGGGGCCGGCTCGCCCCAGGGCACCTGGGGAGAGCGGTAGTAGTTGACCGACATCAGGTCCCAGCGGGGACCGTGCGCGCCCAGCCGCAGCCGGTACTCGTCCCACGAGCGTCCCGCGGCGGTCGACCAGCCCCGCTCGGCGACTCCCGGGATGCGCGGGAAGGTCATGAACTCGACGTCGTCGATGTCCTCGATGGTTTCGCCCCACAACGGGGCCTCCACGCCGCGGATCTTCGATTCGTCCAGCCCGGTCACGAAGCTGCCCGGGTCCCACTCGTAGCCGTCCCGCACATCGGTGTAGCCGGCCCAGCTCAGGCCGAGCGGCGTACTCGGGTCGTACTTCATGTCCAGGTACGCCTTCTGCGCCGGCGACATGATGACCTCCATGCCCTTGTCGGCGGCGGCCTTCGCCTCGGCCGGCGTGCTCCAGTACTGCGCGACGGTGGGCGGCGCGGTGTCGGCGGCGCTGATCTCCTCCCACCCGATCATCGTCTTGCCGTGCCGGTTCACGATGTCCTCGACCCGGTCGATGAAGCGGACGTAGTCGTCGTGCGGGGTCACGTGCGCCTCGTCGCCACCGATGTGGAGGTAGCTCCCCGGCGTCATGGCGGCGAGTTCGCGGATCACGTCATCGATGAACTGGTAGGTGATCGGCTTGTCGATGCACAGCGAGCTGAAGCCGACTCCGGTGCCGGTGTACAGCTTCGGAGCCACGCCATTGCAGTTGAGTTCGGCGTACGAGGCCAGCGCCGCGTTGGTGTGACCCGGCATGTCGATCTCGGGCACCACGGTGATCTGGTGCTTGGCCGCGTACGCCACGATCTCGCGGTAGTCGTCCTTGGTGTAGTAGCCGCCCGGGCCGCCACCCACCTCGGTGCTGCCGCCGTAGGTCGCCAGCCGCGGCCAGCTGTCGATCTGGATCCGCCAGCCCTGATCGTCGGCAAGGTGCAGGTGCAACGTGTTCATCTTGTACAGCGCGAGCAGTTCGATGTACCGCTTCACCTCGGCTACGGTCAGGAAATGCCGGGCGGGGTCGAGCATCGCCGCGCGCCAGGCGTACCGGGGCTGGTCGACCACGTGCACCCCCGGAATCCGCCACGGACCGCTCTGCACCGAGTCGGCCTCGACCTGCGCCGGCAGCAGCTGCCGCAGCGTCTGCACGCCGTGGAACAGGCCCTGCGCGGTGGCGGCCTGCAGCAGCACCATCCCGGGCGTCACATCGAGGCGGTAGGCCTCCGGCCCGAAGGAACCGTCGTCGTCGGTGATCCGCAGCATGATGGCGTGCGCCGCCGGGGTCTCGTTGAACCGCGACGTCGGCACCGCGTAGCCGGTTGCCGGCCGCAGCAGCTCGGCGAGGTACTCGCCGATCGCCAACGCCTCCTCGGATCCGTCCACCACCACACTCGTACGCGCCGTCACCTGGAACGAACGGCCCGGCTCGATGCTCATCGAGGTCGGTTCAGGGATCACCGCTGGTACCACTATCGGGGTGGAACCCGCCGCGGTGGCGGTGCTCGGCGTGGCACTCACCGTGGTCGCAGCCAGTGTCACCAGCACCGTCGCGGCGAGTCGCAATAGCCTGCCTGGTCCTCTGCTTGACATCAGCCTTCCCTTCCCATGTGGTGGGTTTGCCCGGCCGGCGCGACGACCCGGTGGCCGTCCCCGGCCGTACGGCGATCAGCGGCGGCCGCCGATCGCCCGGCTTTCGTACCGTCGTGGCGCCTCCCTGAGCAGGGGCGCACGCCGCGGCTCGCTGGCACCACATTTCCGGTGGAACGTGGTGCCGGCACGGTGTGCCGGTGACGGGAATCAACCGGCTGAACGGTCAGGAGGCCGTTCACGGGTTGCAGGTCAGCGGGCTGAGTGAATAAACGTGCGCATTTAAGCCTCGCAGCGATCAGTAACAGGCAGACATGAACATTCATACCTCACTATGGCCTGCCTGTCACGGGGGTGAGCGGTTGATCGCCCCCCGCCGGACGCCATCCGTAATTTATGTGCATAGCCTTGACGCAAGGTGTGTGAGTCGCACACTGTCGGCGACGGCCGAGCCCGTGAGTCGTCGGTTCCGGTGCGTGGGACGCGCTCGCCGTACCGCCGTTGCCGCGTTGGTGATGTTGATTCCAGCCTGCCGGCCGGCGTGACTACCTGGCCGAGGCTGGAACGGGTCCGGACAGAGATCCGATGTCTCGAGCGGAGGTGCTCCGTCCGTCGGAGAGTCCCGGGGTGCTGGGCCCGGCGTAGGCTCAGCCTCGGATGATCGTCCAGATCCCGCCAGACGCTGGTCTCGCAGTTGATCCCGGCCTGCCGCGAGTAGTGATCTTTCGATCAATCCTGATCGACGTGACTCGTTGCTTCTAAGTGGCGTCGCGCCTACGATCCTCGGTCATCGGGTCTTTCTCGGTACGGATGGCATCTGCCCCGTCTGGTGGTTGCCCGTCCCTGGCTGCTGGGAGCCGCACGTATGCGACGACGTCGAGAGCGCTTGCTTCGGATTGCCGGGTCTGCCATGTCGGGTGTCCTGGCACTGGTCATGGCGGGGGGTCCGTCGGTCGCCTCCCCAGTGGAGGGTGAGCCGCCTGACCGTTACACCGGTGACTATGCCTCGCTTGAGAAGCATTCCACGCCGCAGTGGTTTGACGACGCGAAGTTCGGGATCTTCATCCACTGGGGTGCCTACAGCGTTCCCGCGTGGGGGCCCCGGAAGAGCTACGCCGAGTGGTACGGCAACTACATGAACAGCAAGAACTCGGCCACCTACAACTATCACCAGAACACCTACGGCCCGGACAAGAACTACGACGAGTTCATGGACGACTGGAAGGCCGAGAACTACCGGCCCGATGAATGGGTGAAGCTGTTCCAGGACGCCGGCGCCAAGTACTTCGTGTTGACCTCCAAGCATCACGAAGGCGTCGCCCTGTGGGACACCAAGCAGAGCACGCGCAGCGTCGTGCACCACGGTCCGAAGAAGGACCTGGCGAGGATGTTGTTCGACGCGGCCGAGGGCTCGGGTTTGAAGCGTGGCTTCTACTACTCCAACTACGAGTGGTACAACCCGAACTACACCGGCCGGCGGCCGACCAACCCGTACACGGGCACGCAGATTCCCTACGCCGGTGTCGCCAGCGGCGAGGACTACGTCACCGACTACATGCTGCCGCAGATGAACGAGCTCATCGACGACTACGACCCGGACCTCCTGTGGTGCGACGGCGAGTGGGAACGCGACGCCAGCTACTGGAAGATGGGCGACACGCTGGCCCACTTCTACAACCAGGCCGCTGAGCGCCCGCAGCCCAAGGAGGTCGCCGTCGCCAACCGGTGCCGGGTCAGGCCGGGCCCTGCCTACCGTGGTGACCAGCTCGACTTCGAAACGCCCGAGTACGAGAAGGTCTCGGACATCAAGACGAACAAGTGGGAGTCCAGCCGCGGGATCGGCTTTTCGTACGGGCTGAACAAGAACGAGCCCGTCGAGGACTACCTGTCCTCCGCCCAGATCGTGCACGACCTGGTCGACATCGTCAGCAAGAACGGCAACCTGCTGCTCGATGTCGGTCCGGACGCCGACGGCACGATCCCCGAGGCGCAGGCCTCCCGGCTGCGCGACGTCGGGCAATGGCTGAAGACCAACGGGGAGGCGATCTACGGCTCGACGTACTGGACACGCGCCGAGGAGCCCGCCAGCGCTGTTCCCGTCCGCTACAGCCTGAACAAGGGCGACCTGTACGCGACGGCGTTGCAGTGGCCGGGTGACACGCTGACGCTCGGCGCCGACGTGCCGGTGAACGCCAACACGAAGATCACCCTGGTCGGTGATGCGCCGGCGGATCTGCGATGGCACCGCAACAGCGCGGGCAACATCGTCGTCACGATGCCGGACGGGGGGAGCGCGGTCGATCCGCTCGGTGCCGCGTACTCTCTGCGGATCCACACCCCGAACGCGCCGATCGTGGTCCGGGGCAGGTTGGAGCTACCGGCGCGGGTGTCGCCCGGTGCCACGGCGGACGCCACGCTGTCCTACACCAATGTCGGGGACAGCACGCTGACCGGGCTGACCGTCACCGGCGTCACGCCGCAGGGATGGAGCCTCACGGGTGCCCAGCCGGTGGCCTCGCTGAAGCCGCGGGAGACGGTCACGCAACGCGTGAAGATCACCGTACCGGATGACACGGCGGCCGGCAGCGTGCCGGTGACCGTCACCGCCTCGGTGGCCGGACTGACGGTGACCGCCACCGACACTGTGCAGGTCGGGCGGGTCAACCTGGCCCTGGGTAAGCCGGCGAAGCAGAGCAGTCTGGCGTGGGACGGGGCGCCGGAGCGGGCGGTAGACGGCAACACCAGTGGCGTGTACGGGCAGGGCTCGATCACCCACACCGCGGAGCCGTCCAACCAGGCGTGGTGGCAGGTCGACCTGGGGGCCGCGGAGGAACTGGCGGAGCTGCGGATCTACAACCGGAGCGACTGCTGCGCGGATCGGCTGCGCAATTACTGGGTGATGACCTCCGAGCAGGAGATTCGCGGGCAGAGCCTCGAGGAGGCGAAGTCCTCGCCCGGGGTGACCGCGATCCGGCAGGCGGCCACGGCGGGGACGCCGAGCGTCATCGACCTGGCCGGCGTCAAGGGGCGCTATGTGCGGATCCAGCTGGAGTCGGCCACCAATCCGCTGAGCCTGGCCGAGGTGGAGGTCTACCACCAGCGGGAACCGTCGCCGGCGACGTTGAAGCCGGGTGTGGTGCCGGAACTCGCCAGTTGGCAGGCGGGTGCGGGTCGCTACACCTTCGCCGATGACGCCCAGGTCACCTATCCGGCGGAGCACAAGTCGCTGGCGACGACCGGGGCAAGCATGCCCGGCCTCGCCGACCGGACGCTTGCCGAGGTGGCGAAGACGGTGGCCGCCGACTACACGACGGTCACCGGGCGGGCGATGGCGGCCGGGCCGGGCACCCGGGAGAGTGATCGCGGGATCCGGTTGCGGCTGGTCGCGGAGAACGAGCTGGGTGCGGAGGGTTACCGGCTGACCGTCGACGGCCGGGTCACCATCGAGGCGAACACCACCGCTGGCCTGTACTACGGCAGCCGTACGGTACTGCAGCTGCTGCGCCAGGACGAGGGCCACGACACGCTGCCCCACGGGCAGACGGTGGACGTGCCCAGTAAGCCGCAGCGCTGGTTCGGCATCGACGCCGCACGCAAGTACTACACCCCGGAGTACATCAAGGACACCATCCGGGAGATGGGCTGGACCAAGCAGAACATGCTGCAGCTGCACCTGGTCGAGCCGGAGGGCTTCCGCCTGTACAGCGACAACCTGCCCGGCCTCACCTCGAAGAAGTTCGCCTACAGCCGCGAGCAGATCCGGGAGTTTATCGAGCTGGGCCGGGAGAACAACGTGCAGGTTGTGCCGGGGTTCGAGTTCCCCGGACACACCGACCCGGTGTCGAACTACTTCAAGATCGGCATGGGGCATGGGCCCAACCCCGACGGGTCGGGGGCCACACCGGACAACTCCTGCGGCCAGCAGTACGTCTACGGCTGGGTGAACCCGAGCTTCGCGATGAACATCATGCGGCCCGAGGCGGTCACCGCCGCCGAGCGGATCCTGGATGAGTTCATGCCATGGTTCGCCAGCCCGTACGTACACCTCGGCGGGGACGAGATGCCCCCGAACCTGGTCAACTGCCCCGCGGTCAAGACCTTCCTCGCCAACAACTCCGACCGCTACAGCACCTTCGGTGACCTGTTCAATGACTACATCAACCAGGTCAACGACCACGTCGTCGCCAAGGGCAAACGGTCCATCATCTACAACGGGTTCGAATACGCCGACGCCCCCATGCACAAGGTCGACACCGACGTCATCGTCATGGACTACACCGGCGACGGCAGCGATCCCCGGCTGGCGGCGTACGACCGGATCCAGGCCGGACCGTCGGGAAACCTCTACGTCACGGCCAACGCGGTGCACAAGTTGTACGGCAATCCATCCTGGGCGCACACCAGCTGGCGGCTGAACGCAAGCCCGAAGCTGCTCGGCGGCACCGTGCACGTCTGGAACGACTACCAGATGTGGGCGCCGGACGCCTACTCCGACCAATGGTCGGCACCGCTGCGCGACGCGGCCGGCAACACCATGTGGCACAACGCCGCTCCCGCCACCACCTACGCCCAGTTCACGCAGCTCAAAGCGAGGATCGGGAAAGCCCCTGGATGGAACGGGTTCCCGAGCCAGCAACCCACCACCGACGGCAGACCAGTCCACACCTACACCTTCGAACCGGCCGCCTACCCGGAGGGCTGGAACGACGGCGCACCCGGCATGAACGTGCGCCCGGTACTCGACGGGACCGGTTCCCTGCACATGTCGACCCAGATCATCGGCGTGCCCTCCTATGCCGACGGCCGATCGGGCAAGGCGCTGAAGTTCACCGGCCGGGGTGATGGGCTGGGCATCGGCGGGCTCGACATCCCCGGGCCGTGGACCTACACCCAGTGGGTTCGCAAGGACGGAACGCTCAACGACGCCAACCTGCTCGGCTCCAGAGCGGGCAACATCAAGTTGGAGCAGTACGGCACCGGCGGCAAGGTCGGCTTCACCAAGGTCGGCGTCGCCGACTACGCGTTCGATTACTCAGTGCCGCTCGGGCAGTGGACCCAGCTCACCTTCGTCTCCGACGGCTCGAGCACCACCCTCTACGTCAACGGGGAACGCCGCCAGATGCTCCCGCAGACCATCCCACTGCCGCAGGCGTACTTCGGCCAGCTCAACGGCACCACGCTCAACGGGGCGATCGACGACGCCGCCGTCTACGCCCAAGCCCTGACCGACGAGCAGGTCCGGGCGCAGTACACCACCACCCTGAGCACAACCGGCTGAGCCACCGTTCGACACCGCCGGGTGCACCTACGTCAACCTCGACGACTGCTGGATGGCCATCTACCTCTTCTCCATCGCTGTCGGGTGAGCGCCCTCCGCCGGCCTTGAACCGAAAGGACGATCGTGAAACGTAAGCTTCCGCGCTCCGTGGCCGTGCTGACCGCCGCCGCGCTGCTGCTCGGGCTCCCCGCCGCTGGCGTCCGGGCCGCCGAGGAGGAGCCCACACCGGATTACCAGCCGACCGCCGACTCATTGGACACGCATCCGGTGCCCGAGTGGTTCGACGACGCCAAGTTCGGCATCTTCATCCACTGGGGTGCCTACTCCGTCCCGGCCTGGGGACCGCGAGGCAGCTACGCCGAGTGGTACTGGGCGTACCTGAACCAGCGCAACAGCCCGACGTACCAGCACCACCGTGACACGTACGGGACGGACTACGACTACGACCGGTTCATCGACGCCTGGCGGGCCGAGAAGTTCGACCCGGCCGGGTGGGTGGACCTGTTCAACGACGCCGGTGCGAAGTACTTCGTGCTGACCTCGAAGCACCACGAGGGGGTGGCGCTGTGGGACACCGCCACCGGCACCCGCGACGCCGTGGACCGCGGCCCGCGCCGGGACCTCGCGGGCGAGTTGGTTGCCGCGGCACGCCGCGACGGAAAGCTGAAGGCGGGCTTCTACTACTCGCTCTACGAGTGGAACAACCCGAACTACACCGGCCGGCAGCCGACGAACCCGTACACCGGCGCGTCCGTGCCGTACACGGGGATCGGGCCGGTGGCTGACTACGTGCACGACTACATGCACCCCCAGGTCCGTGAGCTGATCGACAGGTACGACCCGGACATCCTCTGGTGCGACGGCCAGTGGGAGCGCTCGGCGGCGTACTGGGATATGGCCCCGGTGATCGCCGACTACTACAACCAGGCCAAGAACCGCCAGTACCCGAAGGACGTCGTCGTCGCCAACCGCTGTAAGACCCGCACCGGCGCGTTGGACAGCCCCGAACTGGACTTCCAGACTCCGGAGTACACCGTCAAGGCCGACATCGACCCGGTGAAGTGGGAGGCCAGCCGCGGCATCGCCCACTCGTACGGGTACAACGCCAACGAGCCGGAGGAGGACTACCTCACCTCGAACGAGCTGATCGACTCGCTCGCGGACATCGTCAGCAAGAACGGAAATTTGCTGCTCGACATCGGGCCGCGCGCTGACGGCACGATCCCCGAGCTGATGCAGCAGCGGCTGCGGGACATCGGCGCCTGGCTGCGGGTCAACGGAGAGGCGATCTACGGCACCACGTACTTCAGCCACGCCGAGGACCGGGCCAGCAACGTGCCCATCCGCTACACGGTCAAGGACGGCTCGCTCTACGCCATCGCGTTGGCCTGGCCCGGGGAGCGGCTCACCCTGGGCGGCGACCTGCCGTTCGGCCAGTCGACCACGGTACGGCTGCTGGGTGCGGACGGTTCGGCGCTGCCCTGGCAACGGGACGCGCAGGGCAACGTGGTGATCACCACGCCCGGCGAGGCCGCCACCACCAGCCAGCACGCGTACGTCTTCAAGATCTCCACGCCGGGCGTGCACCAGCTCATCCGCTCGACGCTGGACGCGCCGGGGGAGGTGGCCCCGGGCGGCACGGTCCAGGGCACCGTCAAACTGACCAGCACCGGCAGCACCACCTCGCCGGACGTACGGGTCAGCCTGGCCGCGCCGGCCGGCTGGACCATCGAGCCGACCCGGACCGTGGTGCCCGAGATCCCGGCGGGACAGACGGTTGAGGTGCCCGTGACGCTGTCCGTGCCCGCCGGTGCCGCGACCGGCAGCTACCCGATCAGCCTCACCACAGAGGTCGGCCGCATCGGCACCCGGACCACCAGGACCGTCGAAGTCGTGCTGCCCAACGTCGCACTGGGCAAGCCGGCGACGCAGCAGAGCCTGGCCTGGGGCGGCGTCCCGAGCCGGGCGGTCGACGGCAACACCGACGGCGCGTACGGGGCCGGGTCAGTGACGCACACCGCCGAGCCGTCGAACCAGGCGTGGTGGCAGGTGGACCTCGAGGCCAGTTACGCCATCGACCAGATCGCGGTCTGGAACCGGACCGACTGCTGCGCCAACCGCCTGTCGAACTACTGGGTCCTGGTGTCCGAGTCGCCCATCACCGCGGACTCGCTGGAAGCCGCGCGCACGGCGCCCGGTGTCACCGCCCTGCACCAGCCGGGCCAGGCCGGGCGGCCGACCCGAATCGACCTGGCCGGCCTGCGTGGCCGCTACGTACGGATCCAGCTCGAATCGGCCAGCAACCCGTTGTCGCTGGCCGAGGTGCAGGTGCGGGCCAAGCCGGATGGAGGCGCCTGATGAGAAGTCAAGCTGCCGGACTCGGCCGTTGTCGGATGCCCGGCGCGCTGCTGGCCACCAGTGTCCTGCTGATGCTCACCGCCGTGCCGGCCAGCGCCCGCGGCGGCGAGCGCCCCGCTGCCCCAGAGCTTCCCGTGGTGTCGCCGGCACCGCAGCAGATGAGCCGGGCGGGGGCAGACGTGGTGGTCCCCGGCACGGTTGAGGTGGTGGTCGGCGACGACACCGATACCGCCGCCCGTGACCTGCTGGTCGGCTCGCTCAAGCAGCACGGTGTTGATCGCGTCGAGGTGGTGCGCACGGCCAGCAGCCGGGCCGCCCTGACGGTGCACCTCGGCGGTGCCGCGCGCGCGGACGTCGCGGCGGCGCTCGGGTCCACTCCGGCGCCGGCTCATCCGGAGGGATACGCGCTGCGCGTGAGCCGAGAGGTTCCGCTCGGCACGGTCGGGCTCGGCGGTACCGATCCAGCCGGGCAGTACTACGCGGTCCAGTCGCTGCGGCAGTTGTTCCTGCCCGGTGACGACGGCGGCTGGCGGCTCGCCGGGGCGCAGATCAGCGACTTCCCGTCGATGCCGCTACGCGGCACCATCGAAGGCTTCTACGGGCCGCCGTGGACCCACGACGAGCGTCTCGACCAGCTCGCGTTCTACGGCGATGTGAAAGCCAACACCTACATATACGCGCCGAAGGACGACCCGTATCACCGGGAGCGGTGGCGCGAGCCCTATCCGCTGGCGAAACTCGCCCAGCTGCAGCAGCTTGTCGACCAGGCGACTCGCCACCACGTACGGTTCACCTTCGCGCTGTCGCCTGGCAACACGATCTGTTACTCGGGAGACAGCGACCGCCAGGCGCTCGTTGGCAAGTTCCAAGCGATGTACGACATCGGGGTTCACGCGTTCTCGGTGCCGCTGGACGACATCTCGCTGCGCTTCAACTGCGACGACGACCGCGTTCGGTACGGAACCGCCAGCCAGGCGAGCGTCGGTCGGGCCCAGGCGGAGCTGCTCAACTACCTGCAGCACGAGTTCGTCGGCACCCACGACGGCGTACGGCCGCTGCAGACCGTCCCGACGCAGTACGGCGACCTGTCGGAGACCCCGTATAAGCGCTCCTGGCGTACCGACCTGGTTGCCGAGGTGGTGGTGATGTGGACCGGCACCGACGTGGTGCCCCCTAGCATCACCAATGACCAGGCCCAGCGGATCTCCGAACTGTACGGGCGGGAGGTGTTCGTCTGGGACAACTACCCGGTGAACGACTACTGGAACACCCGGGGCCGGCTGTTGCTGGCGCCGTACGACAAACGTGAGGCGGGCCTGTCCGACCACCTCGCCGGCATCGTCGCCAACCCGATGAACCAGGCGGCGGGTAGCAAGGTAGCGGTCTTCGGGGTCGCCGACTTCACCTGGAACGACCGCGCGTACGACGCGGGGCGCAACTGGCGGGAGGCAATGCGCCATCTCGCGGGCGATGATCCGGCCGCGACTGAAGCGCTGCTGGTCTTCGGCGATCTCAATCACCTGGCGCCGACCTTCGGCACCACACCGTGGCAGCCGCAGGCGCCCGCGTTGCGGGCGAAGCTGGCCGAGTTCTGGCGCGTCTGGGAGGCGGGCGATCGCGACGGGGCAATCGCTGCTCTTCGCGGATACGCCGACGCGATCGCGGGCGCACCGGAAGTGATCCGTGCCGGAGCGGTGGCGGAGGGCTTCGTCGCCGACGCGGCCCCCTGGCTGGACGCCACCGGCCTGTGGGGTGAAGCGTTCGTCGCCGCGCTCGATGCGCTCGCCGCCCAGCATGCTGGCGACGGGGAGAAGGCGCGACGCCTCCTCGAGTCGGCTGAGGACCTCGCTGACCGGGCGGCAGCGGTAACCGTCGACCCCCCGGACAACTCCTGGGGCCGCGCACCGGTGAAGATCGCTGACGGCGTCCTCGACACTTTCCTGGCTGCGGCTGGGGACCTGGTGCGGGAACCGATCCGGGCGCGGGTGCCCGCCACGGTGGTCTTCGACGACTCCGGGACCGCCACCCTGCCGGTCGAGTTGACCAACCGCACCGCGGGCTCGGCGACCGGGGTGACGGTGCAACTCCAGGTGAGCGACGGCGGCACCGTCGAGCCCCGTACGGTCGAGCTCGGTGATGTGGCGACCGGTGAGACGCGCCGCGTGGACGTGAGTTTGCGCTGGCCGGGTGACCGGGCAGCCCGGGCAGCCACGGTGACGAGCACCATCAGCTGGCAGGCTGGCGGCAGTCAGCAGGTCACCCAGGAACTCCCAGTGCAGGTCACCTGTGCCGGCAGCCCAACCCGTCCGGCGGCGGTCACCTACGTCGACAGCGAGGAGACGGCTGGCGAGAACGGCGCCGGCGCCAACGCGATCGACGGTAATCCGGGCACCTTCTGGCACACCGCATGGTCGGCTTCCAACCCGCCGCCGCCGCACGAGATCCAACTCGACCTCGGCCGCACAATGGACGTCTGCGCGTTGCGATACCTCCCACGGCAGGACACCGACAACGGGCGGATTTCCCGCTATGAGGTCTACCTGAGCCAGGACGGCAAGACCTGGGCCAACCCGGTGGCCACCGGTCAGTTCGACTCTGGTGCGAAGGAGAAATGGGTCCCGTTCGCGCATACCACCGCTCGCTACGTGCGATTGGTGGCGCTGGGAGAGGTTCAGGGCCGTCCCTGGACCACCGCGGCGGAGGTATCTGTCGATGCCGTGGCGCACTGACCGCCGTAGCGTCGCCACCGTCGGCCAATGGCGGTGAGCCGCCGGACCACTGACGGGAGCATTGTCGGGCTCGCGTGGGCCGGACCGGGATGCGACGTGCTCCGTGCCTGATCAGGCACGGAGCACGGTCGCAAGACCATACGCAGGGCCGGGGTTCGGCCGTTATTCCGCCAGCGCCTGGCGTAGCCATTGCTCGACCCCGGCGACGTGGACCGTGGCCCACGCGCGGGCGATCTCCGGCTGCCGGTTGGCGATGGCGTCGCAGATGAGTCCGTGCTCGTCGAGGGTGCGGCGGACGGCGTCCTTCTGGGTCAGGCCGCGCCAGATCCGCGCCCGCTGCGTGGGGCCGGACAGCCCCTCGATCAGCGAGCACAGGACCTGGTTGCCGGAACCCGCGGCGATCCGCCGGTGGAACTCGATGTCGTTGGCGACCAGTTGTTCGACCGTCGGCGTGGGGCCGAGCTCATCGAGGAGCTTACGCAGGCATCCGATGTCCTCGTCGCTCATCTTGATGGCGGCCACCGCCGCCGCGGCGGGTTCGAGGATACGTCGTACCTCGAAGAACTGCAGCACCGTGTCGTCGCGGTGGAAGTCGACGACGAAGGCCATCGCGTCGAGGAGCAGTGTGGGCTCCAGGCTTGTCACGTACGTGCCGTCGCCCTGCCGCACATCGAGCACGTGGATCAGGGACAGGGCCCGCACGGCTTCCCGCAGCGAGTTGCGGGACAGCCCCAGGCGCTCGGCGAGATCAGCCTCCCGTGGCAGGCGGTCGCCGGGCCGCAACTCGCCGCTGGTGATCATCTGCTTGATCTTGTCGATCGCGTCGTCGGTCAGCGACATCGCGGGCGAACCTCCTGCCGACACATCCGATGACTGCAGGATAGTTCGTTGGCTGGGAAAGTCGCACGAGAGGCTCCGCCCCGGCGCCTACCTGCCTCACCCGCCGGGTTCCAGCAGCAGGACCTCCAACTGGCGGGGGCCGTGCACTCCCTCGACCCGGTTGAGCTCGATGTCGCTGGTCGCCGACGGGCCGGAGATCCAGGTCAGCGGTGCTCGCGGGTCGAGGCGGGGGAGCGCTTCGGGGACCAGGCCGACGATCTGGTCGGTACGCACCACGCAGATGTGCCGGTCGGGCACCAGCGTCAGGGCCCGTCGCCCCTGCCCCGGGCCGCCGTCGAGCACGATCGTGCCGGTGTCGGCAATCGCCACCGCGCAACCGGTTAACACGGCGTCCACGCGGTCGAGTTCGGCCAGCGGCAGCGGAGGCGCATCGCGGTGCAGTTGCCCGTCGAAACCGGCCAGCCAGGCCGCGGGTACGTCGGCGGGCACCGCGAGCCGATCCACTCCGGCG